>NZ_JBEXYN010000048.1:0-60741 GCF_040630935.1 Streptomyces sp. NPDC005722
GGGGCCGCCCGTCGGCGGCCCCCACCCCGGGAGTCCTCGTCAGGCGCCGGCGCCCGCCGCGACGCGGCCCGGTCCGGAGCCGGACTCCGGTCCGCCGTCGGTCAGCTCGACCTCGTGCACCTCGCGGACCTCGGGAGCCTTGTGGAACAGGCTCATCACACCGCCGATGACCAGGGTGATCAGCACGCCGATCGGCACCAGCCACTGGGCGGCGATGGCGGTCGGCACCGTCGCGCCCGCCACGGTGACGTCGATCTTCACCGAGCGCACGATGTAGGTCATCACGCCGACCGTGACCAGGAACGCGACGACCGCGTCGACCTCGTTGGCGCGCCTGACGATCCGGCCGAGCAGGAAGGCGCCGAGCAGCGCGCCGTAGGTGTAGCCCGCGATGGTCAGCCCGGTGATGTACACGTTGCCGGTGCTGGTGCTGAAGGCGCAGGCGAAGACCGCCATGAGCACGGCCCAGACCAGCGTCATCACCCGGGCGAGCTTGAGCAGCGACTCCTCCGAGGGGGTGCTGCGGAAGAAGCTGTGGATGATGTCGGCGACGGTCGAGTTGGACATGGAGTTCAGCGCGGAGGACAGGGAGCCCATCGCGGCGCCGAGGATGCCGGCCACGAGCAGGCCGGAGATCACCACGGGCAGCCCGTGCAGGATGAAGTTCGGGTAGAGGTTGTCGGAGCTGTGCAGGCCCAGGTCGGCGAAGCTCTTGCCCTTGTTGTACGACCACAGCAGCGCGCCGACGAGCGAGAAGGCGGCGAACTGGAGGGTGACGAAGACGCCGGAGGCGATCATGGCCTTCTGGCCGTCGCGCAGGGAGCGGGTGGCCAGGACGCGCTGGACGATCAGCTGGTCGGAACCGTGGCTGGCCATCGCGAAGATGGCGCCGCCGATGATCGCGGTCGGCAGGGCGAACGGGCTGGTGAGGATGTGCGCGAGGTCGAAGTTGGTGTCGAACAGCTTGAAGTGGCCCGAGTGCAGGGCGTCGGAGAAGCCGCTGGTGCCGACGTGGCCGGAGAGCACGGCGATGGCGAGGATGGCGCCACCGAGGTAGAGGCCCATCTGGATGGCGTCGGTCCAGATGACCGCCTTGATGCCGCCGAGGTAGGTGTAGACGACGGTGATCAGCGTGAGGACGATGATGATCACGCGGTAGCTCGCGTTCACGCCGAACTCGTCGAGCAGCAGCTTGATCGGGATCGCGGAGGCGAACAGGCGGACGCCCTCGGCGAGGAGGCGGGTGAAGACGAAGGTCACCGAGGCGAGCCCTTGCAGCTTCAACCCGAATCTGTTGCCCAGGTACTGGTAGGCGCTGACGAACCCGCCGCGCTTGTACAGGGGGATCAGCACGGTGGCGACGACCACGCGGCCGATGACGTAGCCGAGGGCGAGTTCGACGTTGCCGAAGCCCTGCCCGCTGTAGGCACCGCCGGGCACGCTGATGACGGTCAGCACGCTGGTCTCGGTGGCCACCACGGAGAAGGAGACGGTCCACCAGGGCATGTGCCCTTCGCCGACGAAGTAGTCCTTCGCCGTCTTCTGCCGTCCGGCCAGTCGCAGTCCGATCCAGGCGATCGCGACCAGGTAGACGACGATCACGACGAGGTCGAGTTGACGCACGCTCGCTCCTAAGCAACAGCCGGCGGGATCACCGGCGCGGTGGGGACAGTGGGTGACGTCGTCCGGCGGACTCGGACGACGTGGGGTTCGTGCGGCACGGTGGCGTCCCGTGCCAGCAGGCGCGCGCCGTCCAGCGGGTCCCCGAGCGGGGGCCGCGGGTCCAGCGGTCGCGGGGAGGCCTCGAGCGCCGCGCGCAGCGGCGCCATGAGCGGTTCACCGAGGCCGGTCAGCCCGCCGGTGACGGTGACGGGCAGGACCTCGCCGCCGATCCGGGCGGCGGCGGCGAGGACGGCCTCGCCGAGTGCGGTGGCGGCGTCCCGGACGATCTCCCCGGCGACGGGGTCGCCGGCGGCGGCCGCCGCGGCCACGTCCGGGGCGAAGGAGGCCGCGGTGCGGGCGGGGTTGCCGCCGGCGGCGAGTGCCGCGGGCAGGGTGTCCGGGTCGCCGAAGCGCCGGGTGGCGGCGGCCAGCAGGGCGGTGGCCTGGCCGCGGCCGTCGTGGGCGCGCAGTGCGGCCCGCAGGCCGGTCACCCCGATCCACGCGCCGCTGCCCTCGTCGCCGAGCCAGGGGCCCCAGCCGTCGACGCGGGCGTACGAGCCGTCCTCGCCGATGCCGATGGCGACCGACCCGGTGCCGATGGCCAGCACCACGCCCGTACGGCCGCCGAGGGCGCCCGCGTGGGCGGTGACGGCGTCGCTGGTGACGGCGACCTCGTCGGCGGGCAGGTCCCGCAGCAGCAGTCCTGCCAGGGTGCGGGCGGCCTCGGGGGCCGCGGCCGCTCCGGCGGCGCCGACGCAGACGGCGGCGAGCCGGCCGGGGGCGTGCCCCTCGATCAGCGGCAGGACGGCGGCGCGCACCGCGGCACGCGCGGCCTCGACACCGCCCTCGGCAGCGAGCCCGGGTGCCCCCGGGACCTCGTGGACGGGGCCGGCGGTGCCGTCCGTGCCGACGAGCACGGCACGGCAGCCCGTCTTCCCCAGGTCCACAGCCACTGCTGCTGTCATGCGGCACGCCCTCGTGTCGTACGGGATCCGGCACCTCGGGTGGTCACGGTCGGCGGTGACCGGTGCGGATCGCGGTGCAGCGAGTATCGGAAGGCAGACCTCCGTATGTCAATAAGTAACTTCACGAAATGCATCACGTAAATTTTTGACGCAGCCGACGGGACGTGGTTACGCTGACGCCACCCACTCAGGAGGGAACCCATCCATGGCCTCCCAGGACCCGACCCCCGCCTCCGCGCCGCCGGCACAGGAGACCGCCTCCGGCGGCGACATCCTGGCCCGGGTCCGCGCGGCCATGCCCGGCCTGGCGCCCTCCGAGCGGCGGGTGGCGGAGGCCGTCCTGGCCGATCCGGCCCAGGCGTCGGAGCTGTCCATCAGCGCCCTCGCCGAGCGGGCCAGCACCTCGGTCGCCACCGTGATGCGCTTCTGCCGGACCATGAAGCTGGGCAACTACCCGCAACTGCGGCTCGCGCTGGCCGCGGCCGCCGCCCGCGAGCACGCCCTCGGCGGCGAGCGCCCGACCCCGGGCACCGACATCAGCGCCACCGACACCCTCGAACAGATCGTCCACAAGATCGTCTACAACGAGGTCCGCGCCCTGGAGGACTCCGGGGCCGCGCTGGACGTCGAGGCGCTCGGCCGGGCCGTCGACGCCGTCGCGGGCGCCCGGCGCGTGGACATCTTCGGCATCGGCGCCAGCGCCTTCGTCGGCCAGGACCTGCACCAGAAGCTGCACCGCATCGGGCACATGGCGTTCATCTGGACGGACCGCCACGCGGCCCTGACCGCCACCGCCCTCCTCGGCCCCGGCGACGTGGCCCTGGCGATCTCCCACTCCGGGGAGACCGAGGACACCGTCGAGCCCCTGCAGGCCGCCGCGGAACGCGGCGCCACCACCATCGCCCTGACCAACGTCCCGGGCTCCACCCTGGCCGACAGCGCCGACCTGGTGCTCGCCACCTGCGCCCGCGAGACCCCCTTCCGCTCCGGCGCCACCGTCAGCCGGATCGCCCAGCTCGCCGTGATCGACTGCCTGTTCGTCGGCGTCGCCCAGCGCTCCTACGACGCCACGACCGCGGCGCTGCAGAAGACCTACGGGGCCGTGCAACGCCGCAGGCGCCCGCAGCCCCAGCGCCGCACACCGGCCGAAGACTGACCGCCGGCCCCGCACCACACCCCCGCACCACCAGCACCACCGAAAGGACGACCGCGCCGTGGACCTCAGCACACTCGGCACCGAGACCCGCAACGAGCGGACCGCCGAACTGGACCGCATGCCGGTCTCCGAGCTCCTGACCGTGATGAACGCCGAGGACCAGACCGTCGCCCTCGCCGTCCGCGAGGCCCTCCCCGAGATCGGCACCGCCGTCGAGGCGATCACCGAGTCCCTGCGCCGCGGCGGCCGGCTGGTCTACCTCGGCGCCGGCACCAGCGGCCGCATCGGCCTGCTCGACGCCGTGGAGTGCCCGCCGACCTTCGGCACCGCGCCCGAGCAGGTCGTGGGCCTGCTCTCCGGTGGCCCCGGCGCCTTCATCGTCGCGGTCGAGGGCGCCGAGGACGAGCCCGCCCGGGCCGTCGCCGACCTCGACGAGATCGGCATCAACGAGCGGGACACCGTCGTCGGCCTCGCCGCGAGCGGCCGTACCCCGTACGTCATCGGCGGCCTCCAGCACGCCGCGAAGCGCGGTGCCGTGACCGTCTCGGTGGCCTGCAACAGCGACGCCCTCGTCAGCCGCTACGCCGACATCCCGATCGAGGTGCCCACCGGCCCGGAGATCCTCACCGGCTCCACCCGGCTCAAGGGCGGCACCGCCGAGAAGATGGTCTGCAACATGCTCTCCACCGCGTCGATGGTCCGCCTCGGCAAGGTCTACGGGAACCTCATGGTGGACGTGCGGGCCACCAACAAGAAGCTCGTCGACCGGGCACGGCGCATGGTCGTCCAGGCGACCGGCGCCGACCCCGACACCGCGGCCGAGGCCCTGGACGCCGCGGGCGGCCACGCCAAGACCGCCATCGTCATGCTGCTCACCGGCAGCACCGCGGAGGACGCCGCCCGGCGCATCGAGCAGGCCCACGGCGACACCCGCACCGCCGCCGGCCAGGCCTGATCCGGTCGCCACGGGCGGCGGCCGGGCACGACGCTCCGGTCACGACGGTCCGGCACGGTCCACGCCACGGGCGCCCCGTCCGCACCCCCGGTCACCGCGCCCGCCGTGTAGGGCTCGGCGATCGGGGGAATCTGCCGCACTACGCGGCAGTTTCCCCCTGGGGAGGCGAGCCGCCCCCACACACGGCCATGGACGAGACGATCCCGACATGCACGCAGCGGAACCGGGGGACGCACACGGAGGACCGGCGGCGCACCAAGGCGCCGTCATCTCCGTCGACCCGGCGGGCCGCGTCGACGGATGGAGCGCCGGAGCCGAGAGCATCCTCGGCTACCGCCGCGACGAGGTGATCGGCCGGCCCGCGCTGGACCTCGTCGACACCGACGCGCGCCGGACCCTGGCGGCGGGCCTGGCCGCCCGCCGCTGGGCGGACCGGACGGTGCTCCGGGACAAGGCCGGGCGAAGGGTCGAGGCGGACGTCATGATCCGGCCGGCGTCCGCGGACGGCCGTTCCACCGTGTGGTTCGTCAGCGGGCCGCCCGGCCCGGCGGCGGGCGAGGACGGCGACGACGAGGCCGACCGCACCGTCGCCATGCTGGAGCGCGCCTGGTCCCAGTCGTCCGCGGCGATCGTCGTGTGGTCCCCCGGCCTGCGCCTGCTGTGGGCCAACGAGCGCACGGTCCGGCTGTTCGACGCCGAGGTCGACGCCATGCGCGGGCGCCGGCTCACCGAGATCCTCACCCCCGACAGCCAGCACTTCGCCGTCGAGGAGGCGCTGCGCCGCGCCCGTGACACCGGCACCACACAGTACGTCGTCACCCACGAGCAGGTGCCCGCGGAGAAGCGGCCCCGCCAATGGGCCATCCACGTGGACCCCCTCCAGGACGAGAGCGGCACGGTGGTGGCACTGTGCTCCATGGCGCGGGACAACTCCGCGGAGTACTGGGCCCGCCGTCGGCTGATCCTGCTCAACGACGCCCGCCGGAGCATCGGGCTCTCCCTCGACGTCGGCAGCACGGCCCATGAGCTCACCGACCTCGCGGTGCCCGACCTCGCCGACGTCGCCATGGTGCACCTGCTGCCCCAGGCACTCGGGGGCGGCACGACCTCCCGCGACCCGGTGGAGGTCCGGCTCGCGGCCGCGAGCGGCCGTGAGTGGCCACTCCCCCGGCTGGACCGCTTCCCCTGCGAGGGGCCCGGCGACACCCCCGGCTGGCACGTCGTGGACCGGCGGTCGCTGCCCGGCCGCGCCCTGTCCGAGCGCCGGGCCGTACGGGTCGACCTGCCGCACGAGGCCGCGATCTGGGCCGAGCTGGAGGGCGGCTTCGACCGGAACGCGCGCGGCGGAGCCATCTGCGCCCCGCTGACCGCCCGGGGCAGCACCCTCGGCGTGGTGACGTTCCTGCGCCGCGGGCCCGGGTTCGACGCCGACGACCTGCTGCTCGCCGAGGAACTCGCCGCCACGACGGCCATGTCCATCGACAACGCCCGCAACTTCCAGCGCGAGCACAGCACGGCCCTGACGCTGCAGCAGAGCCTGCTGCCCCGGGAGCCGCCCGTCCAGAACGCGGTCGACGCCGCCTACGGCTACCGTCCCGCCGACCTCGCCGCGGGGGTGGGCGGCGACTGGTTCGACGTGATCCCGCTGTCCGGCGCCCGCGTCGCCCTGGTCATGGGCGACGTCGTGGGACACGGCGTGCGGGCGGCCGCGACGATGGGCCGTCTGCGCTCGGTCGTCCGCACCCTCGCCGACGTCGACCTCCCCCCTGAGGAACTGCTCACCGGCCTCGACGACATCGTGAACCGGCTGGACCAGGAGAGAGCGGCCGACGCCCCCGATCCGGAGGTCGGGGCCTCGGTCCTCTACGCGGTGTACGACCCCGTCTCGCGCCGGTGCCGGATGGCCCGGGCCGCCCACGTGGAACCCCTGCTGGTGCTGGCGGACGGCACCAGCCACCGGGTGGAACTCCCCGAGGGACCGCCGCTGGGGCTGGGCGGGCTCCCCTTCGAGTCGGTCGAGATCACCCTGCCCGAGGACTGCATGCTCGTCCTGTTCACCGACGGACTGGTCAAGTCACGGCAGCGGGACATCGACGAGGGGATCGCCAGGCTCCAGGCGTCCCTGGCCGCGGCGACGTCCTCGATCACGGCGGTCTGCCAGGACATCATGGACACCCTGCTCCCCGAGGGCGGCAGTGACGACGCCGCGCTCCTCGTCGCACGCCCGCGCGCATTGGACGCCGCCGACGTCGCGCACTGGGACGTGCCGGCCGAGCCCGCCGCCGTCGCGAGGGTGCGCGACGAGGTGAACGCGAAGCTCGCCGACTGGGGACTGGAGGACCGGGCCTTCGCCACCGAGCTCATCGTCAGCGAACTGGTCACCAACGCCCTGCGGCACGGCCGCGCCCCCATCCGCCTGCGGCTCGTCAAGGACCGTTCCCTCATCTGCGAGGTCACCGACGGCAGCAACGCGGCCCCCCACCTGCGCCGGGCGCGCACCTTCGACGAGGGCGGGCGCGGCCTCTTCCTGGTGGCGCAGCTGTCCACCCGCTGGGGCAGCCGGCCCACCGCACGGGGGAAGATCATCTGGTCGGAGCAGCAGCTGGACCAGGCCGGCTGAGCCGGGCCGCGGCGGCGCACCGCCGGTAGAGTGAAGATCGCGGGGTACGGCGGCACCGGGAAGGCGGCGACGGCCATGGCCGGACGGTTCGGCTACCGGCGGATCTACGAGGACGCCTCGCCGCAGGAGGGCAAGCGCGTGCTCGTCGACCGGCTGTGGCCCCGGGGTGTCAGCAAGGAACGGGCTCACCTGGACGCCTGGCTCCGCGACGTGGCGCCGTCGGCGGACCTGCGCCGCTGGTACCACCACGACACCGAGCGCTTCCCCGAGTTCCGCGACCGGTACCTCGCCGAGCTGGAGGACGCCGATCACCGGCCGGCCGTCGAGCACCTGCGCGACCTCGCCGGGGACGGCAAGGTCACCTTGCTCACCGCCACCAAGGACGCCGACCACAGTGAGGCCGCGGTGCTCGCCGACTGGCTGGACTCCGAGGGGTCCTCGGGATCCTCAGGGCGCTAGGCGGTCGCTTCCGGTTCCTGCCGAGCGGCCCCGGATCGCCCCCGGGCACCACATGCGTCGACGGATCGCCTCGGCGGCGCGGATCGTCTCCCGGTGCCGGGAGGGCGCGCTAGCGTGGTGGCATGCGCCACGTAGTGACCGAGGCCGACACCGCGACGACGGTGGGCAGCGGAGACGTACCCGTACTGTCCACGCCGCAGTTGATCGCCTGGATGGAGGCGGAGACGGTGCACGCGGCGGCGCCCTTCACCGCGGCGGGCCAGACGACGGTGGGGACGGCGCTGCGCGTCGAGCACGTCCGCGCCACGCCGGTCGGCGGCAAGGTCGACGTCTCCGCGGACCCTCCCCCCTCCCCCACCGGCGGCCGCCTCACCTTCCGCGTAAGGGCCGTGGACGACGCGGGCCGGCTCGTCGCGACGGGCGAGATCGACCGCGCCGTCGTCGACCGGGAGCGTTTCCTGGCGGCCGCGCTCAGCGCGGGAGACGGTCCAGGAACTCCTGCGCGGTGATCGCCGAGCCGCCCTCGAACGACACCACGGGAACGACCTCGTCGTCGTACTGGACGACGGGCGTCCCCACGACGCCGAAGGAGCGGAACCCGCCGACCGCGTCCCCGGCCCAGCTCAGGTAGGTGCCGTCCGTGACCTTGCGGTCGAAGTCGGCGGACCTCAGGGCCTCGACCCGGCTGGCCAGCGACAGCAGCACCGGGGTCTCGGCGTAGCGGTCGTTCACCGGCGGGAACGGCTGCTCACGAAGGAGCACCGCCAGGTAGTCCATGAACTGCCGCTGCCCCGTGTCGCTCGCCGCGGCGAGGGCGCTCAGTCCGCGCTGGGAGCCGATGCCGCCCACGGTGTCGTCGATCTCCGCCGCGAAGTGGAACTTCAGGACCGTGCCGCCCTCGTCGGCGGTCCTCCGCATGGTGCCGAGCAGGTTCTCCGCCATGGTGTGGCTGGGGCGGTCCCGCAGTTCGAGGAACACCTGGAGGTCATGGGCGCTGTCCGGGTCGCCGTAGTACACCGTGGTGCCGCCGGCGCCCGTCGTGTTCGCCGGAATCATGATTCGAGCGTCCCACACCCGGCCGGACGGCACGACCTGGTCACGACCCCGGCGCGGACGGCCGCCCGTGGGTGCGGAGCCGGCGGGGTCAGTGCTTGAAGACGTCCTTGGTGCTCTCCTTCGCGCCCCGCATCTTCCCGCGCGTCTCCAGAGCGGCGCCCTTCGCGGCGAGCTTCTCCTTGTGCATCGCGTGGGCCGCCTTCCGCACGGTCTTCCCGACGACCTGCTCCATCTTCGCCTTGGTCTTCTCTGCGGCGCTCATCCCGGCACCTCCACGACCTCTCACCGGCCGCGTGCCCGTGGGACGGTGGTCGAAACCACCTGCGCGGCGCGGACGCGGCCGCTGAGCCAGTTCCCCGGGGCTGCCCGTGCGGGGCGCGGGGCCCCCGGTCACAGCAGCGACGCGGTCACCTCGGCGAGACGCCGGCGGTACTCCGGGTCGTACGCCTCGGCGGCCGCCCGGGCGTCCTTCTCCCCTTCGAAGTACCGGCCGGTGACCTCCGCCAGCTCGGGCGCGTCGACAAGGCGCCGGGTGGCCGCGACGCCCTGCTCCAGGGTGTCGACGACGTCCATGCCCGACCGCCGGGACATGGTGGTGGGCATGTAGCTCGCCGGGTGCACGCTGTTGACGGTGACGCCGGTGCCGGCGATTTCCCCGGCGAGGTCGAGGCTGTGGCAGATGAGCGCCAGCTTGGAGCGGCAGTAGGCGGCGACGTCGGTGTACTCACGGGTGAGTTGGGGATCGTCGAGGTCGAGCGGCTGCTGGCCTATGGAGGCGACGTTCACGATGCGGGCTGGCGCCGCGCGGCGGAGCAGCGGCAGGAGTTCCCGGGTCAGCACGAGCGGTGCCAGGTAGTTGACGGCGAGGCGCAGTTCGTGCCCGTCGGCTGAGGTCTGCCGCCGGGTGCCCTCCGCGTGGAAGCCGACGCCGGCGTTGTTGACGAGCACGTCCAGCCGGTCGTGCCGGGCGGCGACGGCGGCGGCCAGGCGCCGGACCTCGGCGAGCGAGGAGAGGTCGGCCCGGTGCGGTTCGCCCCCGGTGGCCGCGGCGACCTCGGCGAGCCGCTCGGGGTCGCGGCCGTGCAGCAGCAGGGTGTGCCCGCCGTCCGCGGCGAGGTCCTCCGCCAGGGCGCGGCCGAGCCCGTCGGAAGCGCCGGTGATGAGGATCGTGGCCATGTCGTTCACCTTTCTGGCCTGGTGACCGCCGGTCGGCCGGCGGTGGAACGTGCCCGACCCTAGGTCGCCTGTCCATCGGCAGGCCAATAGGATCGTCGACATGGTTCATCAGAATCCCGATGGCAGTGCGGCCGTCCCCGGCGGCCCCCTGGACCTGGGGCTGCTGCGCACGTTCCTGGCGGTCCACCGGGCCCGGTCGCTCACCACGGCGGCCCGGATGCTGGGCATCTCGCAGCCGACGGTGACCGCGCAGGTGCGCGCCCTGGAGCAGCAGCTCGGCCGGCAGCTCTTCGAGCGGCTTCCGCGCGGTGTGGCCGCCACCTCCGTGGCCGACGAACTGGCCGGGCAGATCGCCGGGCCGCTGGACGCGCTGGCCGAGGTCGCCGGCCGCGGCCGGCCGGGACCGGAGACGCCCCAGGAACCGGTGCACCTGGCGGGCCCGGCGGAGATGGTGTCGGTGCGGGCGCTCCCCGTCCTCGCGCCGCTGGCGGCGCGCGGCGTCCTGCTGCGCGTCACGACCGGCCTGGCCGAGGAACTGCTCGAGGGCCTGCACACCGGCCGCTTCGACCTCGTCCTGTCGGCGGTGCGGCCGCGCGGCCGGTCGCTGGCCGCGGTGCCGCTGATGGACGAGGAGTTCGTGCTGGTGACGTCGCCGGAGTGGGCGGCCGGGCTCGGGCGGCTCACCTGCGACGACCCCGGCCCGCTGCACGGGGTTCCGCTGGTGGCGTACGCCGAGGACCTGCCGATCCTGCGCCGGTACTGGCGCCACGTCTTCCGTACCCGGCTGAGCGCCCGGCCCGCCGTCGTCGTCCCGGACCTGCGCGGCGTGCTCGCCGCCGTCGTCGCCGGCGCGGGCGCGACGGTGCTCCCCCGCTACCTGTGCGAGGCGGAGCTGGCGTCCGGCGCGCTGGTGGAGTTGCTGACGCCGCAGGATCCGCCGATCAACACCGGCTTCCTGGTCACGCGGGCCGGCGCCCCCGGGCGCGCGCCGGTCACCGCCGTACGCGAACGGCTCCTGGCGGCGGCCCGCGACTGGTGAGGCCCGATGTCAGATGCGCAGCAGCCGGTTTGGCGCTGCGTCATCCACGACCACCACACGGCCGACCGCGGGGTCGAAACCCAGCACCGGGTGCCCGTGGTCCCCTTCGGCGGACATGAGCACCGCCTTGCCGAGCCGACGGCCGACGGCCCTGAGGAAGGCGCACAGGACGTCCACGCCCCTCTGGCCCCGCAACTCGCGCAGGTCCACGTCGAAGTCGACCTCCGCGGCCGAGTACATCCGGAATATCGCGGTCACACCCGGGACCGGCGAGACGGCCAACGTCGGTGTCCCCGCATCACTCTGACGCTCCGACAGATCCGCAGCCCGTGGCAGCGGCCCGAGGACTCCGTCCTGCTCGTACGTCCACGCCCAGCCGCGTGAGCGGACGAGGTCGAACACCGCCTGCCAGTCGCCGGCCGTGGTGCCGGGCACGCACACGTCCGGAAGGGACCCCATCAGCTCGGGGTCGAAGAAGTCGCGGACGTCGTCCCACAGCAGATCCGGCACCGCACCATGCTGCCCGCCCGGGCCTCCCGGCCGCACCAAGGTTTCCCCGTGTGCCCGAACGCCCGGTCATAGCGGGTCTTGTCGCCACTCGACGCCACTCGACGGCGTTCGGGCGGACCTGCGATGACACAACTGTGCCATGGCACAAGAGCGACGCCGCGGAACCCTTGAGCGGGGACATGACCGCCTCGAAGATCAATGGCCGTCCACTCTTCACATGGCTTGAGGAGTTTCCTTGCCCACGGTTCACATCCCCCGGCCCAGGTCCGGGGCGATCGCGCTCGGCGTGGTCGCCGCCCTGGCACTCGGGGTCATACCGGCCACGGCCGCCGTATCCGCGGACCACGCCGGTCGCGGGCCCGCCGCCGGCGCCGCACAACGGCCACCCGGCAACGGCGGAACGCACACCGTCACCCTCATCACCGGCGACAAGGTCACCATCGGCACCGCCGCCGACGGCACCGTCATCCGGTCCTTCCAGGGCGCCGGCGGCACGACCACCGGTTTCCACCGGGCGGTCGTCGACGGGGCGACGTACGTCTACCCCGACGCCGTCCTGCCCTACGTCAGCGCCGGGAAGCTGGACGAGCAGCTGTTCAACGTGACGCGGCTGATCGCCGACGGTTACGACGACGCGCACTCGTCCCGGCTGCCGCTCATCGTGAGCTACACCGACGCCGCCGCCAAGTCCCGCACCCGGCCGAAGATGGCGGGTTCGACCGACGTCCGCCGGCTGGACAGCATCCAGGGCGCGTCACTCGCCCAGAACCGGGCGCAGGCGCCGGCGTTCTGGTCGGCGCTGACCGGCGGTGCCGGTGCGGCGGAGGCCCGTTCGGCTAAGCCGACCCTCGCGGGCGGTGTCGCCAAGGTCTGGCTCGACGGCAAGGTGCAGGCCGACCTGGCCGACTCGACCGCCCAGATCGGCGCGGACAAGGTCTGGGCGGAGGGCAACACCGGCGAGGGCGTCAAGGTCGCGGTGCTCGACACCGGGGTCGACGCCGAACACCCCGACCTCGTCGACCGGATCGCCGACAGCGCCAGCTTCATCCCCGACGAGCCGGACACCCTGGACTACCAGGGTCACGGCACCCACGTCGCCTCGACGATCGCGGGCACCGGCAGCGCCTCCGACGGGAAGGAGCGGGGCGTCGCCCCAGGTGTCCGCCTGGACATCGGCAAGGTGCTCAACAGCGAGGGCAGCGGCCAGGAGTCCTGGATCATCGCGGGCATGGAATGGGCCGCCCGCGACCAGCAGGCCAGGATCATCAGCATGAGCCTGGGCGGTTCCGGTGACCACACCGACCCCATGAGCCAGGCGGTCGACCGGCTCAGCCGCGAGACCGGCGCGCTGTTCGTCATCGCGGCGGGCAACAGCGGACCGCACACCATCGGCAGCCCCGGTGCCGCGGACTCCGCGCTGACCGTGGGCGCCGTGGACTCCGCGGACCACCTCGCCGACTTCTCCAGCACCGGCCCGCGTGACGGCGACGCCGGCCTGAAGCCGGAGATCACCGCGCCCGGTGTCGACATCCTGGCGGCCCGTTCCCACTACAAGCGGGGCTCGGGCTACTACACCACGATGAGCGGCACCTCGATGGCGACCCCGCACGTGGCCGGCGCCGCCGCGCTGCTGGCCGCCGCCCACCCGGACTGGACCGGCCCGCAGTTGAAGGAGGCGCTGGTCAGCAGCTCCAAGGCCACCCCGGCGTACTCCCCGTACGAGGCGGGTGCCGGCCGCCTGGACGCACCGGCCGCCGTCCACACCTCGGTCTTCGCGACCGTCAGCGCCTTCTCCGGCTTCCACGCCTGGCCCCAGACGCCGGGCGAGACGGACGTCCAGAAGGTCACCTACACCAACACCGGCGACGCACCGGTCGCCCTGAACCTGGCGATCGACTCGAAGGCCCCGGCCGGGCTGTTCACGCTCTCCGAGGACAAGGTCACCGTCCCGGCGCACGGTACGGCCTCGGTCTCCCTGAGCGCCGAGCTGGACCGGCTGCCGCTCGACCAGTCGCTCAGCGGCATGGTCACCGGCACGGACGGCACCGGAACGGTCCGCGCCAAGACCCTGATCGGCGCCGCCAAGGAGGGCCGCCGGCAGAGCCTGACCGTCACCGCCAAGGACCGGTCGGGCAAGCCGCTGGCCGGCCGGGTCATGCTCACCGCCAAGGGCCTCTTCACGACGATCGACCTCGACGAGTCGGGCACCGGCACCGCGCGGCTGCCCGTCGGCACCTACAGCGGCTGGCTCACCGCGGACGTCCGGGGTGCGGGCGGCCCGCACTCGCTCGGCATGGCGCTCCTCGCCTTCAACGACGTGCAGTTGGACCAGGACCGGTCCGTCACCCTCGACGGCCGCAAGATGCGCCGGATCCTGGCGCGCGCCCCGCAGCAGACCACCGCCGTCGCACCGCGCCTGGACGTCCACCGGTCCTTCGGCGACAGCCTGGTCGAGTCGTCCATGCTGCCCAACGCGACCTACGACAGCATCTGGGCGCTCCCGACCGGCAAGAAGGTCACCGACGGCGAGTTCGAGTTCGGTGCCCGCTTCCGCCTGGAGCAGCCGGCGCTGACCATCGGGACGGCCACCAAGACCTACGCCGACCCGCTGGTCAAGCGCGGAGCCAAGCCGCTGCCCGCCGGCACCCGGACGCTCACCGCGGTCTACGCCGGTGAGGGCACCACCGCCGAGCTTGCCCGTACGCACGTACGCGGAAAGGCCGTCGTGGTGCGGGGCGACAACCCGTCCTCGATCCAGGCCCAGGCCGAGGCCGCCGCGGCGGCGGGCGCGCAGGTGCTCGTCGTCGTCAACGACGGCACCGGCCGGCTCCAGCCGTGGGACGAGTCCCCGTGGAGCCCGGAGAGCCCGGCGCCGCTGACGGTGGCGACCCTCGACGCCGACCAGGGTGCCGACCTGATCAGCGCGCTCGGGCGCGGACCGGTCAAGCTGAAGGTCACCTCGAACCCCACCACCGACTACCTCTACGACGTGGTGCACCACTGGTCCGGCGCCGTCCCGGCGGACCCGACCTGGCGCGTCAGCCGGCACGACCTCGGAAAGGTGGACGTCTCCTTCCGCAACCACCGCCAGGGCAAGGCGATGGAGTTCCGCCCCGACGTCTGGCGCGGCTGGGTGGTCGGCAACCAGCTCACCACCCCCGCCCAGGGCGACCGGACCGACTGGGTCACCGCCGACGCCAGTTGGCTGGACGACGCGTTCATCGCGGGCGAGACGGGGCAGCACGCGATGGACGTGCTGCGCTACCCGGCCGGGAAGACCGGCGAGGTCTCCTGGTTCGGGCCGATCCAGCGCCCCCGGATGGGCCCGATCGGCTACCAGCCGGTGCGCTACCTCGACGGCGTCTACATCCCCGCACCCGGCTGGGGCGACTCCGGCTCCGGCCACGTCGGCGAGGCCTACGGCAACTACGACGTCAAGGACTGGATGTCGCTCTACCAGGGCGACCGGCAGCTCAACTGGGGCAACGCCGAGTACCTGCCGATCACCGGGCTCGCCCCCGAGCGGCTGCCCTACCGGCTGGTCGTCGACAACGACCGCGCGGCCTGGACCCACCCGTACTCGACGCACACCCTGACCGAGTGGAACTTCACCTCGGCGGCCACCGGCCCCGAGGCGGCGGTGTCGCTGCCGCTGATCCAGCTCGACTACGGGGTGGACACCGACAGGACCGGCCGCGCCGACCGGCACGCCGGGCTGACGGTGGCCGCCTCGCACCTGCCCGGCACGACCGCCGCCATCGGGAAGCCCTCGCTCGAGGTCTCCTACGACGACGGGAAGACCTGGCAGCGGGCCGGCCTGGACCGCAGCGGTGACGGCTGGCGCACGGGCCTGCGCGCCCCGAAGTCCGCGGGCTTCGCCACGCTCCGGGTCACCGCCCGGGACGCGGAGGGCAACACCGTCTCGCAGACCATCACCCGGGCGTTCGGCCTGCGCTGACACCCCGGCGAACCACCCGGTGGGCGGGACCGCGAACAGCGGCCCCGCCCACCGGCGTTCCCGGGCCGTTCCGCCGCGCGCCACGCCGTGCGGGGCACCGCTCGCCCGCGGTCAGCGCTCGGGCGGCGCCGTGGGTGCCGTGGGTGCCAGCCGTGCCGGTGGTGGCAGCGGTGCGTGCCGGGGGCGGGCCTCGAACGCCTGGATGACCAGCCCCGCGAAGCGCCGGGAGGCCGTGACCTGGGTGGCGGCCGACGCGGCGTGGATCCCCTTGTTGGCCATGAGGACGAGGATCAGGTCGTCCAGGACGAAGTCGGGGCGCAGGCGTCCGGCGTCCTTGGCGCGCCGGGCCAGTCCCGCGACGGCCTTCACCGTGTACTCCCGGCCGGCGAGGTCAGGAGCCCCGGGAAAGGCCGACAGGAAGGCCTCGGTGAAGCCCCGGTCGCGTGCGTGCAGCTCGCAGATCCTCTCGATCACCCGGCACAGGCCGCGCCACGGGTCGGGGTCCGCGCACCCCTCGTCGACGATGGCGCGGCATGCCCGCAGTTGGTCCGCGAAGGCCTCGGCGATCAGCGCCTGCTTGCTGGGGAAGCGGCGGTACAGCGTGGCGGGCCCCACCCCCGCGCGCCGGGCGATCTCCCGCATCGGCACGTCCAGGCCGTCCGCCGAGAACAGCGCGCGGGCCGCTTCGAGGACGCGTTCGCGGTTGTCCGCGGCGTCGGAACGCAACTTCTGGGGCAATCGACCGGGCACGCTCTCACTTTACCCAAGCGGACGGGGGCGTCCGGTTACCGTCCACGACGTCAGAGCCCGCCACGAGCGCCCCGGTCCCACCGGCGGCGGTCGCCGGCGGGGTACGGAACGGGACCGCGCGGAGCGGTCCGGGAACGGGAACGTGGAGACGACGATGAAGGCAGTGGTGATCAAGGAGTTCGGCGGTCCCGAGGGACTGGCCGTCGTCGACCTGCCGGTACCGGTGCCCGCTGCCGGGCAGGTGCTCGTCGCCACCGAGGCGGTGGGCGTCGGCGGTGTCGACACGGTGATCCGGAGCGGGGCCCTGGCCGCGTACGGCTTCACGGAGGGCTTCGTACCGGGCAGTGAGGTGGCGGGCACCGTCACCGCGGTCGGCGACGGGGTCGACGCCTCGTGGACCGGGCGGCGGGTGTGGGCTTTCACCGGCACCGGCGGAGGCTACGTCGAACAGGCCGTCGTGCCGGTCGAGCAGGTGCTTCCCCTCCCCGGGGGCCTGCCCGCCGCCGACGCCGTGACGCTCGGCAGTGCCGGCGCGGTGGCGCACTTCGGCCTTCGCCACGCGCGGTTCGCCGCCGGGGAGAGGGTGCTGGTGCGGGGCGCGACGGGCAGCATCGGGATCATGACGGTGCAGCTCGCGGCCCGCGGCGGTGCCTCCGCGGTGGCGGTGACGACGTCGTCGGCCGCGCGCGGCGAGCGGCTGCGGCGTCTGGGCGCGACGCACGTGCTGGACCGCTCCGGCGCCGGCGGTCAGGACGCCCCGGCGGGCTACGACGTGATCGTCGACGTCGTGGCCGGCGAGGCCATGCCGTCGTTCCTCGACCGGCTCGTCCCGAACGGCCGCATGGTGGTCGTGGGCGCTGTCGCGGGTCAGCCGCCCGCGGACTTCGGCGCGACGATCATGGCGGCGTTCCGGAGGTCGTTGTCGTTCGCCACCTTCAGCACGGCCACCGTCGCCCCGGCCGACCTGCGGGCCGTGCGCGGCGAGCAGTTCGCCGCGGCCGCGCGCGGCGGGATCGAGACGGTGGTGCACGAGGTGCTGCCCCTGGACGCCGCCGTGCTCGCGCACCGGAAGATGGACGCGGGTGAGGTCTTCGGCAGGATCGTCCTGACGCCGTAGCCGAGGGCGCGCCGGCGCCCCGCGACGGCCGCCGCCGCCCGCCGTCGCGCCTCGGCCCGGCAGCCCTGCGCGTCGAGGCTTTCGGCGCTCCGCGGGCGGCGTGCCGGCGCCGTACGCGGCGACGGCGTCGAAGAAGCGGAGCGCCTGGCCGACGAAGGTCTCCCGGGTGAACTCCAGGTCGCCGTCGACCCAGTTGAGCAGGATCTGGTTGACCCCGCCGACCACGGCCAGGGCCATCGCGGTCACGTCGGCGCCGGGGGCGGTCCGGTCCTCGCGGAGCAGGGACTCCACGCTGCGGGACATCCGCCTCGCCCGCGCCCGCCTGATCGTCCCGGACGGCTGCCTCCGCGACCAGGGCGCTGGCATGGCCGCAGCGTTCGACGAGGACCGCGAGGTCTGGGCGACGCTCAAGATGCCGCCGTCCACTTCGGCCGGCGGTACACCCCGGAGTGGCCGACCGTCGAGTTCGGTTCCAGCGTCGTCGAGTCGGAGCAATCGCGGACGACGACCCTCGACCTGCTCAACCGCGCCGACGCCGTGCCGACCATGACGAAGGTCAAGATCCTTCACCCCGAGTGGGACGACACCGCCGTAGAGGCCGAGGTCGCCGCGATCCTGCGCGCGACCGGGCAGGCAGCGCCCGACCCCGTCGGCGCTCGCCCTCTGAGCCCTACCGCCGCCTAGGCGGAGGGCCAGCCGTCCAGCAATTCGCCCTGGCATCCCAATAGTGAACAACGCTCCGCGCATCGACCGTGCCGACAAGGAGCCATACATCGTTAGAACGAAAGAGGGACGCCGAATGCATATTCTCATTCGGGGGTGGCGGTTCCGCCGCCATCAAGGCTGACAGTTCCCCGAGCTCCTCTGCGGAGAGCTCATCCGTGATGTGCACCAACCACCCCAGATGCGTGCTTAGTTCCACGGAATGCCGATCTTCCGGAATATGGCGCCGCAGAATCTTGCGTAGAGCACCCCTCGTCGACTCATCGATCTTCCTGCCGACCGTCGAGCCGAAGTGTTCGGAAATCGCGGTAAGGAATGGCGTTGCGGCATACATCGCGGCCGCAGTCACAAGCCAATCACCGTAAATCGCACCAGTAACCACGACCGGTTCGGATCGTCCAGTGAACACGGCCTCGGACGGAGGCCCCTCACTACCATTGTCGCCGCTCATCTGCCTGTTACCTCCCAGTTCGAGCATGGCAGCGCAGGAACGGCGGTGCACACGAATCGGTGAACAGGGGGTGCCCTGTGGCGATCAGCCCCGACATGGTGGTCGACTCGCCGCCAGCACCTGTACGCCCAGGCCGAGCAGCGCCCGCTCGGCAGCATCGCCGACAGCTCGCCGACGGCCCTGAAGCCCCCGGATGGGCCGCCCCCAAGCTGTCGGCCGTACAGGCGTTGCGACGCGCCGCCACCGACGAAGGTCGAGCACCTGCACCCATCGCCCGGCAGCTCGCACAGGGCATGGACGCGCCTGGGTGGTCGCGTGGGACGGCGAGGGGGTATCCGACCGCATCTCGCGCCTCGCCCGCGAGGAGGCCGTCCCACTCGCCGTGACCGACTACGAGTGGGGAACGGCGACGCTGCTCGGCCCGCAGCGCATCGCAGCGTTCGTCGACCTGGTCCAGGACGCCGCGGAGGCCGACCGCGGCATGATCGCCGAGGACACGACCAGCGAAGGCCTGGGGTACCGCGCCCGCTCGACGCTCCAGAACCAGCGGCCGGCACCCACGCTGGACTACGCCGTGCCGGACCTCATGTCCGCGTACGGGGGCGTGAAGGCCGACGGCCTCGGGAGCGAACTGGGCCCGGAGGGGCTCCAGGCGTACCAGCGGTTCCAGTCGGTCTACCGGCAGTGACATCCGGCGCACGGCGCCGTGGCCCTCGCAGGTCCGAAAATCGTCACCCCCTTGACAGGTGATCACACCTGTGCGAACGTCGGCAGCAGCCGCGGTGGTACCCCGGCTCCGCCGATCCCCACCGGAGGGTTCCCGTGAGAGTTCTCAGCGTCATGAAAGTGGCCACCGTGGCCGTGGCCGTCGTCACCATCGCCTGCGGGTGCTTCCTCCAGGTCTTCTGAGGACGGCACGGAGAAAGGAAGGACCGGCATGCCGAACACGCGGAAGGTCGTCAGGGTCGTGAAGGTGGACCGGGCCGCGGACAGCGGCGCGGTGGCGCGCCGCGCCCGCTTCGGGGCCCTGCCCGAACGCGTCCTGCCCGGGGAGACCACGGAGGTGGTCCCCATCGTGGAGCGCTACCCCTCACAGGACCTCTACGACCACGAGAAGTGGCTCACCTGCAGGTGGGTGTAGCCGCGGGCGCGGCGCCCCCGGGCGGACTCCGGTCCTCCCGGGGGCGCCGCGCCGCGCCCTACCGGGTGCCCCCCGTGACGTGCAGGGACACCGGGACCGGCGGCAGCCAGTAGGGCGTGTCGCCACGCATGACGAGGGACGCCGTGAGGTCCTGCGGCCCGCGCAGGCCGCGGGCGTCCGTCGTGACGGTGAGGGTGGCGCGCTCGCCGGGGCGCAGGGTCAGACGCCCTGGGCTCGCCGAGAGCCAGCCCACGTCCGTCTCGGTCCCGTCCCAGCCGGGCAGTTCCTCCACGGTGGCCACCGGCACCGGGAAGCGGCTCTGGCCGCTGCCGCCCACCCGGTACAGGCCCGGGGCGCCGCCGCCGCGGTAGACGGCGGTCGCGGTGCGGGGCAGCGCGCTCCAGGTGTCGCTGCCCGGGTCGTAGGCGTAGCCCTCCGGGGTCAGGACCCTGTTGACGCCGACCCGCTTGAAGCCGCCGGACACCAGGAGCCGCCCGTTCGCGGCGGCGTAGGCGGCGGTGGCCAGGCCGACGGGCATGTCCGCGACGGGCTGCCAGGTGTAGGAGGCCGGGTCGTAGACGTACGCGGCGGACGTCTCCACGTACTCGTGCGTGCCGCCCGCGCAGTAGAGCCTGCCGCTGACGGCGCCGCAGGAGGCCCAGCTGATCGTCTGCGGGTAGTCGGCGGCCCTGGCCCACCTGCCGGAGGCGGGGTCGAAGACGTCGACGGTGCTCGCGCACTCGGTGTTGGTGCAGCCGCCCACGACGTACAGCCGCCCGTCGAGGACGGCGCCCGCCGCGCCGTAGTGGCCCTGCGGGACGGCCGGTCCCTTCGTCCAGGTGTTCCGCGCCGTGTCGTAGACCTGGAGGGTGCCGCTGACCGTCTCCTGCGGGCCCCAGCCGCCGACGGCGTAGAGGCGGCCGCCGATCATCCCGTGGGCGGTGGCCTGCCGGGGCTCGGGCGCCGGGGCGCCGCGGGTCCAAATGCCCTCCGACGGGTCGTACACGTACACGTCGGCGGTGGGCGCGGAGCCGTCGGAGCCGAGGACGGAGTAGAGCCTGCCCCGGTCGGTCTCCACCGCGTTGTCCATCACCGGGACGGGGAGGTCCGGAAGGGTGCGCCAGGCATCGGCGGGGGGTGCCGAGCCCGGGCCGGTGCCGGTGCGCTCGCCGACGCGGAGCGTGGCGGGGGCGGTGCCGGTGTTGCGGACCGTCACCTTGCGGACCGCCTTGCCGCCCGGTGCCGTGGTGGTGTCGATCCCGGTGGTGCCGAACGACAGCCGTCCCGCCGCGAGGCGGAAGGAGGCCCGGACGACCCGGTCGGGACGGACGGTCACGGTACGGGAGGCCGTCCGGTAGGCGGGCTCGGCGGCGATGACGGCACGGCTGCCGCCGCCCGGCACGAAGAGGCGGTAGAGGCCGTCGCCGACGCGCGGGTCGCCGCCGGCGGGGGCGGCCGGCGCCGAGGGCCCGTGGGCGCCGGCGCGCACCACCGCCGCGGCCAGTCCGTGTCCGGTGTTGGCGTCGGTGACCGTGCCCGCGACCACTCCGCCGCGGACCGGGGTGAGGGTCCGCCGGCTGACCGTCACGTCGTCGACGGCCCAGAGCATGCCGGGCCCGGTGAAGTGGAAGCGCAGTCGCACCGCGCGCTCACCGGCGTAGGCGGTCAGCGGGACCTCGACGCGGCCGCTGGTCCACAACTGGTCCTGGTGCCACACCGTCGTCCAGGTCCTGCCGCCGTCGTCGCTGACGTCGACGTCGCCGCTCTGCTCCGCGGCGCCCCGGTAGTCCGTGGCGAAGGCCAGCGCGGGATCACCGGTGCCGCCGAAGTCGTAGTCCGGGCTGACGAGTTGGGTGTCCAGGGCGGTGTCCCAGCCGGCGTGGTCGTTGTCGGCGACCGCGAAGGCCCCCGAGCCGCCGGTGGAGTTGCCGCGCCCGCCCGGATCGTCGAACGACCAGCCGCGGGCGGTCCCGGGGACGTCGACGACGCTCCAGCCCGCGGGGGCCCCGGCCGTGGAGTCGAAGGACTGGGTGCCGAGGTCGCGCACCGTCAGGCGGTAGGCGGGGTCGCCGGCCGCCCAGGTGTCCGCGGGCAGCGCCAGCCGCAGCTCCCGGTCGGCGGCGCCGACCGCCACCTGCCGTACCAGGGACCGGTAGTGCGAGTCGTCGGCGACGACCCGGAGGGTGTAGGTACGGTTCGCGGGCAGGTCGAGGCGGTACGCGCCGGTGTAGGGGTCGGACCAGGCCGGGGCGCCCGGAACGCCGTCCACGGTGATCTTCGCGTGCAGCGGCCAGCCGTGCCCCGAACCGTCGTTGACGGTGCCCGACACCCGGTGGGTCGCCAGTTTGCGCAGGGCGACGTCCCGGGTGGCGGCGGCGCCGTCGCGGACGTCGACGTCCGCCGCGCCGCCGGGCGCGTAGCCGTACGCCTGGACCTCGACGTCGTGCCGGCCGGCGGGCAGCGGCAGGGTGTAGCGGCCGCGGGCGTCGGTGGTGGCCCGGAAGACGCCCGCCGTCACCGCGGCCCCGGGCAGGGGCGAGCCGCTGCGCCGGTCGGTGACCGTGCCCGTCACCGTGCCGTGCGGCCCCATGCGGAAGGCGTCCGTGCCGTCCGGGGTGCCGAGGCCGGTGGGCCCGTCGTAGCCGGGGCCCGCGCTGCACAAGTAGGCGGGGGCGCAACGGCCGTTGGCGCCGTCGGTGACGTCGTGCAGTCCGGCGCCGCCGCGGGCGTACGAGTAGGTGTTGGGGTACGTCCCGGCGACCGGGGCGTCCGCGACGGCGTAGACGCCGGCGATGATCGGCGCCGAGGCGCTGGTGCCGCCCGCCACGCCCCAGCCGCCGCCGTTGTAGCCGTCGTAGACGGCGACACCGGTGGCCGGGTCGGCCACGGCGGACACGTCGGCGACCGTGCGTCCGGCGCAGCCGGCGTCCTTCTGGAACGCGGGCTTGGGCTCGTGGCGGGAGCAGCCGGAGCCGGTGCCGGCCCCGTCGTGGTCCCACACCGACTCCGACCAGCCTCGGGCCGTGCCTGCGTCCCGGGTGAGGGTGGTGCCGCCGACCGCGGTCACGTACGGGGACGCGGCCGGGTAGGCCACCCCGTAGCGGGAGTCGCCGGAGGAGGCGACGACGGCGACACCGGGGTGGTCGTAGTGGACGTCGGCCGCGGACTCGCCCGGGTCCTCGGGGAAGAACGCGTAGTTGGAGCCGTAGGAGTTGGAGACGTATCCCGCGCCGAGCGCCACGGCCCGGTCGACGGCGGCCCCCAGGTCGTCGACGCCGGCGGAGTCCGCCTCGACCAGCAGGATCCGGGCGCCGGGGGCGACCGCCGAGACCATGTCCAGGTCGAGGGAGATCTCCCCCGCCCAGCCGGGGTCGGGGTCCGGGTAGCGGGTGCCGCCGCGCTGGTCGACCTTGGTGAAGCAGCCGTTGGCGGTGGTGCAGGCGGGCAGCCCGTACTGCGCCCGGTAGACGGCGAGGTCGGCTTCGGCGTCCGGGTTGTCGAAGGCGTCGACGACGGCGACGGTCCGGCCCGCCCCGCCGCCGGCGGGCAGGCCGTACGCGCCGCGCAGGTCGGCAGGGCCAAAGCCCTCCGGTTCCTGCCCTGCCGTCCGCAGGCCCTTGCGCGCGGGGAGGTCGGTGCGCCGCAGGCCGAAGCAGGTGAACTCGTGCGGCTCGGGCGTGCCGCAGAGCGGCTCGACGTGGCCCGGCGGTGTGTGCGCGGACGCGGACGGCGCCGTGCCGGGCCCGTCCTCCGCGGCCCGGGCCGGACCGGGGGCGACCCCGAGCACGGCCAGGACGGCGGCGCTCAGCAGACCGGCACCGAGGGACAGCCGTCTGCGCCGGTGGCGCGGACGGCTCGGGAACATGGACAATTCGCAACTCCTGTCGGCATCCTCGGGCGGCGGCACACACCGCCCCCGGATGGGTGAGTTGCGCGAAGTCCGGCACAAGTTCCCGGTCCGCCCGGGTAATTCGCGACCGACCGCGCCGCCGCGGCCGTCAGGCCGTGTCCACCAGCCACTGCCGTACCTGTCTGCGCGCCTTGTGCAGGCGGGACTTCACCGTGCCGAGCGGGATGCCGAGGCGCTCCTCGATCTCGCGGTACTCCATCTGGCAGATGTCGCGGTACACCAGCGGCGCGACCAGTTCGGGGCTGACGGCCTCCAGCCGTTCGAGGGCGTCCAGCAGGTCGAGCCGGGTCCCCGCGACCACGCTGGTCCTGCGCGGGTCGGGCGTGTCGGCATCGGCCGCGGAGAGGGGCTGTTCGGCGCGCCGCCGTTTGAGCTCGCGGTACTTCTGGCGGGCGCAGTTGGCGACCACCGTGTACAGCCAGGTGTGGAAGAGGCTGCGCCCCTCGAAGGAGCCGATGCTGCGGGCGACCTGGAACAGCACGTCCTGTGCGGCCTCCTCGGCGTCCTCGCGGTGGGGCAGGAAGCGGCCGCAGCGGCGCAGGACCTCGGGCCGGATCCGGGCGAGCAGCAGTTCCAGGGCCGCGGCGTCCCCGGCCGCCGCCCGCGCGGCGAACTCCTCCGTCTCCTGGGCGGGCGTCACAGGGGTCCTCCTCGGTCCTTCCGGTGGTCGGTGCATGATAGGCACATGCCCCCACCTCAGCAGATCGGCCGCTACCGGCTGGTGCGGCCCGTCGGCTCGGGGGCGTTCGCCATGGTGTGGCTGGCCCACGACGACGCGCTCGACGCGCCGGTCGCCGTCAAGGTGATGGCCGAGAACTGGGCGTACCGCGTGGACCTGCGGGAGCGTTTCCTCTCCGAGGCCCGGCTGCTGCGCATGGCCGCGTCCAGCCGGCTGGTGCAGGTCTTCGACATCGGGGAACTCCCCGACGAGCGGCCCTACTTCGTGATGGAGTACGCCGACGGGGGCACCCTGGACGACCTCCTCGCCCGCGGACGGCCGTCCCTGCCCGAGGCGCTGCGGCTGACGGCGGAGGCCGCCCGCGGCGTGGCGGCGCTGCACGAGGCGGGTGTCGTCCACCGCGACATCAAACCGTCCAACGTGCTGATCAGCGGCGCCCGGGAGGGCCGGGAGCGGGTGCTCGTGGCCGATCTGGGCCTGGCCAAGGCGCTCGCCCAGGCCTCAGGCCTGACGATGGCCGCCGGTTCGGCGGGCTACATGGCGCCGGAACAGGCCCGTCCGGACGGCGGCATCGACGTGCGCGCCGACGTGTACGGGCTGGGCGCCCTGCTGTACCACCTGGTCACGGGCTCGGTCCCGGGTCCCGCGGGCGAGGTCGTACGGCCCCGCCGGTTGCGCCCGGGCCTCCCGGCGACGGTCGAGCGGGCGGTGCTGCGCGCCCTGCAGCCGGACCGCCGCAAGCGCTGGCCCAGCGCGTCACGGTTCGCCGACGAACTGGAGGCGCTGGCCGCCCGGTCGGCCGGTCACGAGGAGGCGCGGCCGCGCCGACGCCGCGGGCGTGCCCTGGTGGTGGCCCTGTGCGCCGCGTCGCTGGCGGCCGCCGGCGCGGGCCTGGCCGCCTCACGTTCCGGTGCGCCCCGGGCCGCGGCGCCGACGGTGGTGAGCGACGCCACCGGCCGGATCCGGGTGGAGGTCCCCGCGGGATGGGGCCGGGAACTCGTACCGGGCGGCTGGGACCCCGGCGCGCTGGGGCTGCCCGGATCGCACGCGCCGGCCCTCCTGGTCACCTCGGACGCGGCGAGGTGGCAGGACCTGGGCGCCGGCGTCGACGGCGTGTTCGTCGGGCTGAGCGAGGGGGGCGATCTCACCGCCCGGGTGGGTGCGGTCCGTCACGGCGGCTGCCGCTACCGGGGCAGCCGGGGCTGGGGGAAGGACGGGCCGCCGGGGTGGAGCGGCCGGGTCCGGCACTGGACCGACTGCGGCGCGCGGGGCGGCTCGGTCGACGAGATCAGCCTCACCCGGGCGGGTGCCGCCTCGACCGGGGTGTACGTGCAGATCCGGCAGGCCGGCGGCCGCGACCTGACCGATGATGTCCTCGGCGGTCTGCGGATCACCGGGTGAGACACCGGCCGCCGCGTCCGGCGGCCGGGAGCGACCGCCGGGAAGGACCGCCGAGAACTTCCGCCGCCCGCCGTGCATCCCACGGGGTGTACGGATGCGGACCGGCACAGGGCCACCACGGCCTGCCGAGGAGGAACGGGACATGCACGTGGCCGAGCACGAGACGATGCGCGAGGAGATGCGGGCGAGGATGACCGGCGAACGGTCCGGGCGGAGCGCGACGCCGGGGCGTAGCGCACCGCGCGTCGGCAGGGGCCGGCTGCTCCCGCTGCTCGCGGGCGGTCTCGTCCTCGCGGCGGCGCTGACCGGCTGCGGGGACGGCGGCGCGAAGGACACCGCGAGCGCCCCCCGGACGCTGCCCGGCTCGGCCGGCCCGGCGAGCGGGGACCCGGCGGCCTCCGGCCCACCTCCCGGGGAGACCTCCGCCTCGGAGCCCCCCGTGTCCTCGCCGCCCCCCTCCCGGGGGCACGCGAGCACCCCGCCGCAGTCCGGCGGGCGTTGCCACACCTCGGACCTCTCGGCCTCGATCGGCCGCAACGACCCCGGCGCGGGCCAGGAGAACTTCCCGGTCGTCCTCACCAACCGCTCCGGCCGCACCTGCACGGTCCTCGGCTTCCCGGGCCTCGCCTTCGTCAACGCCGCCGGGGAGCAGGTGACCGTGGACCCGGAGCGCGCCACGGGTCAGACCGCGCGGCGGGTCACGCTGGCACCGGGCGCCAGTGCCTGGGCGGCGATGTCCTTCGCCAACCCGGGCATCACGGGCGTGACCACGGTGACCCCGGCGGCGGTACTGGTCACCCCGCCGGACGAGACCTCGTCGCTGAAGGTCCCGTGGACCGGCGGCAAGGTGTCCAACACCGGGAAGGCGTCCGTGCCCCGGCTCGGCCCGTTCCAGCCGGGGAGCGGGCCGGCGTGACGGACGCCGCCGTTCACCGCCGCCGGGCGGCCCCGACCAGCCTGCCGAGCGGCCCCTCGTGGAGTCCCTGGCTCGTGAGCGCGTGGTAGAGGATCACCACGGCGATGCAGACCACCCCCACGGCCGGGGCGACGAACCAGCCGCCGATGCCGCAGACCACGTACAGGACGAGGCCGGTCAGCGGCCGGATCCGCTGCGACCGGAGCCAGTGGGGGGACACGCCGGGCTCCAGCAGTTCCGGGCGGCCGCACAGGTAGCTGAACACCCCCCACCACGGGGCCGACATGACGGCCGCGACCAGCGCGTACAGGACGACCGCCACGCGCTGGTCGTGGGCGGTCCCCCCGTCACCGAAGGCGTCCCCCAGGACCGCGGTGGGGAACGGCACGATCACGGCGCTGAACAGGATCGCGAGGTTGATCCACAGCAGGCCGACGTCCATGCGCCGGATGCGGCGGAACAGCCCGTGGTGGTTGAGCCAGATGACACCGACGTAGAGGAAGGAGACGAGGAACGCCACGTAGGCGGGCCAGGCGACGGCGAGTGCCGGCACGAGGCCGCCGGGCGCGTGGTGCGGATCGTAGACGTCGAGGACGAGCAGGGTGATCACGATGGCGAAGACGGCGTCGCTGAAACCCTCGACCCGGTTGGTCTCCGACAGGCGCATGCCGTCGTCGGCGGCCGCGCTTGACGGAACGTCACGATCCGGTGGGTTCGGCATGGTGTGATCCTAGGGTCCGGGGCGCGGGGGCGATCAGATGCCGCGCAGCATGTCGGACCCGCGGGGAAGCCCCGTCCGGGCGGTGGCGCGGGGCCGCCGGGCCGGGCTGGGCCGCGGCACGAGGGGGTACGCCACCGGCTTGCCCGCGCGGTCGCGGGAGCCGGGGCCGGTGATCCGCCGGCGGCAGCCGGCCGGCCCGGGTCGTCGCCGTCAGGGTCGTCGCCGTCGGGGCCGTGCGGGCCGCCGGGCACGGGGACGACGCGTGCCTCCCCCACGGTGCCGGCGTGGCCGTCGGCACCGTGGCCGGCCGTACCCGCGCCTCCGGCCCGGAATTCGTTCCTTCTGCGCCGGCCATTCGAGCTGCGCATGCCTCATCGCTCGCGGTTTCGCAGGGCGTTGGCCAAGGATGGAGTGATGGACTACAGCCTCGAGGTCGTCATCGTCCCGGTGACCGACGTCGACCGGTCGGCGGCGTTCTACACGGAGCGCGCCGGCTTCTCCCTCGACGTCGACTACGCGCCCGCCGACGGATTCCGCGTCGTGCAGCTGACGCCGCCGGGTTCCGCGTGCTCGGTGCAGCTCGGCGTCGGTCTGACCGATGCGGTCCCCGGGTCACTGCACGGCCTGCACCTCGTCGTCGACGACGTCGAGCGGGCCCGCCGCGAACTGACCGAACGAGGTGTCGCCGTCGGGGAGCCGCGGCACAAATGGCCCGTCGAGGACTGGCGGGGCGGGTTCCGGCCCGGGGTGGACCCGGAGCGCCGCGACTACGCCAGCTCCGTCACCTTCGCCGACCCGGACGGCAACACCTGGGTGGTGCAGGAGCGCGGTTTCCACAGGGCGGCCTGACCCCGCGGGGAGCACGTCGTCCCACCGGAGCCGCTTTCGGTTCCTGTACGTTTCGAACAGTTCGGATAGATTTTACATATGGCGACACTGCGGGCACTGGAGTGCCTGGTGGCCCTGGTCGACGAAGGTTCGGTCACCCGGGCCGCGGCGTCCCTGCACATGTCGCAGCCGGCGCTCTCCCACCAGATCGCGGCGCTGGAGCGGGAGCTCGGCACCCCCGTCGTCGAGCGGCTGGCCCGCGGCGTGCGGGTGACGGCGGCCGGGCGCGCCGCGGCCGAGGAGGCCCGGATCGCGCTGGACGCCGCGGCCCGGGCCGTCCGGATCGGACGGCAGGTCGGGATGGGCGACGGCGGGCGGCTGCGGATCGCCTGCGCGGAGACCATGACCGCGTGGCTGCTGGTACCGGTACTGCGCCGCTGGCGCGCGCACCGGCCCGGGGTGCGGCTGGAGCTGGCGGAGTTCACCAGTGCCGACCGCATGGTGGAGCACCTGAACAACGGCGCCACCGACCTGGTCGTGGGACCGGAACCCACCGCGACCACCGCCCACACCGAGGTGCTGGGCCGGGAGGAGATGGTGGTGGTCACCTCGCCCGCCCACCCGTTCGCCGCCCGCGCCTCGGTCGGGCCCGGGGAGCTCGCCGGCGAGCCGTTCGTGCACTACGACCCCGGCAACGGCATGGCCGTCTGGGTGGACCGGTTCGCCGCCTCCCACCAGGTGACCCTGAGCCCCGTGCTGCGCACCCGCAGCCCGCGCACCGCCGCCCAGCTCGCGGGCGCGGGCATGGGGGTGAGCCTGGTGCCGGTGTCGGCGCTGGCCGGACGTCCCGCCGCGGTCGTCCGGCGGCTGGAGCCCCGTGTGCACCGCGACATCGTGGCGCTCACGCTGACGCCCTCGGACGCCCTCGTGCGGCGGTTCGTCGCCGACCTGCGCCGCCGGGGGCTGCCGAACGTGGACACCGCCGCCGCGCTCCCGGCCGCGTAGCCGCCGCGGCCCGGCCGCCGAGATGCCCGCCCCGAACAGGAACGCAACCGACCACAACCGACCACAGCGCCCGAGGAGGCCCGATATGACCGGCACCGTCCACTACCGCACCGTCACCGTCGACGGCCTGGAGGTCTTCCACCGGGAGGCCGGCGACCCATCGGCCCCCGTGCTGGTGCTGCTCCACGGGTTCCCGACGAGCTCGCACATGTTCCGGAACCTGATCCCCGCCCTCGCCGACCGCTACCGCGTGATCGCCCCCGACCACATCGGCTTCGGGCAGTCGGCCATGCCGGCGGTGACGGACTTCCCGTACACCTTCGACGCCCTCACCGAGGTCACCTCCGGCCTGCTCGAACAGCTCGGCGTGGACCGCTTCGCCGTGTACGTGCAGGACTACGGGGCGCCCATCGGATGGCGGCTCGCGCTGGCGGACCCGCGACGGGTCACCGCGATCGTCAGCCAGAGCGGCAACGCGTACACGGAGGGCTTCGCCAGGCCGTTCTGGGACGGGCTGTTCGCCTACGCCGAGGACCCGGGCCCGGGGACCGAGGCGGCCGTGCGCGGCGCGCTCACCCTGGAGGTCACGCGCTGGCAGTACCTGAACGGGGTGGACGACCCCAGCCTGGTCAGCCCCGACAACTGGGTCCACGACCAGGCGCTCCTGGACCGGCCCGGCAACGACGAGGTCCAGCTCAGCCTGTTCCGCGACTACCCGCGCAACGTCGACGCGTACCCGGCGGTCCACGCGTACTTCCGGGACTCGCAGGTCCCACTGCTGGCGGTCTGGGGCGAGCGCGACGAGATCTTCGGGCCCGACGGCGCCCGTGCCTTCCGGAAGGACCTGCCGGACGCCGAGGTCCACCTGCTGGAGACCGGGCACTTCGCGCTGGAGAGCCACCTGGAGACCGTCGCCGGGCACATCCGGGACTTCCTCGGCCGGGTCCTGACCTGAGCCGCAGGGGCCCGCGGGGCCACGGCCCGGAGGACAGCGGAGACCGCGGAGACCGGCCCGTCGATTTCCGACGTGGTCGCCTCCGAAAGACGAATCCTTGATCGCTTGTTCCGGGTACGCGGCGGACCTAGCGTCGAAGTGACCATCGCGAAGACCCACGAGGAAGGACGAGCCATGGGACTGTCCTGGCAGCAGGGGCCGCTCTCCACCACCCGGATCGGGCGCTTCCTGGTGCCCGGTCCGCTCCCCGAGCGGCTGCTCTTCGCCGAGCGCCTGCGACGGCGCATGAGGGTCAGGTTCGCCGGCGAGTGGATCGCCGACAGCGAGGACGTGGTGCTCCTCCACGAACCCGGCCGCTACCCGGTCGCCTACTTCCCGCGCTCCGACGTCCTGCCGGAGGCGCTGGTCGCGGGCGACCACGTCACCCGGCACAAGGACCTGGGGACCACGGCCTGGTTCGCGGTACGGGCCGGCGGCCGGACGACCGAGCGCGCCGCCTGGGAACTGGTCGCGCTCCCGGAGCACGCGTCCGAGCTCAGGGGGCGGATCGCCTTCGCCTGGCGGGCGATGGACGCCTTCTACGAGGAGGACGACCGGATCCTCGGCCACGCCGCCGACGCCTACCACCGCATCGACATCCGCACCACCTCGCGCATGCTGGAGGTCCGCTCCGAGGGCCACGTCGTGGCCCGCTCCGAGCACCCCGTGGTGCTGTACGAGTCGGGCTTCGCGCCCCGCTGGTACGTGCCGCGCGCGGACGTCGACGCGTCGGCGCTGACGCCCGCCGAGGACCGGACCTTCTGCCCGTACAAGGGCATCGCCGAGTACTACGACATCGGCGGCGTCCGGAAGGCCGCGTGGTCGTACCGCGACGCCTACCCGGAGGTCGGCCGCATCGACGGCCTGGTGTCCTTCGAGCCGGACAGGGTCGAGGTCGCCCTCGACGGCAAGCGGCTGGAGGCGGAGCCGGGCCAGCAGGTCCTCCCGCACGGCGTGGACCGCGGCCTCGACACGGACGAGGTGCGGGGCCGTTAGGGCGCGTCGTCGCAAGGGCCGTCCCGCCCGCACACCCACGCGCGATACACGCACACGATGAGATCGAGGGAGAGCCCCCATGTCAGCTTCCCTGCGGGACCGGACGGTCCTGGTGGTGGGCCGCGGCAGCGGCATCGCCCGGGCGGTCGCCGAGGCGGCACGCGCCGAGGGCGCCCGGGTCGTCGCCGCCGGACGGTCGCCAAGCGGCCTCGAAGAGGCCTACGAGGGCACGGACGTCGCCGTACGGCAGGTCGACCTCACCGACGAGGAGTCGATCGCGAGGCTCGCCGAGGACCTCGGCAACGTGGACCACGTCGTCTCCACGGCGTCCGCCCGGGCCCGCGGCAGGGTGTCCGAGCTGACGCCCGAGGCGATCGTCCTGTCCTTCCGCACCAAGGTGGTCGGGCCGATCATGCTGGCCAAGCACTTCGCCCCGCGCATGCCGCAGGACGGTTCCTTCGTGCTGTTCTCGGGCGTCGCGGCCCTCGAACCCGACCCGGGGTTCCTCGCGGTCGCCGCGACGAACGGCTCGGTGAACACCGTCACCCGGTCACTGGCCGTCGAACTCGCCCCGATCCGCGTGAACGCCGTGTCCCCCGGCACCATCGACACCGGCGCGTGGGACGGGCTGGGCGACGCGGGCAAGTCCGAACTCTTCGCCCGCCTGTCCGGGAGCAACCCCGCGCGGCGGATCGGCACGCCCCAGGACGTCGCCCAGGCGGTGGTGTTCGCGATGACCAACACGTTCATGACCGGGGTGTGCCTTGCGGTCGACGGCGGCCAGCCACTGGTGTGAGACCTCGCGGTCGCACGCCGGCCCGCCCGCCCTCACCCGGTCCGCGTCCCGGTCATGCGCGGCGCGAGGGCGTCCAGTTGACGGTCGTGCGCCCGGCTGAGCAGGAGCAGCGACAGCACGGCGCCCACCAGGGCGCAGAACATGTCCCACTGGGTGTCCCAGACGTCCCCCTGCGTGGCGAGGAAGGCGTCCGCGGCGTCCCCGCCGATCAACGCCGCCCACCACTCCAGCAGTTCGAAGAACGCGCTGAACGCCATGCACGCGCACACGGTCAGCGGCGCCAGCCACCGGCTGCCGCGCAGCGGGGAGGTGCGGACGAGGACCTCGCGCACCAGCACGGCGGGCACGAAGCCCTGCATGAGGTGGCCGATCCGGTCGTACGGGTTGCGCGACAGGTCCAGGGTGTCGCGCAACCAGTCCCCGAACGGGACCTGGGCGTAGGTGTAGTGACCGCCCACCGACAGGACCAGGGCGTGCAGGGCGAGCAGCGCGCACAGCAGCCCGGTCAGCGGGAACCGGCGGCGCAGCGCCACCGCGAGCGGCAGCCCGATGACGATCCAGAAGGTCTCCAGCACCCATGTGCCGCGGTCCCGGGGCTGGATCCCGGACACCACCAGGGCGGTGAGCGCGACGGCGGCGGCAGCCATCGGCAGTCCGGCGCGCCGGACGGGGACGGTGAGGTCTGTCATGCCCCCAAGGGTCGTGGGACCCGGCACGCGAACGCATGAGTACGGCTACTCACTTGGGAGACGCAGGTCACACCGTGCCGTGTCACTGGGGCGCGGGCCGCCTCGTCCCAGGGGGTGAGTCCGTGGACGACCGCGGACGTCCACACGGGACACAGGAGGAGCACACCATGGACGCGCGACTGGACTACTTCGCCGACCCGGCGGCGAGCAGGGCCCTCAAGCACTTCATGGCGGTGGGCACGTGGTTCAAGGAGTCGTCGCTGCCCGCCGCAACGCAGGAACTGGTGGCGCTGCGGGTCAGCCAGATCAACGGCTGCGCGGCCTGCGTCGACATGCACACCAAGGAGGCCGCCGCCGCGGGCGAGACACCGGTACGGCTGCACCTGGTCGCGGCGTGGCGGGAGGCCACGGTCTTCACCGAGGGCGAGCGCGCCGCGCTGGAACTGGCGGAGGCGGGCACCCGGGTCGCGGACGCGGGCGCCGGTGTCGGCGACGAGGTGTGGGCGCGCGCCGCCCGGCACTTCGACCGGGAGCAACTCACGGCCCTGGTCGTCCTGGTCTCCTTCATGAACGCGGTGAACCGGCTGAACGTCATCTCCCGGCAGCCGGCGGGCGACTACGTGCCCGGCCGGTTCCACTGACCGGGACCCGGGGAAGGGAATGCGGCGTGACCAAGGTGGAGGACTTCGAGGAGCTGCGGCCGCTGCTGTTCTCGATCGCCTACCGGATCCTGGGCAGCGTGGGCGAGGCGGAGGACGCGGTGCAGGAGACGTGGCTGCGCTTCGACGCCTCGTCCACCCGGCCCGTGTCGACGAAGGCGTTCCTTTCGGCGACGGTGACGCGGGTCTCGATCGACGTGCTGCGTTCCGCGCGGGTGCGGCGGGAGGAGTACGTCGGGCCCTGGTTCCCCGAACCGCTGCTGAGCGATCCGTACCAGGATCCGGCCCGGTCCGCGGAGCTCGCCGACTCGGTGTCGATGGCGGCGCTCCTGCTGCTGGAGCGACTCAGCCCGCTCGAGCGGTCGGTGTTCGTGCTGCGGGAGGTGTTCGGCTTCGGCTTCGACGAGGTCGCCGGGGCGGTGGGGCGTTCGGAGGCGGCGTGCCGTCAGCTCGTGGTCCGGGCGCGCCGGCACATGGCGGCAGGGCGGCCGCGGTTCGCGGCGGACCGCGAGGCGCGGGAGGAGCTGGCGCGGCGGTTCTTCGACGCGTTGAAGGACGGGGACGTCGACGCGTTGCGTGAGCTGCTCGCAGCCGACGTGCAGCTCGTGGGGGACGGCGGCGGCCGGGCCCCCCAGCTGGCGCGGGCCGTCGCGGGCGCGGAGAACGTGGCCCGGCTGCTGGGCACGGTCTTCCCCCTGCTGCTCCGGATCGGCGTGACGTTCGAGCCGCACGAGGTCAACGGCCAGCCCGGGGCGGTCTTCCGCGACCGGGACGGCAGGGTCCTGCACACCCTCGCCCTCGACGTGCTCGACGGGCGGATCCAGGCCGTCCGCACGGTGCTCAACCCCGGCAAGCTCGGCCACCTCGGCCCGGTCGCCGACGCCTGGGCCCTGCACCGGGAGGTGCAGCGGGCACGGAGGGAGGGGAGTTGACGCGCCGGCACGCCATCGCCGGCGCGCGGGTCGAGGACGACCGCGCCGAGCCGGGCGACGCCGCCGTCCGCGGCCCGCACGAGAAGTCCCAGCCCGCCCTCCTCCCCATGGTGAGGCGCGGGTCGCCGACGTCGTGCGGTTCCAGGACGGCCCGCACCACCGCCAGGTCGACGGGCACGGGCTCATCCACCCTGCCGACAAGGTGAGGATCGACGGGCTCGACCCCACGACAGCCCCTCCCCCGCCAAAAGCCTGTGCGGCCGCCGGGAGGGGAACCTACCCTCCCGGCCATGGAACTTCGCGAAGAGCTCCCCGGCGACCACGCGTCCGTGCGGGACGTCCACCTGCGGGCGTTCGGCGGCCACGGACGGGGCGTGGCAGACCTGGTGGACACCCTGCGCGGTGACGTCACTCCTGGTGGCGGGGGCTCGCTGGTGGCCGGGCTCGACGGCCGGGTCGTCGGGCACGTCATGTTCACCCGCGCCCTGCTCGACGCCCCGCGCCGGCTGGTCGACGTGCGGGTGCTGAGCCCGCTGGCCGTGGCGCCCGGGCACCAGCGGAGCGGCGTCGGCACCGCGCTGGTCCGGCACGGTCTGCGGATCCTCACCGAGCAGGCGGTCCCGCTGGTCTTCGTCGAGGGCGATCCCGCGTACTACACGCGCCTCGGGTTCCTGCCCGGCGGGGAACTCGGCTTCCGCAAGCCGTCGCTGCGCGTCCCCGACGCCGCCTTCCAGGTGTTGCCGCTCCCCGCGTACGAGCCCTGGATGACCGGCACCTTCGTCTACACGGACGCGTTCTGGCGTCACGACGCGGTCGGCCTGCGCGACGCGGCGGCGCCGGAAAACCACGTGACGCCCGGCGCACGGTAGCCGACAATCCACGCGTGGCCACCTTGAACGTCGACGGCACCGAACGCGGCCCGTACGTCCGTCGCTCGCCGACCGCGCGGGTCGGTCGCACCTACGGCGCGATCCCGCCGACGGCGCTGGTGCTGCTCGGCATCGTCAGCGTCCAGCTGGGCTCGGCCCTGGCCAAGAACCTGTTCACCGAGGTGGGCAGCTTCGGGACGGTCGCGCTGCGGCTCTTCTTCGCGGCGGCGGTGCTGACGCTGTTCTGGCGCCCGTCGCCGCGCATGAGCCGTCGCGCGTGGACGGTGGTGCTGGGCTACGGCGTGGTCCTCGGCACGATGAACCTGTGCTTCTACCTGTCGCTGGCCCGCATCCCGCTGGGGATCGCGGTGACCGTCGAGTTCCTGGGGCCGCTGGCGGTGGCCCTGGCCGGGTCGCGGCGGTGGCTGGACGCCTTCTGGACCGTGCTCGCCGCGTGCGGTGTGCTCCTGCTGATGGAGGGACGCGGCGAACTCGACCTGGTGGGGCTTCTGCTGGCCCTCGCGGCGGGCACGTGCTGGGGCCTGTACATCCTGGTCGGTGCCGCGCTCGGCCGTCACACCACGGAGGGCAACGGTCTGGCCCTGGGCATGACCGTCGCCGCGCTGGTCACCGTGCCGTTCGGCGTGGCCGACGGCGGGACGTCGCTGCTCCAGCCGTGGGTGCTCCTGGCGGGGCTCGGCGTGGCCCTGCTCTCCTCGGTGATCCCGTACTCGCTGGACCTGGAGGCGCTGCGCAGGATCCCCCCGCGCGTGTTCGGCATCCTGATGAGCCTCGAACCGGCGATGGCGGCCCTCATCGGCCTCGTCGTGCTCCGGGAGTCGCTGCACCTGTCGCAGTGGATCGCGGTGCTGTGCGTCGTGGCCGCCTCGGCGGGCGCCGCCCGCGGCACCCGTACGGACGCGTGACCGCCGGTCCGGACGCGTGACCGCCCGTCCGGCCCCGGACGACACGTCGAGCAGCGGTGGCCCGGGCCGCACGGCCCGGGCCACCCTCCGCTCAGCCCGTGGGGACGGGGAAGAGCATGCAGCTGCTCGTGGCGTGCGCGAGCAGGCGGTCGCCGGCGTCGAACAGCTCCGCCTGGGCGAGGGCGGTGCGGCGGCCCTGGTTGAGGACGGTGCCGACGGCACGGACCTTGCCGGTGTCGACGGTGACCGGGCGCAGGAACTTCAGGTTCAGGTCGAGCGAGGTGTAGCCCATGCCCTCCGGGAGGACGGACTGCACCGCGCAGCCGGCGGCGGAGTCGAGGAGGGTGGCGTAGACGCCGCCGTGGACGCTGCCGATGGGGTTGTAGTGCTCCTCCCCCGGTTCCATGGCGAAGACCGCGCGGCCGGCCTCGACCTCCTCCAGGGTGAACCCGAGGGTCGAGGCGATGGGGGGAGCGGGCAGCCGTCCGGCGAGCACGTCGCGCAGGAACTCCAGGCCGCTGGTGCGGCCGACCGCGGCCGCGGAGACCTTCGGGTCCCCCCACTCGAACGTGCGTGACCTCGCCATCGGGCGTTCCCTCCCTGACCAACTGACTTCGGCGTTCGAAGTTAGCCAGTCGCACCTCTGGATGTCAATGCCGAAGCCAGCCTACGATGGCCGCATGACCTGGCTGGACACCAGTACCGACAACTGCACGGTGCAGCGCACCCTCGACCTCGTCGGCGAGAAGTGGTCGCTGCTGGTGCTGCGCGACGCCATGAACGGCGTCCGCCGCTTCGACGACTTCCGGCGCCACATGGGGCTCTCCGAAGCGGTCCTGGCGGACCGGCTGCGCAAGCTGGTCGCCGCGGGGATCCTCGACACCGTGCCGTACCGCGAACCGGGCAGCCGCACCCGCAACGAGTACCGGCTCACGCCCAAGGGCTGGGACCTGTGGCCCGCGATGATCGCCCTCAAGCAGTGGGGCGACCGCTACACCGCCGACCCGGAGGGCCCGCCCCTGGAGGTCCGCCACCGCGACTGCGACGAGCCCGTCGGGGCCGTCGTGGTCTGCGCCGGGGGCCACGACACGCTCGCCCCCCGGCAGGCCTACACCCGGCCCGGTGCCTCCGCCCGGACGGCCGCCGGCTGACCGCCCGACCGGGCGGCACGCACGCGACGGCGCGCGGACGACGGCGGTCCTTCGCGGAAGTCCCGCGCCCCGCGGCCGCCGTGGCGGGCGCCGACACCCTCTCCCCCGTACCCCCCGTGTCCCCCGTCGAGGGCGTCGACGTCCAAGCCACCGGTCAGGACGCTCCCCCGGTCCTCAGTGGCCCCACGAGCGCGGAACCGGACCGGACCAGGCCGAAAGGCCCTGTCCTGCCCGCTCCGCGCGCATCGGCTCCGTTGTCGGTGCCGTGACGATGGTGACAGGGGAGGCACCCGGTGCACATTGCCGGATCCCGGCAGTCTTGACGCCTTGTTGACGGCCCGTTGACGGCGCCGCGTGCGGAACTACAACGGCTGGTCGGGCCAGCCGAGCAGCCGCGCGCCCATGGCCGCGGTCTCCAGGGTGTACCGGTGCAGCGGCTCGCCGGGGTCGTAGCCGGTCAGCACCTTGATCCGTTCCAGGCGGTAGGTGAACGTCCGGACCCCGAGGCCGAGCCGGCGCGCGGCCTCGGCGTTGACGTGCCCGGCCTCGGCGTGCGCGGTGATGGTCTCCAGCAGCGGTCCGGCCCCGCCCCGAGCCTGCTCCAGCGGACCGAGGACGGTGCGGACGAGGTCGGCCATCGCGGCCCGGTCCCGCATCAGCACGGGGAAGACCAGCAGTTCCTCGGCGCGCAGCACGGGGGGATGCAGGCGCAGCCGGTCGGCGACGTCCAGCGCCCCGAGGGCCTCCTCGTAGCTGCGCACGATGCCGCTGGTACCGGAGTGGGTGCGGCCGACCGCCACGCGGCGGGCGGCGCCGTGACCGGGGCCGGGGCGCAGTGCGGTGTCGGCGAACGCGTCGAACACGGCGCGCTCGCCGCCGGGGGCGATGCAGACCAGCCGGCCGTCCTTGCTCGCCACCAGGACCTCGCGGTGCCCGAAGCGGCCCACCAGTTCCCGCTCGATGCGCCGCACCACGGGCCGGCTGTCCTCGTACGCGTCCACGCCGCGTGCCACCGCCACCGCGTGTCCCCGCCCCAGCCGCAGTCCGAAGCGCTGGGCGCGCTCGGCGAGCCGTCCCGGGTCGCTGCGCCCGTACAGCAGGTCGTCGACGAACTCCCCGCGGGCCGCCTCCTCCTGGCCGGCCAGGAACCGCTGGGCACTCTCGTGGCCCTCGCCGAGCGCGGCCACCGCGGCGTCGAGTGCGGTCAGCACCGCCTCTCCGGCCCGCTGCGCCTCCCTGGCGGTGCCGGCGGCCGCGAGGCCCGGCAGCGTGGCCCACGCGTCACGGGTCGCCGCCAGGTAGGCGCCGAGGATGTCGCGCAGCCCGTACCCCCCGCCGCCGGCGCGCTCACCGGACCCGCGGAGCGCGTCCAGTTCGTCCCGCCGCAGTCGCCGGCCCGTGCCCGAGACCTCGCCCAGCATGCGCGCGTACGCCTCCAGGTCCTCCCGCGGTACGCGCCCCATGGCCCCGTCTCCCCTCCAGGCACACGTCGTTGCCGTCCCCCGGCAACCTGGACCGTATCAATCCTGCCCGGTTCGGTGATCACCGCCCCCTCGGCGGACGAGGTACCGGAACCCCCTCAACGGCACGCGCACGAAGCCGACTTGACGTACGGCCGTTCGAAGGACGATGATCTCCGCACACTCCCCAGGTCTCCCCCCGTGGCCTGGGGAGTGCCGCGTTCAGCCGTCCGTTCCCTCGGCGAGCAGGTCGCCGGAGGCGGTCCGCCGGTAGACGACACGGCGGTCGACACGCGTGCCGGTGACCAGTCCGGCGTCGCGCAGCACCGCCAGGTGACCGCCCACGGTGCCGAGCGACACCCCGAGGTGGGCGGCGAGTTCGCTGGGCGTCGCGGGACGCTCCAGTTCGAGGAGGATCGCCGCCCGGCCGGTCCCGATCAGCCGCCCCAGGGCCCGCCGGGGTTCGGGGCGCCGCTGCGTCCCGGCGGTGCCGCGCGCGGGGTAGACGAGCGCGTACGACGCCGGCGGCGCCTCGCACAGCCAGGTGCCCCGGGAGACGGCGGCGACCGGCACGAACAGCATCCCCTCGTCGCCGACGACCCGGTCCGGGGAGCCCCGGTGGCTGAAGCGGATCGCGTCCGCGCCGACCCAGGCGCTGTGCCGGCTCATGTGCTCCAGGGCGCGGGGCCAGCCGTACGCGGCGAGCAGCCCCGCCCGGTGGGTGACGTCCCGCTCCAGCAGCGCCCGGCGGCGCGGCCAGTCGGGTGCGACGTGCGCGGTCCACGTGCGGCGGAACACCTCGGCGGTCCTGGCGGCCCAGTCGCGTCCGGTCAGCCAGCGGAGGTCGTGCTCCTTCCAGCTCTGCGCCACCGACTCCTCCAGTTCGGCGCGCACCCGCGCGTCGGGCACCCGTGCCACGGCGGCCAGTTCGCCGTCGATCGCGGTCCGCATGCCGCCGCCCGGCGGCAGGACGACGTGCGCCGGCATCCACGTGCTGGAGGTCAGCAGCCGCACCAGGCCCTTCGCGAAGGGGTCGGCGTCGAGCGCGGCCAGGAACGCCGCGTGGTGGCGGTCGTGCCAGGAGGCCAGCCACGGGTCGCAGTGGCCGGCGGCCAGGACGTGCAGCGACGCGAGGGTCTCGGCCAGCGGCGACAGGGCGAACCGGGACCGCGACAGGGCCAGCGGGCTCAGCCGCAACAAGGTCATCTTTCGCCTCCCGCCGAAACGATAGTGCCCCGCACGGCGCCTCCAGCAGAATCCGCGCGTGCTCCCGCCCCTTCCGCCGCACCACGGCTTCCGCTGGTTCCTGACCGCCCAGACCGTGTCCCTGCTGGGCACCGCGATGGCCCCGGTGGCTTTGGCGTTCGCGGTCCTCGACGCCGCGGACGGCCTCGGCGACCTCGGTGTCGTCCTCACCGCATACATGGTGCCGCTGCTGCTGTTCCTGCTCGTCGGGGGCGCCACGGCCGACCGTCTGCCGCGCCGGACGGTGCTGGTCGCGGCGCACCTCGGTTCGGCCGCCACCCAGGGCGCCGTCGCCGCGCTCCTGCTGACCGGGCGGTACGCCCTGTGGCCGGTGGCCGCGCTGGGGTTCCTCAACGGTGTGCTCGCCGCGTTCACCACGCCGGCGCTGCGCGGCATCGTGCCCGAACTCGTCCCCGGGGACCGGATCCGGCAGGCGAACGCGCTGCTGGGTACGGTGCGCAACGCCACGAAGATCCTCGGCCCCAGCCTGTCGGGGGTCCTTGCGGCGTCCGTCGGCGGCGGACCGGCCATCGCCTTCGACGCGCTGACCTATCTGATCGCCGCCGGCTGCCTCACCCGCCTGCCCTCCCTCACCGCCGCCGCGGCGGCGACGTCGCGTCGCCGCCCGGGGCTGCTCGCGGACATCCGCGAGGGCTGGGCCGCGTACCGCCGGATCCGCTGGGTGTGGACGGTGTCGCTGTGCTTCTGCGTGGTCAACCTGGTGCAGGTCGGCAGCTGGCAGATCCTGGGCCCGGTGCTGACCCGGCAGCTCGCCGGTGAGGCCGCGTGGGGCCTCGTGCTCAGCGCGCGCGGTGCGGGACTGCTGGTGATGAGCGCGCTGATGTACCGGTTGACGGTCCGTCACCTGCTGCGGCTGAGTGTGCTGGCGGGGGTGCTCGGCGCGCTGCCGCTGCTCGCGCTCGGCACGCACCTGGGCGCGCCCTGGCTGGTCGCCGCCGCCTTCACCGCCGGGCTGGGCTCGTCGGTCGCGGGCATCGGCTGGGACACCTCCCTCCAGGAGCACGTACCGCCCGGCTCCCTCTCGCGCGTCTCGTCCTTCGACGACCTGCTGTCCTACGTCGCCATTCCCCTCGGCCAGCTCGGCGTCGGGCCGCTCGCCGACCGCGTCGGGGGGTACCCGGTGGCCGCGGCCGCCGGAGTCGTGTACGCCGCGGCGGCCCTGGCCCCGATCGCCTCCACGGCCGTACGCCGCCTGCCCCACGGCCGCCCCGCCGCCGCGCTCCCCGACGGGACCGCGGCGGCGCGCGAGCTTCCCCAGCAGAGTTGACGGTGCCTCACTTGACGTGATGGGGCTGTCGGTTCGGCGCACGATCGACGCCGCGTCGCCACGTGGTGCGGCCGGGATCGCGCCGGCAGGGCTGGAGGCGACATGCGCGTCGGGGCCATCGGAGTGATGCTGAGGAGAGACCGTCCATCCGACACCGACAGGAGATTCCCATGATGGACGCAGCCAAGGCCGAGCTGTACGCGAGGGACCTGTCCGGCGCGGACTGGGTCACGAGCAGCCACAGCAACAGGTGGGACAAGACGTGTGTGGAGGTCGCCGACCTCGGCGGCGGAGCGGTCGCGGTCCGCGACTCGAACCGGAGGGACCTGCCGCCGCTGCGCTTCACCGCGCAGGAGTGGGCGGCGTTCCGACTGGGCGTGCGCGACGGCGAATTCGGCTAGCGTACCGGCCGCGGAACCCGCCGGGGGCCCGGCTCGGCTCACGCCCGGCTCGGCTCACGCGAGCCCACGCGGTGAGCCGGGCGACGGGACACGGTTCAGCCGGCCGGCAGCAGGACGCCGGGGTTGAGGATGCCGGCCGGGTCGAGGGCGGACTTGGCGGCCGCGAGGGCGGCGGCGAAGGGGTCCGGGCGCTGGGTGTCGTACCAGGGACGGTGGTCGCGGCCGACCGCGTGGTGGTGGGTGATCGTGCCGCCGTGGTCGGCGACGGCCTGGGAGACCGCGGCCTTGACGTCGTCCCACTGGGCGACCGTGCTGCCCCAGCGGCCCGCGGCGTAGACGCCGAAGTAGGGCGCGGGCCCGTCGGGGTGGACGTGGCTGAACCGGCAGGTGACGACGCCCGTCCCGCAGACGGTGCGGATCGCCTCGTTCGCGGCGGCGGTGACCGCCGCGTGGAGCTCCTCGAAGCGGTCCCAGGTGCAGGCGGTCTCGAAGGTCTCGACGACCAGGGCCTGCTGGGCCAGGGCGTCCCGCTGGTAGGGCATGCGCAGGAAGGACGAACGCCAGGAGCGGTCCGCCCCCGCTCCCCCGCCCGCGTCGGTGGCGCCGTCCGCACCCGAGTCGGTGTGGCGGGGCGGCTCGGGCAGCCGGCCGCCGTGGTCGCGGCACAGTTCCAGGGCCCGGTCCATCCAGGGTTCCAGCGGGTGGTCGGCGGACTCGAAGGCGAGGATCAGGACGCTGCCGCCGGTGGTGACGCCCGCGTTGACGAGGGCCTCGGCGGGGTCCAGCAGACGGCAGTTCGACGGGTGCAGCCCGGACTGCGCCAGGGCGCGGGTGGCGGCGACCGCGTCCGCGAAGCCGGCGAAGTGGACGGAGGCGTTCGCCCGCCACCGGGGGCGTCGCTGCAGCCGCATCCAGGCCTCGGTGATGACCCCGAGGGTCCCCTCGGAGCCGAGGAACATCCGGTCGGGCGACGGTCCCGCGCCCGAGGCGGGCACGCGCCTGGACGTGCTGGTGCCGGAGGGCGTCACGACGCGCAGCGCCTGCGTCAGGTCGTCGATGTGGGTGCGGAGGGTGGCGTAGTGGCCGCCCGCCCGGGTGGCCAGCCAGCCGCCGAGCGTGGAGTACTCGAAGGACTGCGGGAAGTGACGTAGCGTCAGGCCGGTGGGCCGCAATTGCCGCTCCAGGTGCGGGCCGAGCACTCCGGCCTGGATGCGGGCGGAGCGACTCACCGGATCGACCTCCAGGACGCGGTCCAGGTGTCCCGTGTCGAGCGTGACCGCGGGACGGCCGTCGGCGAGGCGCGGTTCCACTCCGCCGACGACCGAACTGCCGCCCCCGAAGGGGATGACGGCGATCCCTTCGCGGGTGCACCAGTCCAGGAGGTCGACGACGTCCCGCTCGGTAAGGGGGCGGGCGACCAGGTCGGGGGCGTGGCGCAGGTCGCCGTGGAGGTTGCGGACGACGTCCCGGAAAGCCTTTCCGTGGGTGTGCGCGGCGCGGTCATGCGGGGTGGCGGAGCACAGGTGGGCCAGGGACCGCGGCGGCGCGACCCGTACGGGCGGCAGGTCGAGGGACGCGACGTCCGGCGGGAGGTGGACGGTCAGGTCGGCGTCCGGGAGCAGTCCCGCCACCCGGTCGGTCAGCGCGGCGCGTTCGGCGCCCCGCACCGCGTGCTCGACGGCGCCCCATCCCCACCACGACCGTGTGCCCGCGTGTCGCATGCGTGTCCCGCCCTTCACCTCAATCGATATGACCGACAGGTAAATTACCACTGGGTCACATCCGGCGGGAGGGGTCAACTGACCATGGGGTCAGTTCGCCGCCTACAATCACGGACGTGGCGAGCGCGAGAACCCGTACCGCCGGGACGAAGGGCGTGCCCCGCGCCGAACGTGAGGAGCAACTGCTCACCGCGGCCGTCGAGGAGTTCGGCCGCCGCGGCTACGCGGGTGCGTCGATGGCAGCGATCGCCGAGCGGGTCGGGGTCACCAAGCCGCTGCTGTACCAGTACTTCGGGTCCAAGGACGCGCTGTACGCCGCCGCCCTGGAGCGGGTCGCCGGCGCACTGACCCGCGCCCTCACCGAGGCCCTCACCCAGGGGGTCACCTCGCTGGGGACCCCGCTCGCGGTGCTGCGCGCCGTCTTCACCACGCTCGAGGGCCGACGCCACGCCTGGTTCGTGCTGTACGACCGGACGTTGCCCGCCGAGGGTCCGCTGCGCGAGGAGGCCGAGCGCCACCGTGCCGTCATCGACGGGCTCGCGGCCGCGGGCAGCGCGGAGTTCCTCGCCGCCCGCGGGATCGGCGACCCGCTGGACGCCGACGCGCTCAAGCACCTGTGGACGGGCACCGTCAGCACCCTGGTCACCTGGTGGATCCACCACCCCGGCGAGTCCGCGCAGGAGATGGCGGAGCGCTGCCGGCGCCTCATCACCGCGATCGTCAGCTAGTTCCGCGGCCGCGGAGGTTCGCTGTGCCCGTGGACGGCCTGCGGGTGCGGTGCGGGTGCGCCTGGGCCCGCCGCACGACCGAGAACCGCGCGGCGGGTCTCAGCGTCGCTTTCTTGCGGCGCCACGGCCCGCGGGGCGCGAAGGACAGCAAAGGTGATCATGAGACAGAAGTGGGTGCTCATCGCCGTTCTGGCGTTTCCGGTGGCTTTCCTGGGATGGGTCGCCTGGACGTTCGTCATGTCGCCCTTCTTCGGCGACCCGATGTCCCAGAGGGAAACCGTCCCCTGCGACGAGGCCATGCGCTTCGCGGACCAGGACGGACTGCCCAAGGGGGCTCACGACGCGAAGTGCACCGCCCTCAGTTGGCTGGACACGACCTATACGGCCCACTTCACGATCACGCGGACGGATCTGGACGCATGGCTGAACGAGGCCTACCCCGGCACCCGTCTCACCGTGGAGGACTGTCTGGGCGGACCGGCGGACGCCTGCACCCACATCGACCTGAACCCTCCCGCCGACGGCGGGGCGATGGCGGTGGACATCGTCGTGCGGTACGGCGGGAACTCGACCGCGGTCGTCGATTTCGAGCCGTTCGACGTGTGACCCGGCCGCCGGCCGCCCCTGCCCGCCCCCGGCCCCGGGGGTTCAGAGGGTGACGAGCCGTATCGCCGCGAGCAGGGTCAGGGCGACCGTGACGCGCTCGAAGACCTTCGGGCTGATGCGGCTGATCGTCGCGCGGCCGGCGACGGCCCCCGCGAGGACCGCCGGGGCGGCCGTCGCGCCGAAGGCCAGGGTGCCGGGCGTGATCAGCCCCAGGGCGACGCTGAAGGGCACCTTGAAGGCGTTGAGCAGCAGGAAGAACCAGGCGCTGGTGCCGAGGAAGCCCAGCATGGGCAGCCCCACGGCCAGGAAGTACAGGGACATGATCGGGCCCGCCGCGTTGGCCGTCATCGTGGCGAACCCCGCAAGGATCCCGGCGCCCGCGGCGACGGCCGGGTGCTGGGCGACCGGGTCGTCCGGGCCCCGGCGGCGGCTCCACCAGTGGACGGCGAGCATCGACAGCAGCAGCGCGCCGATGAGTTCGCGCATCCGCGTGTCGTCGACCCGGTCGACGACCACCACGCCCAGCAGCACCCCGACCACCACCCACGGGAAGAGCCGCACCAGTCGGCCCCAGTCGGCGTGCCGGCGGTAGGCGGCCACCGCCACCGCGTCGCCGACGAGGAGCAGGGGCAGCAGCACGCCGGTGGACAGCTTGGCCGGCAGCACCAGCGCGAAGAGCGCCACCCCCACCGTCCCCGCCCCGGAGACCCCGGTCTTGGAGTAGCCGACGAGGAAGAGGGCGAGCAGCGCCACGACCCACTGCGCCGGGTCGAGCGCGGGCATCAGGGCCGCCGGGGGACGGAGGGTGCGAAGGTCACGGCACGTTCTTACCTGGCGCGCGCCGTGCCGCCGCGGGCGGGGTGGGCCCGGCGGCGCGGCCGCGGGCAACTTCGCCGCGATCGCGTCGGGTTGTCATCGAGGGTTCCCCGGGGGTCCGTCGCCTGGTGGGCCGCGCGTCCCCGTGCGGGTCTGGGATGGCGGATCAAGGACCGGGCGGGGCGACGTACCGCCCGGTGGAACCGAACGTCAGGAGAGCGTATGTCCGTCACAGCCGCCGAACCGCGTGAGAAGGCGCGCCGGGTGGGGCAGGCCGCGCGGAGGGGGGCGGTGTTCGCCGCCGCCCTGGCGCTGGTCGCCGTCGTCCCGCCGGCCGTCGCGGGTGCGCAGTCGCCCGCCGCCTCCGGTACGCACGGGATCACGTGGACGACGCAGCAGGTGGCGCCCGGCCTGGAGGTCCGCAGCGGGGTGCTGCGGGACCCGTCGGCCGCGGGTGTGTGGACGGTGACCGTGCAGGCCCCCGCCGTCAACCGGCTGACGGGCGCCGCCACGTGGGCCCCGCTGGGTGACCGGGCCTGGGCCGACGCCACCGCGGCGCGGCTGCGGGAGGCCGGGTTCGAGCCGCGGCTGGAGGCGGTCGAGTGGGACACCTACGCCGACACCCCGCGCGGCGTGATGGGCTGGCAGGTCCGGGTCGGCCGGTACGCCACGCAGGCCGAGGCCGGCACCGCGAACACGGCGGTCGCGGCCGCCGGTTTCCGTACGACGGCCGAGTGGACCGGTTACGACGGGCGGCAGGCCGCCGACGGCGAGCGCGTCCACGTCGCCGTGGTGGACCCGAAGCGGCTGAACGGGTCGGTCGCGGTCAGCGACGGCGGCAACGTCGCCGACCGGGAGAAGACCTCCGCGGTGGCCGGCCGGCTGGGGTCGCTGCTCGGCGTGAACGGCGGCTTCTTCATCACCTCGGACGCCGACGGCGTCCAGGGCACCGTCGCGGGTCTTTCCGCGGTGGACGGCAAGCTGGAGTCGATGGCGGTCGGTTCGCGTGCGGCGCTGGTCCTCGGTGACGGCGGCCGGCGGCCGCGGATCGCGGACCTGTCCACCACGGTCACCGTGCGGGCCGGCTCCGCCCGCCACGCGGTGCAGGGCATCAACCGCCTGCCGGGCAAGGTCCGCAACTGCGGCCGGCCCGGTGGCGTCCCGACCGAGCAGCCGCGGCACGACACGACCTGCACCCTGGCGGACGACCTGGTGGAGTTCACGCCGGCGTTCCGGGCGGCGCTGCCCACGGGCGCCGGTGCGCAGGTGGTCCTCGACGCGCACGGGAAGGTGCTCTCGGCCGGCGCCCGCGGCGGCTCCGCCCCCGAGGACGGCACGGTGCTGCAGGGCACGGGCACGGCGGCGGCGTGGCTGACCGAGCACGCCAGGACCGGCAAGCGACTGGCCCTGAGCGAGGTCGTCCGGGACGCCGAGGGGCGCCGGGTCCGGCTCGGCCGCGGTGACAGCATCGTGAGCGCGGCGCCCACCCTGGTGGAGGACGGCCGTGTCCACATCGACGCCACCGGCGAGGGCACCCTGGACCCGCTGGACCTGTCGTTCGGCTTCGCGTGGTCCAACGTCCGCCAGCCGCGGACGATGGCCGGCATCGACCGGCGGGGCCGGCTCCTGCTGGTGACGGTGGACGGGCGGCAGCCCGGGGTGAGCGAGGGCTTCACCCTCGGCGAGGCGGCCCGGTTCATGCGGTCGCTGGGCGCGGTGCAGGCGCTCAACCTCGACGGCGGCGGCTCGTCGGCGATGGTGGTCGAGGGCGTCCTGGCCAACGTCCCCTCGGACGCGACCGGTGAGCGTGCCGTCGGCGACACGATCCAGGTCCTGCCGGGGCGCCGCGGCGGGCACTGACCCGGCCCGGCGGCGTCCTGCCCCCTGACGACCTCCGACCGCCCCGGGGCCCTGCCCCGGGGCGGTCGGCTGGTCCGTCCGGCCGGACGGGCAACGTTCCTCACCTTTTACGCCGGTATGATGCGCTTCGTGATCATGTCCGGATGGCTGCGGCGCCGACGTGCCGGCCCGGACGGCCGCCGGCTCACCTGGCGGCCGGCCCCGGTGATCCTGACCGTGCTCATCGCCGCCCTGGCGTTCGCCACCCCGCGCGAGATCGCGATCAGCCGCCTGCTGCCCGTCGCGCCCGCCCTGGCCGCCGCGATGTGGCCGGTGCTGGCGACGGTGCTGCTGGGCGCGTTCTGCCTGCTGGTCATGGTGGGCCTGAGCTTCGTCTACACCGACCTGGGCACCCCGTACACCGGGGCCGCCATCGTCGCGGTGACCCTGGCGGCGGCGTACGCCAGCCACGTACGGATCCAGCGCGAGGAGGCGCTCTTCCACGCCCGGCTGGTCGCCGACGCCGCGCAGACGGTGCTGCTGCGGCCGCTGCCGCGGCACATCCAGGGCATGGAGATCGAGTCGCTGTACCTGGCCGCACAGGAGCAGGCGCGCATCGGCGGCGACTTCTACGAGGTGGCCGACACGCCCTACGGGGTGCGGCTGCTCATCGGCGACGTACGCGGCAAGGGGCTGTCCGCCGTGGGCGCCGCCTCGGCGCTGATCAGCTGCTTCCGGGAGGCCGCGCACGACGAGCCCGACCTGCGGGGCATCATCCACCGCCTGGAGACCAGCATCGGGCGGCACAGCTCCGGCTACCCCGGCCAGGACCTGCCGGAGCGCTTCGCCACCGCCGTGATCGCCGAGATCCCGCACGGAGGCGGCCGCCTGCGGCTGCTGAACTGCGGGCATCCCGCGCCGATCGTCGTGCACGCCGGCCGCATCCGGGTGCTGGAGCCCAGCGCCGCCTCCCCGCCGCTGAACCTCGCCGACCTCATCGGCGACGCCTACGCCGTGGACACCCACGCCTTCGCCGCCGGCGACCAGTTGCTGCTCTACACCGACGGCGTCACCGAGACCCGCGACCGGGCCGGGGCGTTCTTCCCGCTGCCGGACTGGCTGCGGCGCCAGTCCCCGGCGGCGCCCCGCGAACTGCTGGACCGGCTGCACCGGGAGCTGCTGCACTACAGCGGCGGGCGGCTGGACGACGACATCGCCGCCCTGGCCGTGCGCACGCCGCGCGTCGTGACCCGCGACGCCCCGTAAACCGCTGTCGCGCGGGCCCGGAACGGCCCTACGCTCGCCGACATGCCCCGACCTCACGGATTCTCCTACCGCCGGCGCGGCGACGGCACCGTGGTCGTCACGCATGGCGCGCACACCGCCGCCGTCCTGCGCGGGGAACGCGCGGAACGCTTCCTGGAGGAGGTGGAGCGCGGCGACGCCCAGCTGGTCATGGCCCGCTGGACCGGCAACTACAAGCACGGCAACGAACGCACCGCCCGCGCCCACCCCCGCAACCAGGGCTGACGGCCCCCGGCGGGCCCACCACGGCCGTGCACCCCGTGCCGCCGTGCACCCTGTGCCGCCGTACTCCCTGCGTCGCCGTACTCCCTGCGTCGCCGCCCTACACAAAATGTACAGACTCGTTCTGTTTTGTAGGCTTTCCCTATGGAACGTCGTCGGCCGGCCGGTGCCGGTTCCACGACCGCGGTGGGCGCACCGCGGGTGAGCCTGCGCTCCGAGCAGCGTGACCTGACCCGCAACCGGGTCCTGGACGGTGCGGTCGAGGTCTTCGCCGCCAAGTCCTTCGTCGCCGCCACCATGGAGGACATCGCCCGCGCGGCGGGCGTCACCCGGGCCACGGTGTACGCCCACTTCCGCGGCAAGGCGGAGGTGATCGCCGCCCTGACGGACCGGGTGTACCAGGTCACCGACGCGCTGTACGCCGAGCTGGCCGCCGTCCCCGAGTGGACGCACGAAGCGGTCCGCGCGTGGCTGGAACGGGCCGCGGCGAGCTGGCGGGCGCTCGCGCCGACCATCCGCGTACTGCTGGCGGCCACCCCGTCGGCGGCCGGGGACGAGGGCAGCGCCCGCGACCGCTACCTGGCGGCGTACGAGCGCTATGTGGCCCTGCTGACCGCCGGACCCCGGCGCTGGCGGGGCGTCACCCCCGCGCAGGCACGGCAGCGCGCCCTGATGGCGGTGCTCCAGACGGGCTCGTTCCTCACCGCCTGGATCGCCGGCGGCCTGCCGGTCGACACCGACGACCCGCTGGACCTCCTCACCGACGACCTGTGCCACCTGCTGCGCCCCGCCCTCGCCGGCCGGCCCGCCGCACAGCGCCGTCCGCGCGGGCCGTCGTGAGGACCCCGCCCCACCCTCGAGTCCCCTGGAGGCAAGCGCCATGGCAGCGACCGAGCCCCGGAAGTACCCCTTCACCGAAGCCGACCGGCTGACCGTCGACCCGGCCTTCGCCGGACTGCGCAAGGACGAGCCGCTGTGCCGGGTCCGGTTCCCCTACGGGGAGGCCGCCTGGCTGGTCACCCGGTACGAGGACGTGCGCACTGTCCTGGGCGACCCCCGGTTCAGCCGGGCCGAGGCAGTCCACCGCGACGAGCCGCGCCTGCGGCCGCACCGTGGCCTGCGCGGCAGCATCCTCGACCTCGACCCACCGGACCACACCCGGCTGCGGCGGATCGTGGCCAAGGCCTTCACCGCCCGCCACATCGAGCGCCTGCGGCCCCGCACCGAGCGGATCGCGGCCGGCCTCGCCGACGGCATGGCCGCCCGCGGCGCGCCCGCCGACCTCGTCGCGGACTTCGCCCTGCCGCTGCCCGTCACCGTCATCTGCGAACTGCTCGGCGTCCCCCTGGCCGACCGCGCGGATTTCCGCACCTGGTCCGACGCGCTGCTGTCGACCACCAAGTACACCCCGCGGGAGGTCCAGGAGCACACGGACGCCCTGATGGCCTACATGGCCGGGCTGATCGCGGAACGCCGCGCCGCGCCGCACGAGGACCTCCTGGGCGCACTGGTCGACGCCCGCGACAACGGCGAACGGCTCTCGGAGCGGGAACTGCAGGTCCTGGCGGTCTCCCTGCTCGTCGCCGGCCACGAGACCACGGCCTCGCAGATCCCCAACTTCGTCTACACGCTGCTCACCCACCCCGCGCAGCTCGCGGCGCTGCGCGCCGACCCCGGCCTCGTGCCCGGCGCCGTCGAGGAACTGATGCGCTACGTCCCGCTGGGCAACGGCGCGGGCATGCCCCGTTACGCGCTGGACGACGTCGAACTCAGCGGCGGCACCGTACGCGCCGGTGAGGCGGTGGTGGTCTGCCCCGTGTCGGCCAACCGCGACGAAGCCGTCTACACCGACCCCGACCGGCTCGACCTGCTGCGCCAGGAGGCCTCCCACGTCGGCTTCGGGCACGGACCGCACCACTGCCTGGGCGCCCAACTGGCCCGGATGGAACTGCAGGTGGCCCTGAGTACCCTGCTGGACAGGCTGCCCGGGTTGCGCCTCGCCGGACCCGAGGAGAGCGTCGTGTGGAAGTCCGGCGTCGCCCTGCGCGGGCCCGAACGGATGCCGGTCACCTGGGACGGGGCCTGACGGCGACCGGCGCCGCCCGACGACATCGCAAGGCTTCCGACGACAGCGAAGGACACCCGCCATGACCTGGCAGATCGAGGTGGACCGGAACACCTGCATCGGCACCGGCTCCTGCGCCGGCATCGCCCCCGAGCACTTCGAGCTCCGCGACCGCAAGTCCTGCCCCCGGCACCCGACCGCCGAGCCGGACGAGCTCCTGGTCGACGCCGCCGAGTCCTGCCCGGTGGAGGCGATCACCCTCCGGGACGCGACCAGCGGCGAGCTGATCGCGCCCCAGCCATAGGCACGGCCGCAGCCGCGGGCCCGGGCGGCCCTCAGACCAGCGTGCGCGGGCGGAGCTCCGGCTCGGTGGAGGCGTCGGTCATCACGGCGTAGACGCTGCCCTCCTGGCCGGCGGCGCCGCCGTGCCGCCCGTCCGGGGTCAGTGCCAGCGCCCGCAGTTCGGAGCGGTACTCGTCGGGCAGGCCCGCCGCCTCCTCCAGCGCGATCCGGCACGCGTCGGCGGGCTCCTTGCCCAGCGTCAGCAGGTCGACCACCGTACGGGCCGTGCCACCGCGCAGGCTCAGCTCGCCGCGGCCGGTGCAGGCCGCCCCGCCACCGCGCAGGTCGCACCAGTTGCCCGCCCCCGGGACGGCGGAGTCGCCCACCCGTCCCGGGTACTTGAAGGGGTAGCCGGAGGTCGAGACGCCCACGCACATCTCGCCGTGCGCGTCCAGCGCGACGATGTTGATCGTCCCCCACGGCCCCTCGTGCGGCGCCATCCGCCGCACCAGCTCCAGCGCCGCCCGCCGGTAGCGGTGGTCACCGTCCACGGCCGGGGTGTTCTCCCCCTCGACCGCCTCGGCGGCGGTCAGCAACTGCTCGCGCCACATGGCCCGCGACGCGTCGGTCAGCAGCTCGGCGCCCTCGAACCCGTTCTCCCGCGCGAACAGCGCCGCGCCCTCCCCCACCAGCAGGCAGTGCTGCGGCAGCCGCTCCATCACGGCGCGCGCCACCGATATCGGGTTCGGGAACCCGCGCAGCGCGCCGACCGCGCCGAACCTGCGGTCCGAGCCCGTCATCACCGACGCGTCCAGCTCGACGACGCCCTGCGCGTTGGGCAGCCCGCCCGTGCCGACGTAGTGGTCGGTGAGGTTGTCCTCGCAGCGGCGCATCGCCGCCTCCACGGCGTCCAGCGCCGTCCCGCCGCGCCGCAGGACGTCCATCCCGGCCGGCAGGCCGACCTCGCTGCGCTCGCTTCCGATGATGACGGGCTGCGTCATGGCGTTCCCTTCGCTGGTGGGCCGGGCCGTACGGGCGCCCGGCGGCCCCGGCGCCCGCGACCAGCCGGTACGACGACGCCGTGAGCCTAGCGCCGGGCCCGCGGCGCCCGGCCACCGGCCGGGGTCCCCGGTCGGGCGTGCGGTGCGACGCGGTTCCGGCCCTCGGCCCGGAGGCGGCCGGCCACGACGAGGACGCTCCTCCGCCTTGCGATGCACCACAGCTGGGGGAACCGTGGGGCCCGCCCCACGAGCGGTGCAGGCACCCCACCCGGCGGTAGCCGGGCGAGCGACCGGTCACCGGCCGGGGTCCCCGGTCGGGCGCGTGGTACGACGCGGTTCCGGCCGGCCTCCGTGCCCGCCCCGGCGTACGCCTTCCGGTCCATCCCCGGGGGAGGAATCACTCCCCGGCCCCCACCCGGGGTCTCCCGGCGCCGCCCGTACCGGGGCCTCGGGGGCCGGTATTCACCCGTCCGGCCCTTTCGCCGGGCGCACGGGGAAATCCACGCTGTCTGCGGGCGCCGTGACAACACGGATGATCACAGTTGCCACTGCGCCGCCCGTAGTTGCGCCCTCCACGCCGCTCGCCCTGGTCCCACGATCGGCGCTGGTGACACCGCCCGCACCGCGCACGCGCGGTGTTCCCGGGCTGCCCCGGCCCGGCCCGCCGCCCAAGCTGGAGTTGACGGATGCGGTCAGGACTTGTCGACGAACACCTCGAGGTGAGCAGATGGCACAGACGCCGATTACCCCCGAGAACGTGCGCACGAAGCAGTTCACCACCGTCCGCCTCCGTGAGGCCTACGACGAGCGCGAGGTCGACGACTTCCTGGACCAGGTCCAGGCCGAGCTGACCCGGCTGCTGAGGACCAACCAGGACCTGCGCGCCCAGCTCTCCGCCGCCGAGGCAGCGGCCACCCGGCAGCCGGAGGAGCCCGAACTCGAGGTGGCGTCGGCGCCGCAACCCGAACCCGAGACCGAGCCCCAGGCCGAGGCCCAGGCCGAACCCGAGCCCGAGCCCGAAGTGGCGCCGGAGCCCGAGCCCGCCCCGGTGCTCGTCGCCCGGGCCTCCGGGCCGGCTGGACCGGCGGAGCCCGCGGACACCGAGGAGGCCGACGACGGGACCGCCGGGAGGCAGCCCGGATTCGCCGTCGACAGCACGGCCCGTCTGCTCGCCCTGGCCGAGCGCACCGCCGAACAGGCCGTCTCCGAGGCCCGCGCCGAGGCCCACAAGATCGTCGGCGAGGCACTCGGCCTGGCCGAGAACCTGCGCCGCGACTCCCGCGAGCGCGCCCAGGCCCTCGAGCACGAGGCCCAGGAGAAGCACCGCCAGGCGATGGTCGACCTGGCCTCCGCCCGTACCGCCCTCCAGCGCAAGGTCGACGACCTCCGCACCTTCGAGGACGCCTACCGCAGCCGTCTGACCGGCCACATGCAGTCCCAGCTCCGCCGCCTCGACCGCGACCTCGCGCGCTCCCTCGCCCCGCCCTCCGCTCCCCCGACGGTCTCCCTCACCCGCGCCACCGCCAAGCGCGCCGCGGAAGCCCGGCCCGTCCCCCCGGCCGCCGCCCCCGGCCCTGCCCCCGCACCGGAACCCGCCCCGGAACCCGCCCCCCTCACCGCTGCGGGCGCCCTGAGCGGCGAGGAGGACTAGGAACGCCGCTCACCCCTCGGCGGCGGGCAGCCGGTAGACGGAGACGTGCGAGCGGGACTCGGCGGTGAACTCCGCGCCGTGCCAGTCGGCGTGGCGGGACTCCAGGTCGAATCCCGCGAGCTGGGCCATGAGGTCGAGCTCGGAGGGCCAGACGTAGCGGTGCGGGGTGCGGAACAGGCTCGTGCGCTCGCCGTCGCGGAAGCGGAAGTGGTGCGAGACGACCCGCTGCCGCAGGACGTCGTAGGTGTCCACGCCCATGGAGCCGGACCCGGAGTGCCAGACCACGGCCTCCTGGCCGGGTGGCAGCTTGCGCAGCTCGGGGACCCACAGTTCGATCACGAAGCGCCCGCCCGGTGCGAGATGACGCGCGGCGTTGCGGAAGCAGGCGACCTGCTCGGTCTGGGTGAGCAGGTTGGCGATCGTGTTGTAGACCAGGTAGACGAGCCGGAAGGTGCCCGGGGCGCGGGCGGCGGACATGTCGCCGGTGACGACCGGGATCGTCGCCTCGTCCGCCTTGGCGCGCAGCCGGTCGATCATCGGCTGTGACAGCTCGATGCCGCTGACCGGCACGCCCCGCGCCGCGAGCGGCACGGCCACACGGCCGGTGCCGACGGCGAACTCGAGCGCCCGTCCGCCGTCGGCGAGCTCGGCGAGCCGGTCCACGACCGGATCCAGTACCTCCGGGGCGAACATGCCGGTGCCGGGGGTGTCGTAGCTGCCGGCGGTCTCCGCACCCCAGATCTCGTCCTGTCGCATGCGCATCACGATTCACGGAGCCGGCGGCGAAGTCGAGCGAATTCCGGGCGGGGCATCACGGGGCGAAAGGCGGGGAAGACGGATCGAACACCGTTCCACGGGGCATGGATGTCCCTACACGGCGACGGGACCCGGGGAGGCGCCCGTGAAGGTGGCACTGCTCACGCGGGAGTACCCGCCGTACGTCTACGGCGGGGCCGGTGTGCACGTGGAGTTCCTGGCCCGTGAGCTTCGGGAGCTGACGGATCTTCAGGTGCACTGCTGGGCCGGCGCGCAGGGGCAGGGCGCCGCGGACGACCGGGAGGGCGGCCCGGACGTCACCCGGCATGCCGCCGCCGCGGAACTCGGCGACGCCAACGAGGCGTTGCGCAGCCTGTCGGTCGACCTGTCGATGACCGCCGCACTGGCCGGCCGGGACCTCGTCCACTCCCACACCTGGTACGCCAACCTCGCCGGGCACCTGGCCAAACTGCTGTACGGCGTGCCGCACGTGATGACCGCACATTCCCTCGAACCGCTGCGCCCCTGGAAGGCGGAGCAGCTAGGCGGCGGGTACGCGCTCTCGAGCTGGGCGGAGCGGACGGCGGTCGAGGCCGCGGACGGCGTCATCGCCGTGTCGCACGGGATGCGCGCGGACATCCTGCGGAGCTACCCCGCGCTCGACCCGGCACGGGTGCACGTCGTCCACAACGGCATCGACACCCGTCTGTACCGGCCGGACGCGTCCACCGCGGCGCTCCGCGCGCACGGCGTCGACCCGGGCCGCCCGTACGCCCTGTTCGTCGGGCGGATCACACGGCAGAAGGGGGTGCCGCACCTGCTGCGGGCGGCCCGGCGGATCGATCCGGGCCTGCAGATCGTGCTGTGCGCCGGGGCGCCCGACACCCCGGCGATCGACCGGGAGTTCCGTGAGCTGGTGGAGGAACTGCGGGCGGCGCGCGGCGGGGTGGTCTGGATCCCGCAGATGCTGCCGCGGTCCGAGGTGGTGCAACTGCTCACGCACGCGGCGGTGTTCGTGTGTCCCTCGGTGTACGAGCCGCTGGGCATCGTGAACCTGGAGGCGATGGCGTGCGGCACCCCGGTGGTCGCCTCCGCGGTGGGCGGGATCCCGGAGGTGGTGGCGGACGGCGTCACCGGGCTCCTCGTGCCGTACGAGGAGAAGGACCCGGAGGCGTTCGAGGCGGGACTCGCCGCGGCGGTCGGCGCGCTCGCCGGCGATCCCGGGGCGGCGGCGCGCATGGGGACGGCAGGCCGCGAGCGCGCGGTGGCGGAGTTCGGCTGGGACGCGGTGGCCCGCCGCACCGTGGACGTGTACGAGGAGATCTGCAGGTCGCAAGGGCGGTAGCGGCAAAGGGGGCAGTGATGCGCGGCGGACCTTCGGTGCTCGGAATCGTGCTCGCGGGCGGGGAGGGCAAGCGGCTGATGCCGCTGACCGCCGACCGCGCCAAACCGGCCGTGCCGTTCGGCGGCGCCTATCGGCTGGTGGACTTCGTCCTGTCCAACCTCGTCAACGGCGACATCATGCGCATCTGCGTGCTGACGCAGTACAAGTCGCACTCCCTGGACCGGCACATCACCACGACCTGGCGGATGTCGAACCTGCTGGGCAACTACGTCACCCCCGTCCCGGCGCAGCAGCGGCTGGGCCCGCGGTGGTTCCTCGGCAGCGCCGACGCGATCTACCAGTCGCTGAACCTGGTGTACGACGAACAGCCCGACTACATCGTGGTGTTCGGTGCCGACCACGTGTACCGCATGGATCCCCGGCAGATGCTGCGCCAGCACATCGAGGCGGGCGCGGGCGCCACGGTGGCGGGCATCCGCGTCCCGCGCGACCAGGCCTCCTCGTTCGGGATCATCACCCCGGGTCCCGGCGGGGTGCGGGTGGAGCGGTTCCTGGAGAAGCCCGCCGATCCGCCGGGCCTGCCCGGCGACCCCGACCGGGTGTACGCCTCGATGGGCAACTACGTGTTCACCACCAAGGTGCTGCTGGACGCGCTGGCCCAGGACGCCGAGGACGACGCGTCGGTGCACGACATGGGCGGCAGCATCATCCCGCTGCTCACGGCCAAGGGGCAGGTGCAGGTCTACGACTTCGACGACAACCACGTGCCCGGCGAAACGGCCCGCGACCACGGCTACTGGCGGGACGTGGGCACTCTGGACGCGTACTACGACTCCCACCAGGACCTGATCTCGGTCCACCCGGTCTTCAACCTCTACAACGACCAGTGGCCTTTGTACACGCACTCGTTGCGGCTGCCCCCGGCGAAGTTCGTGGCCGGCGGGATCGCGGGCGAGTCGATGGTCAGCCCGGGCTGCATCATCTCCGGGCAGGTCACGCAGTCGGTGCTGTCGCCGGGGGTGGTGGTCGAGGAGGGCGCGGTGGTGCAGGGGTCGGTGCTGCACGACAACGTCCGCGTCGGGCGGGGCGCGGTCGTACGCCGCGCGATCCTCGACAAGAACGTCGTCGTGCCCGCGGGCGCCACGGTCGGCGTCAACCCCGAACGCGACCGCGAGCTCTACCACGCCTCCGCGAACGGCGTCATCGCCCTGGGCAAGGGGCAGCGCGTCCTCTGAACCGGCCGTCCCGCGTGCCGGACGCCACCCGTTCAGGCCGCGGGTGCGCCTCCCTCGGCCGGCTACGGGCGGGTGAGGGGATGGAGCTGTCCGCTGACGAGGGTGCTGACGGCGGCAAGGTCCGCCATCAGTCCGACGAGGGCGAGCATGGACCGCAGGTCGTGTGCGAGCAGATCGTCGTATTCGGTCCGGGAGACCGGCACCTGCTCGTGGCGCCGACCGTCCTCCTGTGAGGCGTAGTAGTGGCCCTTCACGGCTTCGCCGGCCTGACGGGAGTCGTGGCCGGTGGCCGTGCTCGCCAGCAGCACGACCCCCAGGACGGACAACCCTGCGAGGACCGCCCCGACAGCCGTCGGCAGAGAGCGCAGGGCGAGCCACAGCAGCATGGGATTGCCCTGTAGGCGCACTCCGTGGGTGGCCAGGGCGATGGCCCGGACGACCGCGCCGGCGAACAGGGGGAACAGGCCCGCACAGACGACGCCCAGCACCAGGCTGCTGTGCCGGGGCAGCCAGGTGCCGGGCAGGAACGTGCCGAGCGCCAGCACCAGGCACACCCCGCTCAGCACCATCGCCGCGCCCGCGTGCACGATGAGACCCGTCTTCATGCAGCCCCCCGGCCCCCGTCCCGTACCCGCCGCGCGCACGGTGGGCTCCACTCTGTCGGACCGGGCCGTGTCCGTGGTCATCTCCGGGCCCGGCTTGGGCCAAGGGTGCGCAAAGGCCGGGTACGGCGTGAGACTTCGGGAGGGGCGGCGGCGTACTGAGGGTGGAGTCCCCCAAGCCCCTCGCGTCGGAGGTAGTACGCCCGTGACCGTCACCAAGGAGGCCCCGGCCCCCGCCGGGACCGCGCGGCAGGACGCCGGGCCGCCGGACCCGGAGGAGCGGTGGCGGGTCAGCTCGCCGCTGGTGCTGACGCTGCTGCTGCTCGCCGCCCTGACGATGCAGGGGCCGGTGCGGCGCGCGCTGTCCGCGCCGGTGATGCAGAGCTGGACGACCGTGTTCGTCGCGGTGGTGGTGCAGGCGCTGCCCTTCCTGGTGCTGGGCGTCCTGCTCTCGGCGGTGCTCGCGGTGTGCGTCCCGCCGTCGTTCTTCGCGCGGGCGCTGCCGCGCCGCGCCGCGGTGGCGGTGCCGGTGGCGGGGGTCGCGGGGGCGGTCCTGCCGGGGTGCGAGTGCGCGTCGGTGCCGGTCGCCGGGGCGATGGTACGGCGAGGGGTCGCCCCCGCGGCGGCGCTGACGTTCCTGCTGTCCGCGCCGGCGATCAACCCGGTGGTGCTGACCGCCACGGCCGTCGCCTTCCCGAACGAGCCGCGCATGGTGGTCGCCCGCTTCGTCGCAGGACTGCTGGTCGCGTGCGTCATGGGCTGGCTCTGGCAGCGTCTGGGGCGTCCCGGTCTGCTGCGGCCCGCGGGGCACCACCCGTCGGCCGAAGGGCGGGGCAGGGGAGCCGCGTTCTGGGGTTCGGTGCGGCACGACGTCATGCACGCCGGCGGGTTCCTGGTCGTCGGGGCGATGGCGGCGGCCACGCTCAAGTCCTTCGTGCCGGAGGACGTCCTGCGCCTCGCGTCGGGCAACCCGGTGGTGTCGGTGCTCGCGCTGGCGGTGCTCGCGGTGGTGCTGTCGATCTGTTCGGAGGCCGACGCGTTCGTCGCGGCGTCCCTGTCGCAGTTCTCCCTCACCGCCCGGCTGGTGTTCCTCGTCGTGGGGCCGATGATCGACCTGAAGCTCTTCGCGCTGCAGGCGGGCACCTTCGGACGCGCCTTCGCGGTGCGGTTCGCGCCGGCCACCTTCGCGGTCGCCGTCGTCCTGGGCTGCGTGACCGGGGCGGTGCTGCTGTGAACCGGGAGGCGCAGGCCGCCGTGCTGCTGCTGACGGGGGTGGCCCTGCTGCACGCCGGGCTCAGCGACCTCTACCTGCGCTACGTCAAGGCCGGGCTGCAGCCGTTGCTGCTGGCGGCCGGTGCCGTGCTGGTCGCCGCGGCCCTGGCGACCGTCTGGTACGAGCTGCGCCGGCCGCGTCGCGGCGATCCGGGGCAGGAGAACGAGCGGCCGGACGGCCACGATGGCGAGGACCCGCACCCGCATCCGGACCCGCACCGCGAGCCCGTGGTCGCGTGGCTGCTGGTGCTGCCGCTGGTCGCGCTGGTCCTGGTCGCCCCGCCGGCCCTGGGGTCCTACTCCGCCGCCCGGAGCGGCACGTCGGTCCCCCGTCCCTTCGGTTTCCCCACCCTGCCCGCGGGCGACCCGCTGCGGATGGAGACCGCCGACTACGCGGGCCGCGCGGTCTACGACCACGGACGTTCCCTGACCGGCCGCCGGATCACCCTCACCGGATTCGTCAGCGTCGCCCGCGACGGCACCCCCTACCTGACCCGGATGGTGCTGAACTGCTGCGCCGCCGACGCCCGCCCGGTCAAGATCGGAATGACCGGGCAGGTGCCGCCCGTCCTGCAGCCGGACGCCTGGCTGGAGGTGACCGGGACCTACACCCCGCGCCGGGCCGAGGACCCGGTCAACGACGGTCCCGTCCCGTTCCTGGACGTGAGCCGTGCCCGGCCGGTACGGGCGCCGGCCGAGCCGTACGAGGGCTGACCCCGCCGTGCGGTCAGCCCGGCTGGCCGCTGTCCTTGAGCGTCCCCCAGCCGTGCCACCGCTCGATCTCGATCAGGGCGCTGACGCGCTCGCGGTCGCGCTGCGGGTAGGCGCGGCCCAGGTACTGCTGGGCCAGCCGGTCGATGTCGGCGAGGTCGGTGTCCTCGCGCAGTTCGCCGACCCGCCCGATCAGGGTGACGTGGGTGTACCAGTTCCCCTCGTCCAGGACCGTGAGGGTGACCCGGGGGTCGTGGCGGATGTGGTCCAGGCGCTTGCGGCCGCCGTCCATGTTGACCAGCACCCGGCCGTCGTCCCACAGGTACCAGGTGGCCGTGGACACCGGCTGGCCGTCGGCCCGCAGCGTCGTGATCACGGCCGGGTTGGGCTTCTTCAGCATCTCGATCGCGGCCGGGGGAAGCGGGGGCTTGGACACGGGAACTCCTTCGCGGTGATCTTCGGGGCTGCGCCCCACCGTGCCACATCCGCCCGGCCGGACGGCGGCCCGGACCCGGCGCGCCCCGCGGCGTCCGCCGAAGGGGCGCGCCACGGGTCCGTACGGGTCCGTGGCTGTGCGTCAGCAGAACCAGCCGTCCTGGACCCAGCCGCGGCGGTTGATGTCGCCGTAGGCGAACCCGTAGGCCCAGGCGCCCTGCTTGCTCTCGACGGTGAAGGTCTGGCCCTTGTAGAGGGTGCCCGTCCAGGCGCCGAGCGGGGCGGTGCGCACGTACAGGTCCTGGGCGCAGACGGTCTCGCGCCGGCCGATCGTCCCGTCGGCGGCCCGGGCGGGGGCGGCGGTGGCCAGTACGGCGGCGGTCAGGGCCGCGAGGGCGGTGGCGGCGCGGAGCATCCGGGGTGCGGACATGCGGGTGGGGTCCTTCCTGTGGGGGGGTGCCTCTATGTCTTTCGTCAAGCGAGGCGGGGGGTTCTGGGTTGGTAGTAGGTGCCGTCGCGGAGCATGGCGAACAGGACGCTGATGC
>NZ_JBEXYN010000049.1:0-60482 GCF_040630935.1 Streptomyces sp. NPDC005722
GGGGCAGATCTTCGTCAAGGGCGAGGTCATCAAGACCGTCCCCGAGTCGAAGATCGTCGAGACCCTCATCGAAGAGGCCATGAAGCTCGCCGAGCAGATGGAGGCCGACGGCGTCACCTCCGGCGAGCCCTCCGTCTCCGTCAGCTGAACCACCGGCCGCACCCGCGTCCCGGACCCCCGCGGTCCGGGATACGGGCCGGCCCGGGCGGAACACGCGTTCGCGAGGTAAGGTTCGGGGACTTCCCCCGACCGCTGCGGCCCGTACGGTGAGGCGCCCCACGTGTTGACGACCACGACGACCAAGGTCATGGAACCCGGCGAACTCGACGCCGCCCTCGCGGTGCTCGACCGCGACCCGGTGGCCAACGCCTTCGTCGCCTCCCGGGTCGCCGTCGCAGGCCTTGACCCCTGGCGCCTCGGCGGCGAGATGTGGGGCTGGTACTCCGGAGGCCGCCTCGAGGCGCTCTGCTACGCCGGCGCCAACCTCGTCCCGATCAGCGCCGGCCCCGAAGCCGTCCGCGCCTTCGCCGAGCGGGCCCTGCGCGCCGGACGCCGCTGCTCCTCCATCGTCGGGCCCGCCCCCGCCGCCTCCGCACTGTGGTCGCTGCTCGAACCCAGTTGGGGTCCCGCCCGCGAGGTCCGCGCCCACCAGCCGCTGATGGTCACCCGCGTACTGCCCGCCCAGGTCGAGCCCGACCCCCACGTGCGGCGGGTCCGGCGCGACGAGATGGACGTGATCATGCCGGCCTGCGTCGCCATGTTCACCGAGGAGGTCGGCGTCTCCCCGCTCGCCGGCGACGGCGGACTGATCTACCAGGCCCGCGTCGCCGAACTCGTCAGCGCCGGCCGCGCGTTCGCCCGCATCGAGGACGGCAGGGTCGTCTTCAAGGCGGAGATCGGCGCCGTCACCCGGCACGCCTGCCAGATCCAGGGCGTCTGGGTCGCCCCCGAGTACCGCGGCCGCCACCTTTCCGAGACCGGCATGGCCGCCGTCCTCCACTACGCGCTGCGCGACGTGGCCCCGGTGGCCAGCCTCTACGTCAACGACTTCAACGCGCCCGCCCGCGCCGCCTACCGCCGCGTCGGCTTCACCGAGGTCGGCGCCTTCATGAGCGTCCTGTTCTAGTAGTGTCGCCGCCCATGGAGGACGTGGCGGTAGAGCCGATCGACCTGACGGCACGGGTGGACGAGGCACTGGCCGTCCAGGCGGTCGCCTTCGGACTGGGCGCGGAGGAGGTCGCCATCCGGCGGCAGATCGTGCTGCGGCACCTCTGCTTCCCCGGCGTCCGCTCGCTCGGCGCGCTCACCCCCGACGGACGGCTCGCCGGCTTCGTGTACGGCATGCCCAACAGCCGCACCCACTGGTGGTCCACCGTCGTCGAGCCCTACCTGCGGCGCACCGGCACCGACGCGTGGCTCGACGACTCCTTCACCATCACCGAACTGCACGTCCACCCCGACTTCCAGGGTCGCGGCATCGGGCGCGCCCTCATCACCACCATCACCGACGGCGCCGACGAACCCCGCAGCATCCTGTCCGCCATCGACACCGAGAGCCGGGCCCGGCGGCTCTACCGCGCCCTCGGCTACACCGACCTGGCGCGGCCCGTGCACTTCCCCAGCGCCGCCAGCCCCTACGCCGTCATGGGCGCCCACCTCCCGCTCGCCCGGTAAACGCGTTTCCGGCTGCGCGCCACGGCTCGATATCCTCGGCGGAACGGTACGAAACCCCCTGGAGAGCCCCATGGTCCTGCGCATGTCCCGGCTGATGCTCAAGACGCTGCGCGACGACCCGGCCGACGCCGAGACCGCGAGCCACAAACTCCTGGTCCGGGCCGGATACGTCCGCCGCTCCTCCGCGGGGGTGTGGACCTGGCTGCCGCTCGGCAAGCGCGTGCTGGAGAACGTCGCCCGCGTCGTCCGCGAGGAGATGGACGCCATCGGGGGCCAGGAGGTCCTGCTGCCCGCGCTGCTCCCGCGCGAGAACTACGAGGCCACCGGCCGCGCCAACGAGTACGGCGACCTGCTCTTCCAGCTCCGCGACCGCAAGGGCGCGGACTACGTGCTCGGGCCCACGCACGAGGAGATCTTCACCCAGGTCGTCAAGGACCAGTGCACGTCCTACAAGGACCTGCCGGTGATCCTCTACCAGATCCAGACCAAGTACCGCGACGAGGCCCGGCCGCGGTCCGGCGTGCTGCGCGGCCGCGAGTTCCAGATGAAGGACTCCTACTCCTTCGACACCACCGACGAGGGGCTGGCCGAGGCGTACCGGCTGCACCGCGAGGCGTACATCAAGATCTTCTCGCGGCTCGGCTTCGACTACCGCATCGTCTCCGCCGTCTCCGGCGCGATGGGCGGCTCGGCCTCCGAGGAGTTCCTCGCCCCCGCCTCCGCCGGCGAGGACACCTTCGTGGACTGCCCGGCCTGCGACTACGCGGCCAACACCGAGGCCGTCACCACCGTGGTGCCCCCCGTCGAGGGCGCCGCGCACCCGCCGCTGGAGGAGGTCGACACCCCCGACACCCCCACCATCGAGACCCTCGCGGCCCACCTCGGCGTGCCGGCCTCGGCCACCCTGAAGAACCTGCTGGTCAAGGTCGACGGCGAGATCGTCGCCGTCGGCGTCCCCGGCGACCGCGAGGTCGACCTCGGCAAGCTCGCGGAGCACCTCGCCCCCGCCGAGGTCGAACTCGTCACCGCCGAGGACTTCACCGGCCGCCCCGACCTCGTCCGCGGCTACGTCGGCCCGCAGGGCCTCACCGGCGTCCGCTACCTCGCGGACCCGCGCGTCGCCCCCGGCACGGCCTGGGTCACCGGCGCCAACAAGCCCGACACGCACGCCCGCAACGTCGTCTGCGGCCGCGACTTCGAGGTCGACGAGTACCTCGACGTCGTCACCGTCGAGCCCGGCGACCCCTGCCCGCGTTGCGGCGCCGGCCTCAAGCTGGACCGGGCCATCGAGATCGGCCACATCTTCCAGCTGGGCCGCAAGTACGCCGACGCCTTCGGGCTCGACGTCCTCGGCCAGAACGGCAAGCCCGTCCGGGTCACCATGGGCTCGTACGGCATCGGAGTCTCCCGCGCCGTCGCCGCGCTCGCCGAGCAGACCGCCGACGGGCAGGGCCTGTGCTGGCCGCGCGGGGTCGCCCCGGCGGACGTCCACGTCGTGGCGGCGGGCAAGGCACTGCAGACGGAGCTGGCCCTCGAGGTCGCGGAGAGGCTGCACGCCGCCGGGGTCCGGGTCATCGTCGACGATCGCGCGGGCGTCTCCCCGGGCGTCAAGTTCACGGACGCGGAGCTGCTCGGGGTGCCCACGATTCTGGTGGTGGGGCGGGGCGCCGCGGACGGGGTCGTCGAGGTGAAGGACCGGCGGTCCGGGGAGCGGGAGGAGCTGTCCGTGGGGGATGCGGTGGCGCGCCTTTCCGCGTAGCGGGTGCGGGTGGGTTGTGGTTGCGGCCGGTTGTTGTGTGCGGGTTGTTTGCGCCTGCGGCGGGCTGTCTCCCACCCTCCCGCCCTCCCCCAGCCTTCGGCCGGGGGGACCCCCATCCTGCGCGATTGGTGCGGGTCTGCGCACGTCGTTGTGGGGTCGGGGCCGCGCCGGCGCACGTCCTCAACGCTCGCGGTTTACGCCCACATCATTCGGCACCGCACTTGGCCGCTCGTCGTTTCCGGGCGCACCCCGACACACCCCCTCCCGTCGTATGGGCGCACGACGGCCGGTGGGGGTATGGAGGCGGTCCGGAGGCGCCCCGGACCGTCCTGTGACCCCCTGCGGCCCTGCGGTTCAAGCCCGCATCATTCGGCACCGAATCCCACCTCTCGTCTCCCCCTCCGGCCGGTGGCCGCATTACGGCGGTGGGGGGAACGTAGGCAGTCCGGGGTTGCCGCCCACGTCTGCGTCGGGCGCCGTCCCTCCCGTTGGGCGGGCGCAGTTCTCGCGTGGGCGATGACAGCCGGTGAGGGGTGCGTCGAACAGGTGCGGTGCCCCCGGACTGACTTCTGACCACGCAGCCCCGCGACTGCGGGTGCTTCGGGGCGCGGTCTCGCGGTAGGGCGGGAGATCGGGCCCGCTTTCAGCGGTATAGCCGTCGGAACAGAGCCCGATGTCGGTTCGGGGAATCACCCGCAGACGCGGGTTACGGCGGGCGCGCCACCCACCAACAGTGGGCGTGGTCACCGGCCATCTATACCCGCGGACGGCAACGAAACCCGAGCCAGACGAACAACCCACCCCGCTCCGGCGCCTGAACCCCAGCCAACCACCGGGCCGCACACTGCACACAAGGCAGGCCGCCCACCCTCCCATCCGCAGCCAGCATCTTTGCGCCCGCAGGGCGCGAGACGGCGGTCGCTGTCGATACGGAGGGGGTGGGGAAAGTGGGGGCACCCCCGGCCGAAGGCTGGGGGAGGGCGGGAGGGTGGGAGGGTGGGGGAGAAACCCAACCCCAGCCACGTAAGACCCGCACGCGGGGACCCGGGGGCTACAGCCAGGCCGCGAACTCCAGCAAGAACTCGCCGGTCTGACGGTCCCCCACGGAGAACGCCCACACCCCCGCCTCGACCGCGCGGAACAGTGCCCACCCGCGGACGCGGTCCCGGTCGGTGTCGAGGGAGTCGGAGAGCTTGGCGACCCTGCGGCGGGCCGCGGACTGCGAGCCCGGCGTGGCGACCAGCGTCTCGAGGCGGTCGCGGACGAGCCACGCCAGGTCGTACGCGGGCTCGCCCGCCAGCGGCCTGGGGTCGACGGCCAGCCACGGCACGCGGTCCGCGGCGAGCACGTTGCCGTGGTGGTAGTCGCCGTGCAGCAGCACCGCCTCGCCCGGGGCGTCCGCGCACAACTCGTCGCGGACCGCGAGTGCCTCGTCGACCAGCGACCGGGCGTCGTCCGGCACGTACGGCTGTTCGCGCCGTTCCCGCAGCAGCGCCGCCAGGCGCGCCGTGTGCTCGGCGACGGGCACGAACGGGTGACCCTCGCCCGGGGGGACCCAGAGCCGCTGCAGGGTGGCGCACGCCTCGAGCATCGCCTTCTGCTCGGGCAGCGAGCGCAGCGACACGTCGTGGTGCAGGCGCTCCAGCAGGAGCGCCCCCGCGTCGGGGTCGGCCCGCAGCAGGCGGACCGCGCCGCGGCCGTCCCAGCGGGTGAGCGCGGCGTGTTCGTGCCGGGTCTCGTCCGTGACGAGGCCGACCTTGAGGGTCGCGGGGGTGTCGTCGGCCCGCCGTACGAGGACGGCCATGCTGGTCCGGCCGCCGGGGGAGAGGACGCGCTCGGGCCGCAGTTCCCAGCGCGCGAGGAGGTCCGCGACGCGCTCGGGGAGGCCGGCGAGCCAGGCGCGGCCCGCCTCGCCCTCCCGGGCGCTGACCGTGCGGACCAGCCGCTCGGGCGGTTCCAGGTGCTGGGGCTGAGGTGCCGAGGCCATGCGTGGGTACGTCCCTCCTGGTGCTAAACCTTCTCCGCGGCCGTCCGCTCGCGTTCGGCCAGCCCCGGGAAGGCTACGCTCCCCCCGCGCCAGCGCACGGCGCGGACCGCCGCCTCGCGCAGCGCGTCGGCCGCCCCGCGGCGCAGATCGGCGTCGGCGGCGCGCACGAGGTCCGCGTAGACCCCGGCGACCCGGTCCTCCAGTTCCGCGGCGAGCCGCACGGCCGCCGCGCGGTCCGGCACGTCGAACGGGAGGGCGTACGCGGGCTCGGCGGCGACGGGTTCGCCGCCGAGGTCGCCGACGGTGCGGCGCAGCGCGTCGCGGCGGGCGCGGTGCGCGTCGTACGACTGCTGGGCCTGCCGGGCGAGTTCCTCGCCGACGCGGGCGCCGACGATGCCGTAGCCGTACACCGCGGCGTGCTCGGCGGAGAGTGCGGCCTGGACGGCCTTGAGCAGCGCTTGCTGTGCCATGGGTCGGGTCAGTGCTCCTTGAGCAGCAGGACGTGCCCGGCGCCGCAGGCGGCCACCGAGGCGAGCAGGCGGGCGAGTTCGGCCGGCGCGTCCAGGAGCGCGGCGGTCCGGGCGTCGGCGAGCGTGCGCTCGGCCGCCGCCAGCGCGGACAGCGCGTCCCCGGCCCGCGCGGGGACGGACGGGGAGGCCGAAGGCGACGGCGACGCGGATGGCGAGGGCGCCGCGGTTCCCGAGGGCGACGGCGACGCGGAACGCCCGGACGGACCGAACGCCTCGGCGTGGCGCGCCACTTCGGCCCGCAGCGGCTGCAGCCGCTTCGCCAGGTCCGGGTGCGCCGTGATGGTGGCGTCGTAGCGCGCGAGCAGTGCCGCGCTGTCCCGGGCGGCCCGCCGGCGCAGCGTCACGCTCGCGTCGGCGGACGGCGAGCCCTTCGCGGAGGTCCCCTCGGGCCGTGTCCCGTCGGAGCATCCGCCGAGCAGTCCGGCCGCGGCCGGCAGGACGAGGGCGGCGCGGACCGCGCGCCGGCGGGGAATGTTGCTGAGCGGCACAGTGCCCCTTCCCGTGATCACCTCACGTGAGGGTACCCGCGTGGCGGCCGACGGCCGTGACGGCGCCCTCCGCGGCGCCGAATCGTCGTTCCGGGACCTGAACCGATAGGCTTTGGCCCGACACACGACCTTCCATCACAACAGCACACGCGGCCGAGGAGTCACCCGGATGAGCACCACCCAGAGCGAGAGGCTGCGCGCGCTGCTCGAGCCGCTCGTCGTGAAGACGGGGCTCGAACTGGAAGAGGTCAAGGTGACCGCGGCCGGCAACCGTCGGCAGCTCCAGGTGATCGTGGACTCCGACGAGGGTGCCCCGCTGGACACGATCGCCGAGTTGAGCCGGGAGATCTCGCAGGTACTCGACGACGCCGACGCCATGGGCGGGGCGGCGTACCTGCTGGAGGTCTCCTCGCCGGGCCTGGACCGTCCGCTCACCGAGCCGCGCCACTTCCGGCGCAACGAGGGCCGGCTGGTCAAGCTGACGACGGCCGGCGGCGAGCAGTTGGTCGCGCGGATCCTCGCGGTCGACGAGGAAGGGCTCGACCTGGAGGTCCCAGGTGTCAAGGGACGGAAGCCCAAGCCCGCCCGGGTCGCCTTCGGCGAGATCGCCAAGGCGCGGGTGGAGATCGAATTCAGTCGCAAGGACCCGGCCGGTGCCGATACTGACGGCGACGAGAGCACTGAGGAGGCGTAGCCGTGGACATCGACATGAGTGCCCTGCGGGGTCTGGTCCGGGAGAAGGAGATCTCCTTCGACCTGCTGGTCGAGGCGATCGAGTCGGCGCTCCTCATCGCGTACCACCGCGAGCCGGGCAGCCGCCGCAACGCGCGCGTGCAGCTCGACCGCACCAACGGGCACGTCACGGTGTGGGCCAAGGAGGACCCGTCGGAGACCCCCGAGGGCGCCGAGCCCCGGGAGTTCGACGACACGCCCAGCGGTTTCGGGCGGATCGCCGCGACCACGGCCAAGCAGGTCATCCTGCAGCGGCTGCGGGACGCGGAGGAGGAGATCACCTTCGGCGAGTACGCCGGACGTGAGGGCGACATCGTCACCGGTGTCGTCCAGCAGGGCAAGGACCCCAAGAACGTCCTGGTCGACATCGGCAAGCTCGAGGCGATCCTGCCCGTGCAGGAGCAGGTGCCCGGCGAGGACTACAAGCACGGCACCCGGCTGCGCTCGTACGTCGTCCGGGTGGCCAAGGGCGTGCGCGGTCCGTCCGTGACGCTCTCGCGGACCCACCCCAACCTGGTGAAGAAGCTCTTCGCGCTGGAGGTCCCGGAGATCGCCGACGGTTCCGTCGAGATCTCCGCGATCGCCCGCGAGGCCGGCCACCGCACGAAGATCGCGGTCCGCTCCGGACGCTCCGGGCTGAACGCCAAGGGCGCCTGCATCGGCCCCATGGGCGCCCGGGTGCGCGCGGTGATGGCCGAGCTGAACGGCGAGAAGATCGACATCGTCGACTGGTCGGACGACCCGGCGGAGATGGTCGCCAACGCCCTGTCACCCGCTCGGGTGAGCAAGGTGGAGATCGTCGACATGGGCGCCCGCTCCGCGCGGGTGACCGTGCCGGACTACCAGCTGTCGCTGGCGATCGGCAAGGAAGGGCAGAACGCACGCCTGGCCGCACGGCTCACGGGCTGGCGGATCGACATCCGGCCGGACACCGAGCAGGCCGAGCAGTAGCACCCGCGGGTGACGGAAGAACAACCGTGCGTCGAATAACCCGGAGGGGTGAGGTCGGCGCGGGGAGGTAGACTAAGGATGTCTGGCCGGACGCATGGCCCAGCACGCCCGGAGCGCACGTGCATCGGGTGCAGGGAGCGGGCGGTCAAGCATGTTCTGCTGCGTGTGGCGGTGGTCGGGGAGTCCTGTGTTCCCGATCTTCGCGGTACGCTGCCCGGTCGGGGTGCCTATGTGCACCCCGACACCGTCTGTCTCGACCTGGCGGTCCGCCGCCGGGCGTTCCCGCGGGCCTTCCGGGCCCGGGGACCGCTGGACACCGCGGACCTCCGCGGGTACGTCGAGCAGGCACACCGTGAGTAGGCAGGAAGACCGCTCGGGCGACCGTGCGGTCAGTACCCCGCGAGTTGGAAGTAGGTCGAGATTGCGATGAGCACTCGATGAGCACGCGATGAGTACGCCCATGAAGTAGCGACGGTCCGGCGGACGACCACCCCGGACCTCATGAAGGAGCGAAGTGGCTAAGGTCCGGGTATACGAACTCGCCAAGGAGTTCGGAGTTGAGAGCAAGGTCGTCATGGCCAAGCTCCAAGAACTTGGCGAATTCGTCCGTTCGGCGTCCTCGACGATCGAGGCGCCGGTTGTTCGCAAGCTGACTGACGCACTGCAGGGCCCCGGCGGCGGTTCCGCCTCCAAGCCCTCAGGTGCCAAGCCCGCGGCGCCGCGCAAGGCCGCGCCCGCAAAGCCGGCCACCCCCACTCCGGGTGCGCCGGCCCGTCCCGCTGCCCCGGCCCCGAAGCCGGCCGCGGGACCTGCCCCCACCACCCCCAAGCCCGCGGGCGGCGCCGCGCCGGGCCCGCGCCCGACCCCCGGCCCCAAGCCGGCCCCGGCCAAGCCCGCCCCGGTCACCCCGGTGCCGCAGGCGGAGTTCTCCGCCCCGCCGGCCCCGGCCCCGGAGCGTCCCGCCGCCCAGGAGCGTCCGGCCCAGGCCGAGCGCCCCTCCGGCGGTCGTCCCGGTGCCCCCGGCCCGCGTCCCGGCACCCGTCCCTCCGGTCCCGGTCAGCGTGACGGCGGCCGTGGCCAGGGCGGCCCCGGTGCCCCGCGTCCCGGCGGCCAGGCCGCGCGTCCGGGCGCCCCGCGTCCGGCCGGTCCCCGTCCGGGCAACAACCCCTTCACCTCCGGCTCCACCGGCATGCCGCGCCCGCAGGCGCCGCGTCCCGGCGGCGGCCACGGTGGTGCCCCCGGCCAGTCCGGCCCGCGCCCCGGTGGCGCCCCGGGTGCCGGCGGTCCCCGTCCGGGTGGCGCTCCGCGTCCCGGTGGCGGTGCCGCCTCCGGCGGTCCGCGTCCGACCCCGGGCGGCATGCCCCGTCCGCAGGGCGGCGGTCCCCGTCCGAACCCCGGCATGATGCCGCAGCGTCCCGCTGCCGGCGGTGCCCCGGGTCGTCCGGGCGGTCCCGGTCGTCCCGGCGGCGGCCCCGGCGCGCGTCCCGGCGGCGGTGCCGGTCGTCCCGGCGGTGGCGGCGGCTTCGCCGGTCGTCCCGGTGGCGGTGGCGGCGGCGGTCGTCCCGGTGGCGGCGGCGGCTTCGGCGGTCCGCGTCCGGGCGGTGCCCCCGGCGGTGGCGGTGGCGGCGGCTTCGCCGGCCGTCCCGGTGGCGGCGGCTTCGGCGGTCGTCCCGGTGGCCCGGGTGGCCGCGGTGGCACGCAGGGCGCCTTCGGCCGTGGCCCCGGTGGCCGTCCGGCCCGTGGGCGCAAGTCGAAGCGGGCGAAGCGCCAGGAGTACGAGGCCATGCAGGCCCCGTCCGTGGGCGGCGTGCTGCTGCCCCGCGGCAACGGCGACACCGTGCGCCTCTCCCGTGGTGCCTCGCTGACCGACTTCGCCGAGAAGATCGGCGCCAACCCGGCGTCGCTCGTCCAGGTGATGCTGAACCTCGGTGAGATGGTCACCGCGACCCAGTCCGTCTCCGACGACACGCTGCAGCTGCTCGCCGACGAGATGAACTACACCCTCCAGATCGTCAGCCCGGAGGAGGAGGACCGCGAGCTCCTCGAGTCCTTCGACATCGAGTTCGGCGAGGACGAGGGCGGCGAGGAAGCGCTCGTCGCGCGTCCGCCGGTCGTGACCGTCATGGGTCACGTCGACCACGGCAAGACCCGCCTCCTCGACGCGATCCGCAAGACCAACGTGGTCGCGGGCGAGGCCGGCGGCATCACCCAGCACATCGGTGCGTACCAGGTGGCCACCGAGGTCAACGGCGAGCACCGGGCGATCACCTTCATCGACACCCCCGGTCACGAGGCGTTCACCGCCATGCGTGCCCGCGGTGCCAAGTCCACCGACATCGCGATCCTCGTGGTGGCGGCGAACGACGGCGTCATGCCCCAGACGATCGAGGCGCTGAACCACGCCAAGGCGGCCGACGTGCCGATCGTGGTCGCGGTCAACAAGATCGACGTCGAGGGCGCCGACCCGACGAAGGTGCGCGGTCAGCTCACCGAGTTCGGCCTGGTGGCCGAGGAGTACGGCGGCGAGACGATGTTCGTCGACATCTCCGCCAAGCAGGGCCTGAACATCGACAGCCTCCTGGAGGCCGTGGTCCTGACCGCGGACGCCGCGCTCGACCTGCGCGCCAACCCGGAGCAGGACGCCCAGGGCATCGCGATCGAGGCCCACCTCGACCGCGGCCGCGGCGCCGTGGCGACCGTCCTGGTCCAGCGCGGCACCCTGCGGGTCGGCGACACCATGGTGGTCGGCGACGCGTACGGCCGTGTCCGCGCCATGCTCGACGACACCGGCAACACCGTCGACGAGGCGGGCCCCTCGACCCCGGTCCTGGTGCTCGGTCTGACGAACGTGCCGGGTGCCGGCGACAACTTCCTGGTGGTCGACGAGGACCGTACGGCCCGTCAGATCGCCGAGAAGCGTGCCGCCCGCGAGCGCAACGCGGCCTTCGCCAAGTCCCGCCGCCGGGTCAGCCTGGAGGACCTGGACAAGGTGCTCAAGGCCGGCGAGGTCCAGCAGCTCAACCTCATCATCAAGGGCGACGCGTCCGGTTCGGTCGAGGCCCTGGAGTCCTCGCTGCTCCAGCTCGACGTCGGCGAGGACGTGGACCTGCGCATCCTCCACCGGGGTGTCGGTGCGGTCACCGAGACCGACGTCACCCTGGCGGCGGGCTCCGACGCGATCATCATCGGCTTCAACGTGCGGGCCGAGGGCCGCGCCACGTCGCTGGCCGAGCGTGAGGGCGTCGACGTCCGCTACTACTCGGTGATCTACCAGGTCATCGACGAGATCGAGGCGGCGCTCAAGGGCATGCTCAAGCCCGAGTACGAGGAGGTGGAGCTCGGCACCGCCGAGATCCGCGAGGTCTTCCGCTCCTCCAAGCTCGGCAACATCGCCGGTGTGCTCATCCGCTCCGGCGAGGTCCGACGCAACGCCAAGGCGCGCCTGCTGCGTGACGGCAAGGTCGTCGCCGAGAACCTCACGATCGAGGGTCTGCGGCGCTTCAAGGACGACGTCACCGAGATTCGTGAAGGTTTCGAGGGCGGTATCAACCTCGGCAACTACAACGACATCAAGATCGACGACGTCGTCGCGACCTACGAGCTGCGCGAGAAGCCTCGCGTCTGATCGAGGTACACCTGACCGGGGCCGGTTGGCGGAGGGAATATTCCGTCGATCGGCCCCGGCCGTTGCCTTTACTGTGGTGATTGCTGTTCACGGTGTCCGCACCGTTCACTACGAGGCCCCACAGGTCGGCTTGACCTGATGCCCATGTATGTAGGGACGCTGTCCTTCGACCTGCTTCTCGGCGACGTCCGCTCGCTGAAGGAGAAGCGGTCCGTCATCCGGCCCATCGTGGCCGAGCTCCACCGCAAGTTCGCGGTGAGCGTCGCCGAGGTCGACCACCACGACCTCTACCGCAGGGCCGAGATCGGCGTGGCGGTCGTGTCCGGGGACCTCGGGCACATCAAGGACGTCCTCGGACGCTGCGAGCGCTGGATGGCCTCGCGCCCCGAGGTGGACCTGCTGTCGGCGCGGCAGCAGGTGCACGGGGACGACGACTGACACTCACGTACCGAAGCGTGAAGAGAAGAGAGAAGAGCACGCATGACCGACACCGCGCGGGCGCGCAAGCTGGCGGACCGCATCCGGGTCGTGGTCGCGGAGACGCTCCAGAGGCGGATCAAGGACCCGCGGCTGGGCTACGTGACGATCACGGACACCCGGGTCACCGGTGACCTCCGGGAGGCGACCGTCTTCTACACGGTCTTCGGTGACGACGAGGAGCGGGCCGCCTCGGCGGCGGCTCTGGAGAGTGCCAAGGGCGTCCTCCGCTCGGAGGTCGGACGGCAGACCGGCGTGCGCTTCACGCCCACCCTGACGTTCGTCGCCGACGCGGTCCCGGAGAACGCGCGCACGATCGAGGACCTGCTCGCCAAGGCGCGGCTGGCCGACGAGGAGGTCCGCAAGACCGCCACGGACGCCACGTACGCGGGTGAGGCCGATCCTTACCGGAAGCCGGCGGAGGACGAGGACGAGGGCGACGGCGAGGACGCCGGCGAGGGCGGGTCCGAGGCGGAGGACGGCGCACGATGAAGGACGGGCTTGTCATCGTCGACAAGCCGGGCGGGATGACCTCGCACGACGTCGTGTCCCGGCTGCGCAGGCTGGCCGGGACACGGCGCGTCGGACACGCCGGCACGCTCGACCCCATGGCCACCGGCGTCCTCGTCATCGGCGTCGAGAAGGCCACCCGGCTGCTCGGGCACCTCGCCCTCACCCGCAAGGAGTACGAGGCGACCATCCGGCTCGGCCGGAGCACGGTCACGGACGACGCTGAGGGCGAGGTCACGGCCTCGGTCCCCGCGGACGGGGTCACCCGTGAGGCCATCGACGCGGGCATCGTGCCGCTGACCGGGGACATCATGCAGGTGCCCTCCAAGGTGAGCGCGATCAAGGTCGACGGCGTCCGGTCCTACGCCCGTGTGCGCGGCGGCGAGGACTTCGAGCTGGCGGCGCGGCCGGTGACCGTGTCGGCGTTCGTGGTGCGGGACGTCCGGCACGTCCCGCTGGAGGGCGGAGCCGTGGTCGACGTCGACGTCACGGTCGAGGGCTCCTCCGGCACGTACATCCGGGCCCTCGCCCGGGACCTGGGCGCCGCGCTCGGCGTCGGCGGCCACCTCACCGCGCTGCGGCGCACCCGTGTCGGGCCCTACGGGGCCGACCTCGCCCGCACGCTGGAGCAGCTCACGGAGGCGTTCGCGGTGCTGCCCATCGGGGAGGCCGCGGCGGCGGCGTTCCCCCGGTGGGACGTGGACGACCGGCAGGCGCGGTTGCTCGGGAACGGGGTGCGGCTGGAGGCGCCGCCGTCCCTGGGGGCGGTGCCGACGGCGGTGTTCGGGCCGGAGGGGGAGTTTTTGGCGCTGGTGGAGGCGCGGGAGGGGCAGGCTCGGATCCTGGCCAACCTGCGCTGACGCTCCGCTTCCGGACCGGGTTGGTAGTTGTGTGCGGGTCCGTTGCGCCTGCGGCGGGCTGTCCCCCGCCCTCCCACCCGATTGCCCGGCGCGGTCAGCGCGGGCCTGCGCACCTTTGTGTGGGGTCGGGGCCGCGCCGGCGCACTCCCCCAGCCTTCGGCCGGGGGGACCCCCAGAACGCTCGCGGTTTACCCCGGCATCGTCGGGCGCCGCTCGTCTCCCCCAGCCTTCGGCCAGGGAGAGCACCCCGACACACCCCCTCCGGCCGGTGTGGCCGCATTACGGCCGGTGGGGGGACGGAGGCAGGCCGGGGTTGCCGCCCATGTCTGCGTTGGGCGCCGTCCATCCCGTTGGGCGGGCGCCGTTCTTGCGTGGGCGATGACAGCCGGTGAGGGGTGCGTCGGACACGTGCGGTGCCCCCGGACTGACTTCTGACCACCCGGCCCCGCGACTGCGGGTGCTTCGGGGTGCTGCCTGGGCGGTCGGCGGGAGATCGGGCTCGCTTTCAGCGTCATGGCCGTCGGAAGAGAGCCCGATCTTTGAGCCGGGCGAGATCGGGCCCGCTTTCGACGGTATGGACGTCGGAACAGAGCCCGATGTCGGATCGGGGAAGCACCCGCAGGCGCCGGTTACGGCGGGCGCGCCACCCACGATGAGTGGGCGTGGTCACCGGCCATCTATACCCGCGGACGGTAACGAGACCCGAGCCAGACGAACAACCGGCCCCGCTCCGGCGCCTGAACCCCAGCCGACCACCGGGCCGCAGACTGCAGACCGGCCCCGGACCGCCACCCTCCCACCCGCAGCCAGCATATTTGCGCCCGAAGGGCGCGAGACGGCGGTCGCTGTCGAGACGCAGGGGGTGGGGGAGTTGGGGGCACCCCCGGCCGAAGGCTGGGGGAGGGCGGGAGGGCGGGCGGGAGACAGCCCGCCGCAGGCGCAACGGCGCCGCACACAACCACCGGGCAGCAGACGAGCCGTACACGACAACCGGGCCGCGCACAACAACCGGGCCGCAAGCGCGTGAGCGTGGGCGCGGGCCCTCCCCCCTGGCGGCCCGCGCCGCACGATCCCCCCTCCCCCCGTCCCTATCCACCCCGCAAGATCGATTCACTCCAACGGGCAGGCGCTCGGAGTGAAGAGAGGGAGCGCTCGGGGGCGCTTTCGACATGGGATCTGTTCTGTCGATCAACGGACGTCTACGGTCGAAACGGGCACTGTGGCGGGGAGGTGCGCAGATGGCGGAGCTGCCCGCCGATGTCGACAGGGCGCTGGTGCGCGTTCGTGACCTGGCCGGACGGCCGCGGGGGACGGGGTTCCTCGTCGAGGCGCGGGACGGCCGCGGGACGCTCGTGACGAGCCACGAGGCCGTGGACGGCCTCGTCCGGCTCGTGCTGCACGCGCACGGGGAACAGACGACCCTCGTCGAGGTGCACGCGATCACGCCGTTGCCGGAGCTGGGGCTCGCGCTCGTGGCGACGGAGGGGCTGGACGTGCCGCCGCTGCCCGTGGCGGGGTTCGCGCGGACCGCGGGGCCCGGGCGGGCCGTGCGGTTGCGCGGCGCGGGCTGGGTGGAGGCCACGATCGCGGGGACGGCTCCGGTGACGTACACCGCGACGGACCGCTTCCACCTGCTCGACGCGGCGTACGAGCTGGCCGGCGCGCGCGGGGACGACGAGCCGCTGCGCGCGGTCGCCTCCGGGGAGCCGGTGATCGACGCCGAGACCGGGGCGGTGCACGGCGTCCTGGTGACGGCGATGCACGCGGGGCGGCGCGCGGGCGGATTCGCGGTGCCGTTGCGCGCCCCCGCCGAGGGCGGGGTGCTCGGGGAGGCGCTGGCGCGCAACGCGGCGACCGTGCCCGCGTACGGGCCGCATCTGAACATCGCCGGGGCGCTGCAGTTGACCGCGACCTCGGTCGGTTCCGCGGCCCGGCCGCGCGCCTGGCGGGAGGCCGTCGTACGGCCGGACACGGAGGCGGAGCTGGCCCGGTTCACGGGGGAGGGGTGCGCCCCGGTGCTGGGGCTGGTCGGCGCCCCCGGGAGCGGGCGTACGACCGAGCTGGAGGTGCTGGCCGCGCGGCGTGCCGCCGGTCCGGACCCGGCGCCCACGGTGTGGCTGCGCGGGGCCGAACTGCGGGCGGGGGACGCCGGGTTGCGGGAGGCAGTGGAGCGGGCGCTGGCCGCCGCGGGGCGCATCGTGCACGCCGGGACGGCGCCGGAGCACGCGCCGGCCGACGCGTCCCCCGATGCGGTCGCCCGCCTGGCGCGCACCGTGGGGCGGCCGTTGCTCGTCGTGCTGGACGCCCCCGAGGAGATGCCGCCGGTGCTCGCCCACGCGCTGCCCGAGTGGGCGGCTGAGACGGCGAGTTGGCTGCGGTCGGCGGGTGCGCGGCTGATCGTGGCCTGCCGCCCCGAGTACTGGGAACAGGCCGGGGCGCTCTTCCCGCCCGGCGTACTCCATGACGCCGGAACCCCGCCGGGCGCCCGCGCACTGCCCGCGTGCCTGCGCCTCGGCGCGTTGCCGGAGGAACCGGCGCGGCTCGTCCGTGAGCGCCACGGACTGCCCGCCGGCGCCCTCGCCGAGCAGGACGCGGCGCATCCGCTGGCGCTGCGGCTGCTGTCGGAGGTACGGGCCGCCGGCGGCGGTCTCATGGGACGGCCGGGCCGGGCGGAGGTGTTCTCGGCCCATCTGGACCTGCTGTGCCTGCGGATCGCGGACCGCATCGCGACCGCCACGCCCCCCGCGCGGGCCCCGGAGGTGCGGCGGCTGGCCGCCCGCGTCGCCGGGCAGGCGCACGAGGCGGCCAGGCGCTGTCTGGGCCCCGGGCAGGGCGAACTGGACCGCACCTCCTTCGAGGAGCTGTTCCCGTGGCGCTCCGGGTGGGCCGCGGCGGTGCTCACTGAGGGGCTCGTCGTACCGGCCGGCGCGGGGTACCGCTTCGCGCACGAGGAGTTCGGCGACTGGCTGCAGGGCTGCCAACTCGACCTGGACGAGGCGCTGTACGCCCTCGTGCACCGCTGGTCGGCCGGCGACCGGGACGGCAGCGCCGAGGCCCCCGTGCGCCTGCCCGCCCGGGCCGCCGCGCAGCCGTGGCACAGCGCCGTGCCACCAGTCCCGCCCGCGCCGCCGCTGGCCCCGCCCTCCGTGCCGCGCTGCCTGCCCGTGCCCCGGCACCGCATCGGCCCCGTCGTGCAGGCACTGCTGCTCACCGCGCGCCGCTCAGGGCCGGAGACCCTCGTCCGCAGGCTGCGGCAACTCGTCCTCGTGCTCGACCGCGACGCCGCCGTGCCCACGGCCCACGGCGCCGCGGGCGTCCTGCCGCGCGGCGACGGCGGGCGGCCGGCGGTCCGGCGCGCGGACGCGGTGTGGTGGGCGGCGCATCTGCTGGGGGAGACCCTGCTCACGGTGCCCGACGCCACACCGTACCGGGAGGTGCTGCGGCTGCTGGCGGAACGCGTCACCGCCCGCTCCATCGAGGCCGGGGGCTTCCACGAGGGCGCGGGGCTGGGGGAGTTCGGCCCGTGGTTCTGGCGGCGGCTGCGGCTTCCCCCGGAGGAGCGTCTGGCCCTGCTGCGGCTGCTGCTCCCCGCCGACGGGCCGCCGCGCGCCGCGGACGGCACACGCGAGCGGTTCCTGACGGCGGCCGGCGAGGTGCTGACCGGTGCTCCGCGGCCGTCGCTGCCCGCGCTGTGCGACTGGTTCACCGACGAACGGCTGCTGCAGTCCGCGCCCTCCGGCCCCCGGCCGACGGTCGCCACCGCGGCGCAGGCCCTGCTCCACACCCACCGGCGGCAGGCGGTCGACGACCTCACCGAGGCCCTGGCCGCCACGGACCATGCCCGTTCCCGGGAACTGCTGGCGGCCCTCGCCGAGGACGAGCCGTCCGCCGTGTGCCGCGCCGTCGACCGCTGGGCGCACGACGACCGGCCCGAGCGCCACACCGACGCCGCCACCTACGGCCTGCTCGCCGCCCCGCACGCCGCACTCGCCGCCGACCGCGAGCTGCTGCGCTACGCGGCCCTGGCGATCCTGGCCAGACCCGCCGACCGCGCCCTGCACGGTGCCGCGCTCGGCCTCCTCGTGCGGGACCCGGCGACCCGTTCCCTCCACCTGGCCGCCGCCCTGGACGGATTCTCCGCCGGCGATGCCCTGCTGCCGGCCGCGGCGCTCGCCGCCGCCCTGCCCACCCATCCCGAGCAGGTGCTCGCCGCCTTCCACCGCCGGCTGCGCGAACCCGGTCCCGGCGCCGCCGAGGTGCTGCGCGAGCTGGCCGAGGTCTGCACCCCGGCGCTGGCGCGGCGGGCCGCCGCCCTGGTGTGGGACCACCTCGGCCACCGCCCCGAGGACGCCCGGTACGCGGCGGCCTACCTCGACCGCCGGCTGGAGCACGGCCCGGCCGCCCGCGCCGTGCTCCTGCCGCTCGTCACCGGCCTGCTGCGGGAGCACCCGCCGCAGGTGCGCAGGGTGCTGGCGCCCGTGCTGGCCGCGCCGGGCGGCCAGGTCTCCCGTCCGCTGCGCCGGGAGCTGCTGGACGTCCTGCTGGAGCAGGAGCGCGACCCCGCGGTGCTGGACGCCCTGCTCACCGCGGCCGCCGACGGGTGCGCCCGGCGGCCGGCCCCGGCGACCCGCGACCTGGTGCACCGGGTCGGCCTGCTGCTCTGCCGTACGCCCGAGGGCGCGGCCCTCTTCGACCGGCGGCTGGTGCAGCTGGTCAGCGGGTCGCCCGGGTTCGGCCGGCAGGTGCGCGGATGGCTGGCCGCCGACGGGCCCGACGGCGCGGGCGCCGGGGCATGGGACGCGGTCATCGGCCCCAGCGCCCGGCGCATGTGCGACCAGCTCGCGCCCGCGCGGGCGGTGGGCCTGTGACGGGCTCCCGGGCCGGGCGGTCGGGCGGGGGACGACCCGCGGCGGATCCGGAACGGCCCCGTCACCGGGGGTGCCGCGCCGGTGGGGGGCCCGGCATGGCAGGCTTGGACCTGCACATCGGAGAACCATCGGCGGTCGAGGAGAGCGGTCACTGTGCAGCGCTGGCGAGGCCTGGAGGACGTCCCCGAGGACTGGGGACGCAGCGTCGTCACCATCGGCTCGTACGACGGTGTGCACCGCGGCCACCAGCTGATCATCGGCCGGGCCGTCGAGCGCGCCCGCGAGCTGGGCGTCGCCTCCGTCGTCGTCACCTTCGACCCGCACCCCAGCGAGGTCGTCCGCCCCGGCAGCCACCCGCCGCTGCTGGCGGCCCACCACCGCCGCGCCGAGCTGATGGCGGAGCTGGGTGTGGACGCCCTGCTGATCCTGCCGTTCACCACCGAGTTCTCGCAGCTCTCGCCGGGCGACTTCATCCGCACCGTGCTGGTCGACGCGCTCCACGCCCGGGCCGTCGTCGAGGGCCCGAACTTCCGGTTCGGGCACAAGGCGGCCGGTGACGTGGAGTTCCTCTCCGCGATGGGGCTGAAGTACGACTACGAGGTGGACGTCGTCGACCTCTACCTGACGGGCGAGGCGGGCGGCGGCCAGCCGTTCTCGTCCACCATGACCCGCCGCCTGGTCGCCGAGGGCGACGTGGCGGGCGCCCGCGAGATCCTCGGCCGGCCGCACCGCGTCGAGGGCGTGGTCGTCCGCGGCGCCCAGCGCGGCCGCGACCTCGGCTACCCGACGGCGAACGTCGAGACGCTGCCGCACACCGCGATCCCCGCCGACGGGGTCTACGCAGGCTGGTTGCACGTGGCGGGCGAGGCCATGCCCGCCGCCATCTCCGTCGGCACCAACCCCACCTTCGACGGCACCGCCCGCACCGTCGAGGCCTACGCCATCGACCGCGTCGGCCTGGACCTGTACGGGCTGCACGTCGCCGTCGACTTCCTCGCCTACCTGCGGGGCATGGAGAAGTTCGACACGATCGACGCCCTCCTGGAGCGGATGGCGGACGACGTCAAGCGCGCCCGGGAGCTGGTCGACGCCTACGGCGCCACCGACTGAGCCCGCGGCTGGAGCGCCGCTGACCAGCCCGACGGAAAGGGCCCGTCCCGCCACGATGGCGGGACGGGCCCTTTTCCGTCACTGCTGCTGGGTCCAGCCCGGCGGGACCTGCCCCGGAGCCGGGGGCTGCTGTCCGGGCTGCGCCTCCTGGCCGGGCTGCGCTTCCTGCGGCGGCGGCGGGGGCGGCTGCTGGGTCCAGCCATGGGGCATGCCGCCCTGGCCGGGCGGGGGCGGCGGCGCCGGCTGCCCGTACGGCGGCTGCTGCGGGTAGCCGTACCCCTGCTGCGGGGGCATCGGCTGCTGCGGCGGGTACGGCTGCTGTCCCTGCTGGGGCGGGTAGCCGCCCTGCTGCTGCGGCATCGGCTGCTGGGGCGGGTAGACGCCCTGAGCCTGCTGCGCGCGGACGAAGTCCTCGGCGACCAGCGACGCCAGGTGGAAGTACGCCTCCCTGGTCTTCGGCCGCATCATGTCGAGGTCGACCTCGGCGCCCGCGGCGAGGTGCTCGTCGAAGGGCACCACGACGACGCCGCGGCAGCGGGTCTCGAAGTGCGCGACGATGTCGTCCACCTTGATCATCTTGCCGGTCTCGCGCACCCCCGAGATCACGGTGAGGCTGCGCTGCACGAGGTCGGCGTACCCGTGCGCGGCGAGCCAGTCCAGGGTCGTGCTGGCACTGCTGGCACCGTCGACCGACGGGGTGGAGATGATGATCAGCTGGTCGGCCAGGTCGAGCACGCCGCGCATGGCGCTGTAGAGCAGGCCGGTGCCGGAGTCGGTCAGGATGATCGGGTACTGCTGGCCGAGCAGGGCCACCGCGCGGCGGTAGTCCTCGTCGTTGAAGGTGGTGGAGACGGCCGGGTCCACGTCGTTGGCGATGATCTCCAGACCGGAGGGCGCCTGCGAGGTGAAACGCCGGATGTCCATGTAACTGTTGAGCTGCGGCAGCGCCTGGACCAGGTCGCGGATCGTCGCCCCGGTCTCCCGGCGCACCCGGCGGCCGAGGGTGCCGGCGTCCGGGTTGGCGTCGATGGCGAGGATCTTGTCCTGGCGCTCGGACGCGAGCGTGGAACCCAGCGCGGTGGTGGTCGTCGTCTTGCCGACGCCGCCCTTGAGGCTGATCACCGCGATCCGGTAGCAGGACAGCACCGGGGTGCGGATCAGGTCCAGCTTGCGCTGGCGCTCCTGCTCCTCCTTCTTGGCGCCGATCTTGAAGCGCGAGGGCTGGTTGTTGTTCTTGCGCGCCTTCGGCTGCTGCCGCAGCAGCCGGTCCGAGGACAGCTCCACGGCCGCGTTGTAGCCGAGCGGCGCGCCGTGCATCACGCGCTGCTGCTGCTCCTGGCCGGGACCCGGGCCGCCCCAGCCGGCCGCCGTGCGCGGGTCCACGGGCGGGGTGGGCTGCTGTTGCGGTTGCTGCTGCTGCGGCGGGGCCGGCGGCTGCGGGTGGGGCTGGGAGTGCGGCTGCGGTTGCGGCTGTACGGGCGGCTGGGGCTGGGCGTACGGGCCGGGCACCTGCTGCGGGTAGCCGTAACCGTGCGGCGGCGGAGGGGGGTTGGTGCCGTCGGCGTACGGCGGCATCGGCTGCTGCCCCTGCTGCGGGAACGGGCCCGGAGCGGGCGCGGGAGCCGGCGGCTGCTGCGGGCCGGGCTGCCCGTACGGCGGCACGGGCGGCTGCGGCTGGGGCTGGACCGGCGGCTGCTGCGGGCCCGGCCCCTGCTGCGGATAGCCGTACCCCTGCTGCGCGTACGGCGGTTGGGGCTGCGGCTGGGGAGGCTGCTGCGCGTTGGGGTCGCCCCACGGCGCGCCCTGGTTCGGCTGCGGGTAGCCGTAGCCGTGCGGCGGCGGGACCGGCTGGGGGTAGCCGTAGCCGTACGGCGGCTGCGGCGCGGGCGCGTTGGGGTCGCCCCAGGGCGCGCCCTGGTGGGGCGGTTGCGGGTACCCGTACCCCTGCTGCGGCGCCTCCTGCGGGGCGGCCGGCTGGTACTCCGGGGGCAGCGGCGGCACTTGGGACTGCGGCGCCGGGGCGGGCGGCGCGGTGACGGGCGGCTGGGCCTGCGCCTGCTGCTCGGGGGCGGCCGGGGAATGCGCCTCGGGCGTCTGCGCCGGGTGGGGCGCCGGTTCCGGCTCCGCGGGGGCGGGCGATGCCTCGGCGGCGACGGGTGCGGGTTCCTGTGCGGGACGCGGTTCGGCCGGCTGCGGTTCCTCGGGCCGGGCGGGCCCGGGGTCGGCGAAGACCGCCGCCGCCGCCGCCGCGGCCTCACGGGCTGCGTCGGGGAGCACGGGCGCGGGCTGCGGTTGCGCCGGCGCCGGAGTAGGCGGTTCCTCCTCCGCGGCCGGGGCCACCGTGGGGGCGGGCGCGGCCGGTTGCTCGGCCTGCGGTTGCTGCGGCTGCTGCGACGGGGGCTGCTGCGGTGCCGCCGCCTCGGGGGCGGCCGCCGTCGTGGGCGCCACCGGCCCGCCGACCGGCGGACCCACGGGCGGCCCGAGCGGCGGGTTCACCGGAGCGGCGACCGGCGGCCCGACCGGCGGCCCGACGGGCGGCGGCGGGCTGACCGCCGGACCCGGACCCGGACCCGGACCGGGGGCGGGGGCGGGCGCCGGCGGCGTGGCGGGACCTCCGCCGGCCTGCTGCGTGTACCAGGACGGCGGCGCGTAGTCGATCTGGAACTCGCCCGTGAGGTCCGCGTCGGACTGATCCCCGTCCGGGACGGCCCCGCCCGTGCGGATGTCGTCCTGATCGCTGCTCACTGTGCCTCCTGGTCAACTGATGTACGCGTCCCACCCGTCGGGGCGGACGCGTTTCCCCCGTCTCGGAGTTCCCGCGGCGCAGCCGCCACGGCTCACCGGAAGAGCCTAATCACCCGGCCCGCGGGTAGGGCAAGCGCCGTGGGCATCACGACGGGCACGCCGGCGTGATGCCCTGTTTGCCCCGCACGGGGGCCGCACCGCCGACGAGTTGACGCGACCGCTGCGGATCCCGGGACCCCTGTGCCCCATGCCCCGTGCCGCGGCCCGGAAACCGCCGCGGCACCAGAGCGGCCGGAACACCCCCGAGGGGGCCGCGCGGATCAGTCCACGCGCCGGGCCGGGCCGAGGAGGCCGGACTCCGCGTCGGTGGGCTGCGTCATCACGAACTGCCGGTGCCTGCGCGTGCACCACATGGTCACGTTGTCGCCGAGCGTCGGCAGCGCCGTCACGTCGGCCTCCGACAGACCCATGACCCGGCCGATGACCTCGGCCTCCTGCGGCGAGACCCGCTGCAGCCCCACCACGTCGGCGCCGGCGAGCAACCGCGGCGCCGTGGGCCCGAGGTACGGCAGCAGGGTCATGACCGACTGCCAGGACTGCGCCGCCACCCGGCTGCGCGGCGGACGGGCGCCGCAGTCCCGGACGATGACGACGGGGCTGTGCACCGACGGGCCCTGCGGGGCGATCCGCCCCACCTCGTGCACGGTCACGCACTGCTGGCCGCCGCCGGCCGCCTGCGCCATCGGCGCCCACGACTGGGGACGGGCGGTCTCCACCGCCACCCGCGCACCGGTCGCGGCGGCGCGCAGCGACAGCACCTGCGCCAGCCACATGCTGCCGACCAGCACCACGTCGAGGCGGGCGGGGCGGCTCAACGCCAGCACGGCGGGCTGGTTGGACGCGTCGATCCCGATGACGACTCCGTCGTCACCGATCGGCAGGGACAGCCCGGCGAGCTGAGCGGGTGCCAGGGTGTGCCGGTCGCGGCGCGGCCCGAGCAGTCCGAACGCGGCGCGCAGCGTGCGCCGTCCGGCGCCGGCGAGGGAGGAGCCGCGCGGGTCGGAGCCCTGCGGCAGGTGGGAGGGGCGCGGTTCGGTGCCGCCGGGGAAGCCGGAGCCGGCACCCGGGCGCCGGCCGTCGAAGGCGGGAACGGTCGGAGCCGGCATCAGCGGGTACCTCCCAGGGGCAGCGTGGCGAGGATGCCGGGCACCTGCTCGCGGTCGAGCCGCAGCAGGCCCAGCCGGGACGCGGTCGCACGGCGCTCCAACTGGTGCCTGGCCTCTACCAGTTCGTTCTCACTGCGGCCGGTCAGCCGCACGTACCCCGACAGCAGCGCCGAACGACTGCCGCCCGGCGCGAGGACCAGCGAGAAGGTGCTGGCCAGCGCGGGCGAGGAGGTCAGCAGGCCGACGAGGTCGGGCAGCGCGGTGGCTCCGGAGCCCAGGTGCGGCCAGCGGCTGACCCAGTACGTGGTGTGCCAGCGGTCGTCGCAGCGCCACGCCCGTGCGCTCTCCGAGGTACGGCGCGCCTGGCGGCTGCCGTCGAGGGCCGCACCGCCGGTGGTGGCGAGCGGGTTCACGCAACTCGACGTCGCCACGGCGGCGATGATCTCGGGCTCGGTCAGCACCCGGGCCTCGAGCCCGGTGCCCACCAGCCGGCTCACCAGGTGGTCGGCGGCCCGCAGCAGGGCGCGCCGCGCGCCGGCCATGCCGCCGCCGCGTGCCTGCACCGCCTCCCGGCACAGTTCGGGGTCGAGCTTGATCGCGATCCAGGTCAGCCGCAGCCCCGGCGTCTGGCTCTGTGCCTGGAGCGGCGCGTAGGAGCGTGCGGCCACCGCCTGCGGGGGCAGGTGCGGGGCGGGGGCGGGCTGGGTGTGCTGGACGACCTGCACCGACGCGAGCCGGATGTCGTCCACCGTCAGCAGGTCGTTCAGCAGGTCCAGGGGGAGCGAGCGGATGCCGCGGGCCGGGCGCAGCGGCTCGTCGACCGCCTGCACCTGGACGACGGCCGTCAGGAAGGTGCCGTCGCCGACCATGCCGATCTCGCGCTGCTCGCGCTCGTCGGTGTAGCCGTAGGTGCGCAGCGCCGGGTCGCACTCCACGACCGGCACGAAGCCGGGGTCGGTGCCCTGCGGGACGGCGACGGCGTTGCGCCGCTGACGGGTCTTCAGCGCGCGTCCGGTGGCCATCCACTCCGGCATCGGGCGGCCGCGCCGCCGCAGCAGCCCGAACAGTACGAGCGGCACGGCCACGGCCGCGGCCACCACGGGCCCCGCCACCTTGTGGATCAGCCAGCCGCCCAGCAGCAGTGCGAGCGCCAGCTCGATCAGCACGAGCTGCTGCACCCGCACGGGGCCTATGCTCCCGGGTCTGCGGGTCATCGCCGGCGCCGCGGCCCCGGTCCGCGCCGCGGAGGCGCCGCCGCGGCCGTCCCCGGGTGGTCCTGCGTGCTGTTGCGATGGCTCGTCGCCCGGACTGCGCCGGGACCTGGTCGCCGTGGTCATCCCCCGTACAACCCTTCTGCTTCTGCCGGTACTTGTGCCGCGTGGCCGGCGTGCCGCGCCGTCCAGCGCTCGCTCGCGTCCGCTCGCCGGCCGGCGCGGGACGCTCCGGGTGCCGCTGGCGGGTCGATCGCGCCACCCCGTACCGTACGGTGCGATCGTCACACGGCATAGTAGGGGTCCCCCTCGCCACAGCCGTCACCACAGCGGGCCGACGTGACCGGGGAACGCCACAACAAAGCAGCGACATACGGGGAGTTGACGCAGCAATGGCGACACGTAGGGATGAGCTGAACGCCTACTCGTTCGCGCGCAGGCGCACGGTGGCCGCGTTCCTCCAGCCCTCCCCGCACGGTTCGGAGGAGGCCGCGCCGCGTCCGCTGAAGACCGTCGCCCCGAGCCTCGTGGTGGGCCTGCTGGTCGTCGTCGGCTTCGGATTCTGGGGCATATTGAAGCCCGCCGCCCCCAAGGGGTGGGACACGCCGGCCCAGAAGGTCATCGTCGGCGACGCGTCCACCACCCGTTACGTCGTCCTGAAGACCAACGGGGAGCCCCAGTTGCACCCCGTGCTCAACCTCGCCTCCGCCCGGCTCCTGCTCGACCCGGAGAAGTTCGAGGTCCTCAAGGTCAAGGAGTCGGTGCTCGACAACAGCGGGATGACGCTGGGCACCACCATCGGCATCCCCTACGCCCCGGACCGGCTGCCCAGCCAGGACGACGCGGGCAGGACCAAGACGTGGGCGCTGTGCGAGACCCCGGGCGGCGGTACGGACCGCTCCGCGCAGCGGGCGGTGCTCGTCATCAACCAGCAGAAGCCCAAGGAGGCGGCCCTCGTCGGGGGCGGCAACCGGCTCCGTGACGACGAGGCCATGTACATCGAGGTGCCCGGTGGCGCGCAGTACCTGGTGACGGACCGGGGCTTCACCTACCTGCTCGGCGGTCCCGACTGGAAGCAGCACCCGGAACTGGTCAACACCCTGCGCCAGGTCATCTTCGGCGCCTCCGCCCAGCCGCAGAAGGTCGACTCCGACTTCCTGTCGACCCTCAACAACGTGCCGGGCGCGGCCATCTCCTTCCCGCCGGTCGACGGGATGGGCGAGCCGTCCACCGCCCCGGGACTGAGCCCCGAGCACGCCAAGGTCGGCCTGGTGCTGAGGGCCAACGACGACCAGTACGTGGTGCAGCGGGACCGGGTCGTGCGCGTCACCGACTTCATGGCGAAGCTGCTGCTGAACAGCACCCAGGCGAGGTCGCTCTACAGCGGGTCGCCGGAGGCGGTCTCCGTCAACGTGGGCGAGGTGACCTCGGCCCGGGCGAGCGAGACGTTCATGGACGGGCTGGGCTGGCCGGAGAAGTCGGTCACGCAGGCCAACACCCAGGACGAGAAGGACGGCCGCAGGGTCGCCTGCAGCGTGTACGGCGGCGTCGACGACAAGTTGACCAAGAAGCCGGCGATGACCATGTGGGCCGGGAAGAAGTTCCCCCGGGACGTGGCGCAGAGCGGTACGAACACCTACGTCTCGCCGGGTAGCGGACTCTTCTACAAGGCGTACGACGGCACCGACAAGCGCATCGGGTCCATCTTCCTGGTCACCGACACGGGCCTGCGCTACTCGGTGCCGACGACCGGCGACAGCGACAGCGGCGGCGCGGCGAAGCAGGACGACGAGGTCGGCGTCGTGCAGACCAAACTCGGTTACGCGAAGAACTCCCCGGTGCCGGTGCCGCGGATCTGGTCGGATCTCCTCGCGAGCGGGCCGACGCTCGACGTCGATGCGGCAAAGCAGGCACAGGGCTCCTGAACTGGCATTTCCGCTGGGCTCCACGGGAATTGATTGAGTATTTGACAAACCATTGGCCAAACCATCAACTCCCGTGGGACGGTGAGGGTTTGGTGATGAAGGTCAGGATCCCGATACGGAACCGGGTACCTGTTCGCCTTGTCACTGCTATTGGCTAGAGTTGAAGACCGGCGACATCTTCCGATGTTCGTCGAATCCGATCTTCTACGTCTCATGGGGGACGCGACACATGGCTGGACAGCAGTTCACCATGACCGAGGAGGAGATGGTTGCTTTCAGCAACCGCATCTCCACGGTCAACTCCTCGATCCAGGGCGAGATCCGCCGCCTCCAGACCGTGATCGACACGATCACCTCCGGGTGGAAGGGCTCCGCCGCCACGGCGTACAACAACCTGCAGTCGCAGGTGAACGAGGACGCCAACAAGATCAACCAGATCCTGGGCGACATCAAGGAAGCCGTGGACGCGAGCACCAAGAACTACTCCGCCTCCGAGGAGGAGCAGCGCGCGTCCATCCAGAGCATCTCGGCGCAGGGCGGCAACCCGTTCGGATGACCGTCCCTGCACGGTGACCTGACGCCGTGCCGGCCGGATCACGGTTCCGAATCCAACATCTGAGGAGACATCACATGTCCGGGCAGATCCTGGTCAACTTCCAGACCATCTCCCAGGCCGCGACCGACGTGCGTACGACGGCCAACAACATCAAGCGCCAGCTGGACGACCTCGAGTCCGGCGTGAAGAAGATCGCGACCACGTGGGAGGGCTCCGCGCAGGAGGCCTACCGCGCCAAGCAGACCGAGTGGGACCAGCGTGCCGCGTCCATGCACCAGACGCTGGAGGCCATCGCCCGTGCCCTCGACACGGCCGCGCAGAACTACCAGGACACCGAGAACAAGAACCGGCAGATCTGGGGCTGACTGCGCGCCTGGCCGCGTAGTTCGTGATGAGGGCGGGCGTGTACGGACGACGTACGTGCTCGCCCTCGTCGGCGGTTTGACCACGAACCGCACACAACGGGAGGACGGAACACCAGTGGGATCGCACGCCGTGAGGCGCACCGCCACCGCCGCCGCAGCAGCGGCGTTCGCCGCCTTCGGCCTGCCGGCCTCCGGCGTCGCCCCGGTGCCGGCCGTCGGTGACGTCCGCACGGTCCTCGCCGACGACGTCGACAACGAGCGCTTCCAGATCGACGACACCCAGTGCTCGTTCCCCTCCGACGTGATCGAGGGCACGCCCTGGTCGCTGCAGCGAATCGTCCTGGACCAGCTGTGGAAGGACACCCAGGGCCTCGGGGTGAACGTCGCCGTGATCGACACCGGCGTCGACAAGAACAACCGGCAGCTCGCCCCCGCGATCAAGTTCGGCGGCGGGGAGGACCTGATCGAGCCGGGCAAGAAGAAGGACGGCACCAGGAACGACGGCACCAAGGACCTGGTCGGCCACGGCACCAAGGTCGCCGGCATCATCGCCGCCCGGCCCTTCAAGGACACCGGCTTCGTCGGCATCGCCCCGCGCGCGTCGATCCTCGCGATCCGCCAGAACGACAACCAGGGCGGCGGCACGGTCCGGACCATGGTCGACGCGATCCGGCACGCCGTGGACAAGGGCGCCCAGGTCATCAACATCTCGCAGGACACCGCCACGGCGATGCCGCCCGACTCCGCGCTGGAGCAGGCCGTCAAGTACGCCCAGCGCCACGACGTGCTGATCGTCGCCTCGGCCGGCAACGACGGCGCGAGCGGCCAGGTCAAGCTGACCTACCCCGCCTCCTACGACGGCGTCCTCGCGGTGGGCGCCTCCGACCGCGACAACGCCCGCGCCAACTTCTCGCAGCCCGGTCCCTTCGTCGGCGTCGCGGCCCCCGGGGTCGACATGGTCTCCACCGTCCCCGCCGGCGGCCACTGCATCGACCAGGGCACCAGCTTCTCCGCGCCGTACGTCTCCGGTGTGGCCGCCCTGATCCGGGCCAAGCACCCCGACTGGACGTACCGTCAGGTCATCACCCAGATCGAGCAGACCGCGGACCGCGGCAAGCCCGGCCGCGACGACTTCGTCGGATGGGGCGTCATCGACCCGGTGGCCGCCGTCAATGACGACGCCACCACCCCGGAGGACGCCCCGAGGCCGGACCCCGTCGTCGACGCCGGAGCCCACGAGAAGATCGAGGCGGCCACCGTCATCCTCGGTGAGAGCCCCCAGGAACGTACCGAGCGCTACGCCGTGTACACGGTCGGCGGCGCCGTCGGCGGTGTCGCGCTGCTGGTCGGCGGCGGCGTGGTGCTGGGCGACTGGCGTCGCAAGCGAGGGATCAACACATGAGTAGGAACGGGGAAGCGACACGATGAGTGACCAGTACAAGGTCGATCTGAGTGAGCTCGAGGACACGATCACCAAGCTCAACGGCGTGCTCAGCAGCATGGGCAGCGCGAAGTCGACCGCCGTGAACCAGACATTTCTGCCGCCGGGTGCACTGGGGATCGACTTCGTCGAGGCCAAGGAGCTCACCGAGGCCCACGACGGCATGAAGCTCTACCTCGAGGACATCATCAAAGCCGTGCACGAGGTCATGGACCAGTTCGGGAAGAACACGAAGAAGGCGCACGGCCATTACTCGAATGCCGAGTACGACACCCAGACCGGCATGTCCGGCGGCTGAGCGGTGCGGGTCCCGATGAACGAATTGCTGATCCATGAGGGGGTTGTGGAGCATGGGTGACGGACTGTCCTACGAGTACCGCGAAGCGGAGAAGATGTGCTTCGCCGGAGAGGTGAAGACGCCCTTCGCCACAGGCAAGAACATGGACGAGATGAAGGCCATGCTCGCCAACGCCAACCCGGACACGGTGGAGGGTGTGGCCCAGGCCTGGGGACGTGTCCACGACATGCTCGTGAAGGGCGACGGCAGCGTCAGGGCGGTCTTCGACAAGGCCGTCGACCACGTCCTCCAGCACTGGGAGGGGTCTGCCGCGGAGGGCTTCGCGGCGAAGGCGAAGAAGATCAGCACGCAGATCGACAACACGGCGACCTACGCCCACTACACCTCCACCGCCATACAGAGCGCCGCGAACGTGCTGCGGCCCGTCAAGGCGGATGTCGACAGCATGGAGAAGCCGAGCAGGCTGTCGAGCATGGGTGACGCGCTCACCGACGGGTTCGACCGCAGCGAGGACTGGCAGAAGGACATCCGGGAGAACCGGGGTGCTCAGAACGCCTTGGACAACAACGAGGGCAGTCTGTCGGCGGGCAAGGAAGCCCAGCTGCAGATGGCGGCCAGGATGGAGACCCTGGCCCTCACCTACTCGGCGCAGTCCAAGACCATGGGCGAATGGCGTCGGCGGATCGACGATCCGGAGGATTACCCCCCGGCGCCCATTGGTCAGCCCCCGGTTCCCGTCGTCGTTCCCACCACGCCGTCCCGCACGGTCGACCGCCCGAAGACGACCACGTCCCGGAACAGCGTGACGGGGAGCACCGGAGGGACGGTCAAGCCCTCCTCGAACGTGAAGTCCCCGCGTGACACGGGCATCACCGGCGGCGTCCCCAAGCCGGCCACCAGCACGAAGCCTCAGGTCGGTACGGCGATCGACGGGATAGCCACTCCTCCCGGCACGTCGACGGGCATCGGCGGAGGTACGGCCGGAGCCGGTGGTGGCGTGGGAGCCGGAGGCGCGGTCGGCGGCGGCGCCGGCGGTGCGGGCGGTTTGGCCGGCGGCCTCCCCGGCGGCGTGGCCGGTGCCGGGCTCGGCGCACGTGGTGGCGCCGGTGCCCGCGGTGGGTCCTCCGGCACCGGTGGGCGCGCCGGAGCAGCGGGTCGCGGCGGCATGCCGGGCGCCGGTGGCGCCGGTGCCGGTGCCGGCGGCAGGGGTGGCGCGGCGGCCGGCCGCGGCGGCAGCCTCGCACGTCGTGGCGGCGGTGTCGTCGGTGCCGCGAAGGGCACCGGTTCGGGCACCCGCGGCACACCGGGCGGTTCGGGTCTGCACAAGAGCCGCGGCGCGGCGGGCGCCGGCGGCGGCAGCGGCACGGGCAGGGGCGCGAACCGCATGATGGGCCGCGGCCAGACCGACCGTGGGGAAGAGGAAGAGCGGCGCGAGGGCGAGCGTCCCGACTACCTGGTCGAGGACGAGGAGACCTGGACGCCCGAGCAGAACAACGCTCCGCGGGTCATCGAATAACCGTTCGTCCAGTAGCTGGATGTAGAAAGTGGGGGGCGTGGCCATGCCGCGGCCCCCACTGCCCGAGGAAGGACACCGATGAGCTTCACACGAACGCTGCGCGTGGTCAGCGGAGCCGTACTCGCCGGCGCCCTGGTTCTGACCGCCGCGCCCGTGGCCGCCGCGGATCAGGTGAGAGACGACCAGTGGCCGCTCAAGGCGTTCGATGCCGAAGCCATCTGGAAGATCTCCACCGGCAAGGGCGTCACCGTCGCCGTCATCGACGAGGGTGTCGACTCCGAGCACGTGGACCTCAAGGGCAACGTGGTGCAGGGCAAGGACTTCATCGACGGTGACGCGTCGTCGCTGCCGGAGGGCGAAGACGCGCACGGCACCGCGATGGCATCCATCATCGCCGGTCACGGACACGGTCCCGGGAATGGCAGCGGGGTGATGGGTCTGGCCCCCGGCGCCCGCATCCTTTCGATCCGCGACACCGGCGACGCCGAGGAGGGTTTCGGGCCGTCCATCCGCTACGCCGTCGACCACGGGGCCTCCGTCATCAACATCTCCCAGCAGATCTCCACGCAGTCGACCGCGGAAGAGGAGGCGGTCGCCTACGCGCTGCAGAAGGACGTCCTGGTCGTGGTGGGTACCGGGAACGACGGCGGCGGGCGGGAGGCATGGAAGTATCCCGCGAGAGATCCCGGTGTGCTGACGGTCGGCGCGGTGCAGAACTCCGGGGAGGTCTGGGAAGACTCCAACCACGGTGAGGGACTCCTGCTGACCGCACCGGGGACGCACATCGTGTCCGCCGGCGGCGGGGACGATTCCTTCCCGTATCGATCCGCCAACGGCACCTCGGACGCCACCGCCTTCACTTCCGCCGCCGCCGCGCTTCTGCGGGCCAAGTTCCCCGACCTGACCGTCGGGCAGCTCGTCAACCGCCTGACGAAGACCGCGGGGCTCCCCGCGTCCGCAAAGGGCACCGCGCTTCCCGACGACCACTACGGCTACGGCTTCATCCAGCCGCTCGCCGCACTCCAGCGGGACGTCCCCGCGGGCGCGAAGTACGGCCCGCTCGCCGTTCCCGAGTCGCTCAAGGAAGGCGCCCCGGGGGCGACGGAGTCCAAGGGGAACCCCACCGCGAGCGATGACGCGGCGTCCTCGTCCTCGTCGTCCTCCGGCAACGGCCTGGTCCTCGCGGTTGCCGGACTCGTCGCGCTGGTCGTCCTCGCACTCCTCGTTCTGCTGATCGTCAGGATCGCGCGCCGGGGCAGGCGCAACGGCGGGGGACCGGGCGGGCCGGGTGCGCCCGGCGGGCCTGCCGGGTGGGGTGGCGGCGGGCAGCCGCAGTACGGCCAGCCGCCGCACCAGCCGCAGTACCAGCAGGGCGGCGACCCGTACCAGCAGCAGGCGCAGGCGCCGGGGCGGTGGCCGAACCAGTAGCCGGGGCCCGAGCGGGGGCGGACCTCAGGCCGGCCGTCGTCAGGGCCGTGCGGCCCGGACGACGGCCGCGCTCCTGGTCCCGGCCGCCGTCGGGAAGCCTCAGGAAGGCTTCGCCGGGCTGCCGCACCCGTGGCGGGCGGCCGACTGCTCGGCGAAGTGCCGCAGATCGGCCCGCTCCGGCCCGGTGAGCGGGTGCGCCCCGAAGTCCCGGCTGCTCCCGTCGACCGCGTACACCGCGAAGTAGCCGATGCCCAGCGCCCCGGGGCAGGTGGCCGAGGTCCACACCGAGGTGCGGTCGGCGCCCGCGGGCTTGTCGTGCCCGCCGTAGGGGCCGTTCGCGACGGCGCGGGAGTTGTCGTTGAAGGGGCCGTACGCGGCCGACAGTTGCAGACGCCCGCCGAGCACGCACTCCTCCACCGGCGCGGCCGCGGCGGGCGTCTCGCGTACCTCCGTCGCGGAGGTCAGCCCCTTACAGGTGCCCTTGGCCCCGGCGGCCGGCCCGGTCGTGGCGGCGGCCTGCGGGGCCGTCAGCGCGTCCGTGCTCCCCGGCTTCGTCGCGCACCCGGTGTTCTCCGCGGCGCGCTGCGCGGTCGCGGTCACGGTACGGGCGAGGGCCAGGCGCACGTCCTCGGTGACTTCGGTGCCGGTGGGGGACGTGGCCGCCACGAGGATCCCGCCGCCCTCGTCGGGCGCCCAGTTCTCGCAGCTGAGCACCACGGAGGCGGTGGCATCGTCGTCCTCGGTGACCATGAAGCCCTGCCAGCCCCCGTCGAGGGGGACGGGCAGGGTGTGCTCCTCGCTCTGGAAGGTGTAGGCGCCGTACGCGTTGAGGGCGCCCGCCGTCGTCTCGACGGACACCTTGACCCCGCCCACCTCGCAGCGCACGGCGAGCCCGTCGGGTTCCTTCACGTCGTCGGAGACGTCGAACCGCCGGCTGTCGGCGTCGAAGCCCGAGCCGAGCAGGCTCAGCCGTGATTTCCCTGCGAGGTCCAGCACCGGGTCGACCGGCAGCATCCCGCCGCACGCCCGGGCCGCCTTCGCCGCCGGGTACTGCAGTTGGAACCCGTAGTACCCCGCGCCGAGCGCGGCGAGCACCACTGCCGAGACGACCAGCCGTCGCCCGCCGTTCTTCCGGAGCCACGTCCGGTTGTCCCACTTCATGAGCCGCATTCCCTGTGTCGCGTGTCCGAGGCCGGTCCCGTGCTTGCGCCCGGGGTCAGCCCTGCCCGGTTCCCCTCGTGTCCTGGCCGTAGCCGTCCAGGTTGCTGTCGGCGGAGTGGAATCCCACCTCGACCTCGTTGGCGAGGATGTTCTGGTAGTCGGCGACGTGGCCCTGTCCCTGGGCCTCCGCCGAGTTCCGGTAGGCGTCCTGGAGCACGGCGGCGGTGGAGTACTTCGCGTCCTCCCAGTCGCCGCCGCTGGAGTACACCGCGTTGCCCATGGTGTCGCGCTCGGCACCGCTGACGATCCGGTTGATCAGGTCCCCGGTGACGGTGGTCGCGACGCCGCCGACACCCGCGCCGACGGCCGGAGTGGCGATGAAGGACGTGCCGACACCGATGCCGGTGCCCACGATCCCCGACGCGTAGCCGCCCGCGCGTCCCATGGCGTCGTTGTAGGCCTTGTCCGCCTCCGCGGCGTCGCCGATGTCGGACTCGCGCCTGCCGATCGCGATGCCGCCCTGGACCTCGCCCGACGACCTGGCGATCTCCCGCAGCGCGGTGTCCGTGGACCCCTCGAAGGCATCGGGGTGTTGCAGGTGGTGGTCGATGAGGTTCGAGGTGTACGCGCTCTCGGCGACGTTGACCGCGGCGTAGCCGTCCGGGTCCTTCCCGACGGTCATCAGGAAGCGGGAGGTGTCCTGTTCGCTGAGGTCCGCCGCGGCGCCCGCGATCGGATAGAACTGGTCCCTGTTCCCCGAACGGTCGTTCGTCAGGGACTGGTGGATGTCCGGCATGTACTCCCCGGCCATCCGTCCGAGGCTGTCCTGCATCCCGTCGTGCGCGAGCTCCGAGTCCTGGGACACGGAGTGGACCACCTCGTGCATCAGGCGGGCCTGCTTCTCGTTGTGCGCCGGGGTGTCCGCCGAGGGGCCGGTGTCGTACGCGTGCCCGGTGGTCGCGGACTCCAGCGCGTGACCGAGGTTGTTGTAGCCGCTGCGGTTCTGGGGGTCCCCGGTGAAGGCCGCGCCGTCGGGCCAGTGGCGGTCCTTCATCAGGTAGTCGAGGTGGTCGACCTTCTCGCCGTTGACCTCCGACTCCGAGGAGAGGAACGCGGTGGAGGCAGCCGGGTTGTGGCCCAGGGCTTCCATGAAGCCGGTCATGGGGTCCAGTGCGCCGATGTTGGCGGGCCCCAGGGAGCGGGTCATGTTGCCGGTCCAGTAGGCATCCGGGTTCTGGCCGCCGTTCGTGCCGTTCTTCTCGGCGGTGAGGAGGTCGTTCCCGTAGGCCTGGAGGAAGTCGGTGTCCCACGTGCCGTGGCTCATCAGACTGCTGGTGAGCTGGTACCCGCTGAGGCCGTAGGGGGTCTCGGTGGGGTTGGCGTCGAAGTCGCGGTGACCGGCTTCCAGCAGGTCCTCCTGGAACTTCGTGACGGCGGGGTCGCGTTGGCCGGCGCGGTCGTCGGACGTGGTGGCGGTACCGATGGTGGTGCCCAGGTTCTGCTGGATGTCCTTGAGCCGGGCCAGTTCGCTCTTCGACAAGTGCGTCCCCGCGGGCGGGGTGACGATCTCGTTGTACTTGTCCAGCATGTTCTCGGCGCCGGTCTTCACCGCGAACTGCCGTGCGAACTCCGGGTCGTTCCTGTTCGCCGCGAGGAGCCGGTCGAGCTTGGTGAGCTCGGCGTCGGTCAACCGCCCCTTCTTCGTCATCAGCGCGGACGCCTGGTCGGCCTCCACCGCGTCGAGGCTGGTGTAGACGCTGGTGTTGAACGACCGGCTGTCTGCGTTGGCGTCGCGTCCGAGGGCGGCGCTCGCGGCCTCGTCGGCGGCGGTGGCCTGTTCGAGGACCTGCCTCAGGCGGGACGAGAGCGAGTCCAGCTTGCCCTTGCGCTCGGTCGCGAAGCCCGGGGACGCGGAGGCGGTAGGGCTGTCCCATCGGGAGTCGACGTCCTTGATCGCGCCGTCCTCGGAGACGCGGAAGCTGTCGCGGCGGGCCTCGTCGAGCAGGGTGTGCAACTGCTTCTGGTACCTGGCGAACTCGGTGTGGGCGTCCTGGAGCAGCTTGGCGACGCGGCCGGCCTCGGTGGCGGCGTTCTCGTACTCCGTGCGGGCCCTGCCCATGGTGGCGAAGGCCGCGGTCGCGGCGTCGCCCTCCCAGTGGCCCTTGAGGTGGTTGATCACGCGCTGCTCGAACTCGCGCTGCAACGCCTCGTACTTGGCGGGAAGCGCGCCCCACGAGGCGGCGGCGTCGGCCAGCGGGCCGAGGTCGGCCTTGTCGAGGTAGGGGATGGACACCATGTCTGCGTCAGCTCCTGTCCGTCCCTGCGGACGGGTGTGGGTTGTGGCCCCGGACGTACGACGTCCGCCGGGCGCCGTCCCGGGCGACCCGGGTCCGGTGCGGGATCCAGTGCCGGGCTCAGCCGAAGGGGGTTCGGATGGAGGCCTGGCGGGCCTGTTCCTCCTGCTCGGCGCGGGTGTAGTGGCCGGTGCTGGCGTGGAGCCTGTCGCTGATGTCCTGGAGCATGAGCTTGAGGTTGACGACCTGGTCGCCCCAGCGGACGTCCAGGCCGACCAGGGAGCCCGCGGTGGCCCAGGAGCCGGCCTCGGGCGGGCCGGGGGCGGTGTGCCTGTTGAGGCCCGTGACGGCGCCGAGGGTGTCCTCGTCGGCCGTGTTGTCGACGTTCTCGGTGTCGCCGCGCAGTTCGACCAGGGCGTTGGCCGCCCCGTCCAGCCGCTGCGTGTCGACCTTCGTCGTTCCGGCGGACGTCCCGCCGCCCGGGTCCGCGGGCACGGAGTTCAGCCGCGTCCGCGCGGCCGCGCCGCCCTGTGAACCTTCGAAGGGAGTGCTCATCCCCGTTGTCCCATCCCCGTTGACTGCGATTCCGGCACGTCCGCGGTGCGTGCGGCCCCCGGCTCCGGTACCGCCGATCGCCTAAGCGAGGACATGCCAACAGCATCCGAACCTACCGGATCACGCAAGGGGCGGGCCCGTCACGCACGTAGAGATCCTGGGCGGAGCCCCCGGCGGGGGTGAAGCGCCACGTGGGGAGCGGTAGCCTCGGTGGGTCGGCTGAAACCACCGCCCCTGGCGCTGAGGCACGGCGGGCGGTCCACGCGGGGGACACACATTGGGTGACCACTTCAAGGTCGAGGTCCAGGACCTCGACCGGCTGCTGAAGCAGTTGCACGACAGCCAGGACGACATGCGCAAGGCGCTGAACGCGCTGAAGGACGTGGGTCCGAAGAGCACCGGCAGCGAGGCGCTGGACAACGCCTGCGACGAGTTCCACGACAGCTGGGACAACGCGATCGGGAAGATCGCCGACGGCACCGCGCAGATCGAGGAGAAGCTCAAGGCCACCAAGGACAACTACGAGGCCACGGAGCAGGCGATCCGCGACGCCATGACGCAGGGCGCCGCGCCGAAGCCCACCCCGTCCCCGACCCCCGAGGCACGGCCCACGGCGGGTGCGCGATGACGGCGACGGACTACCCCTCCATAGGCTTCGACCCCGCGCCGGGGAAGGTGGAGAGCGTCGAGGACCTCAACTCCAAGCTGTCGCGGGCCGCGACGGGCCTGGACAACGCCTACACCACGCTCACCGGGATCACCAAGGGCGGCAAGACCTGGGAGGGCGAGGCGGCGAGTGCCTTCGCCGAGAAGGTCGGCGACCTGCCGCGCTACGTCGGCGACAGCCGGGACGCCCTGCGCGAGGCCTCGCTCCAGCTGTCCTCGTGGCGGACGAAACTGGCGGAGTACCAGCAGAAGGCCCGCGACTACGAGGCCCAGGCCAAGGCCGCCAAGGAGCGCGAGAAGTCCGGGCAGGGCGCCTACGACCGCGCGACCTCCTCCTACAACCAGGCGGCGGCCGACCCGGCGCTGCGCCTGGCCGGCCAGTACTACGCCACACCGGGCGAACTCGCCGACGCCCAGGCGAGGATCGACGCGGCCTCGAACCGGCTGAACCAGGCGGGCAAGGACCTCGACCTCGCGGGGAAGCAACTGGAGAAGGCGCAGCAGGAGCTCGAGGACATCATCAAGCGGGCCGAGGAACTGCTGGAGCACCACCAGTCCGACGCCCGGGGCGTCGCGGACCGCTTGCGCAAGGCCAACGACAAGGCGCCGGACGCCGGTTTCTTCGAGGGGCTGGCGGACTTCTTCACCAAGATCGGCCACGACATCCAGAACTGGTGCGTGAAGCACGCCGATCTGCTGAAGAAGGTCGGGGACATCCTCAGCGCCGTCTCCGGCGCGCTGGCCGTCGCCTCACTGCTGACGATGTGGTGCCCGCCGCTGTCCGGCGCGCTCGCCCTGGCCGGCGGCGTCACGGCGCTCGGCGCGCTGGGCGCGCACGGCGCAGCCAAGCTCGGCGGCGCGGACGTGAGCTGGACGAGCCTGGGCATGGACGCGCTCGCGGCCGTCCCGGGCGGCAAGTTCCTCGCCATCGGGGCGACCGGGAAGATCGGCAAGGCCTTCAACGCGGTGAAGGCGGACGCCGCCATCACCGGCGGCCTGAAGTTCACCCTCACCGGCAAGCTGCCCGTCCAGGGCGCGGCGAAGCTGGCGAACATCATGAAGGAGAGCAGCGCGCTCTCCTTCGCCAGGACGCCGCTGAGCAAGGTCGCGAGCACCCTCGACAACCTGCCCATGCGCCCGCAGGAGTGGTGGTACCGGGGTTCGTGGACGGGCATCACCGGCAGTGGTACCGGCCTGAAGATCCCGGGCCTGTTCAGTGACGAACCCCCCGCAGCAGGAGCCTGATCGATGACGGAGACGACGACGGACACCGGCGCGGAGGAGAGCGCACCGGCGTTCGTGCAGTGGCGGATCCCGCAGGAGTTCCGCTCCCTCGGGCTGGAGTTGGAGCCCGCGGAACGCGATCGGTACCTCGACGCGATGGCCGCCGACATCTGGGCCGCGGGAACCGGCTACCAGCGCGAGACCGTGGCGTACTGGTACAAGCGGATCGCCGAGGCGGCGGCCGAGGACGGCACGCTCGAAGCGGCCTTCTGCCTGCTGCGCACGGCGGACGACCGGGTGACGACGGCGACGCTGTCGGTCATCGCGGAGCCGATCGAGCGCACCCCGGACGTCCGGACGGTGGTGGCCGGCCTAGTGGAGGCCCTGTCCGACGACCCGGTCAACGAGGTCCTGGAGGTCAACACCTCGGGCGGACCCGGGGTACTCGTCCTGTCCGGGCTGCAGATGACCGCGCGGGGCGGGGAGGACGGCACGGGTGGTTCCGTCACCCTCGACCTCGCCCAGGCGAGTGCCTACCTTCCGTGCCTTCCGGTCTCCCAGCTGGTCGTACTGACGCTCACCACACCGATGGTCCAGGACTTCCCCGACTACGTCGGCGTCCTGGCCGCCGTGGCGGACAGCGTCGAGGTGAGCATGGGAACCCGCCCGCCGGCCGTGCCCCGGCAGGATTCCGCCGGCGGCCATCCGAGCACGCTCAGCGTGCGCGACGTGTTTGGGTGATGCCATGTCGACTCCTCTACTGCCACACGACCGTCCCACCGTCCGGCGCAGGAGCAGGACGGGACTGCTGCTGCAGTTCGTCCTGCAGTGGTTCTGGCTCCCGGTCTGGGCCGCCCTCGCGGCGGCACTCGGGGTGCTGGCGGCCCTGGCGTCGGCCGGGCTCAACCCTCCCCTGAAGTGGCTCAACCCCTGGCTCGGCGTGCTCACCTGGCCGCGCCTGCGGATCGAGTGGGCCTGGGACGCCGCCGCCTGGGAGGCCTACGCCACCGAGAAGATCCACGGCCGCATCGACCGGGCCGAAGGACACCCGGCGGCGTACAAGTCCGGGACCGCGGCGGACGGCGGCCTCGAGCTCGCCGTCACCGTCCCCGCCCGGCTGTTCCGCGGTGTCGGCCAGGAGCGCGCCAAGGCGATGGCCGGCGCGCGCGGCTGGTCGGCCGAGGCGAGGAGTACCGGGCGGGAACAGTGGAGCCCCGGTGCCCTGCGGCTGACCAGGACCGTCGGCCCCGCCTCGTGAGCGTGCTCGCCGCGTGCCCACCGGGGCCGGCGGTGATGCGCGGGGGCGGTTCACCCCCTGCCGCGACCTCGCCGGGCGGGAGCTGCTGGGTCCTGTCGTACGGCGGTCGACCGTGGTCGGTCCCGACGGCGGGGAACCGGGCGAACCGCGCACGCCGCTGAAGTGGCACGGCGGGTCGGCGCGGTACATGGTCAGCACCGGCCGCCCGTCCGCACGGCTCGCCTGCGCCCGGGCGGCCGTCCACCAGACGCACGGGTCGTCGTGAGGGGTGGCCGGGGACGCGCCGCGTCCCCGTCCACCCCTCACGCGGGTTCACCCCGGCAGGTAGCCCACCAGCAGGTCCGCCAGCCCGCCCGGGTCGGCGAGCGCCACCAGGTGCCCGCCCGGAACCACGTCGGCCTCGACGCCGAGCCGTTCCCGGGCCACGCGCCGCTGGAAGGCCGCGGGGAACAGCCGGTCGTCGCGGCCCACGACGACGCGGGTCGGCACGTCCGGCCAGGCGGACAGCGGGAAGGGCACGCCGAACGGGGTGTCCGACTGCGGGGTGCCCTGGGCGAGGCCCTCCTCCGCCAACGGCCCCGGCAGGTCGTGGAAGAAGGTCACCAGGGGGTCGAACTCCCCGTCCACCGGACGCCCCTCGGCGAGGTCCAGGGCGCGCCGGGCCTCCGGCTGGCCCGTGGCGGCCCACCACTCCCCGGCGGTCTCGCCGGGAGCCGGGACCATCGCGTTGACCAGGACGAGCAGCACCAGCCGGTCGCCGAGCCGTTCGCAGGCGAGGGGCGCGCTGAAGCCCGCCATCGACTGCGCGACGAGCACCAGCGGCGCCCGGTCGCCCGCGGCGGCGACCACCGAGTCCGCGTACTCCCGCAGCCCCGCGCCGTCGTCCCCCGTCGGGAGGTCCACCGCGACCGCGGCGTGGCCGCGGCGGCGCAGTTCGGGCACGAGCAGGTGCCAGTACCAGGTGCCGCCGCCCGCGCCGGGGACGAGGACGAAGGTCGTCGCCGTCACGTCCGCGGTCCCTGCCGTCAGGACTTCGCCAGGACGGAGGTGAAGCTGTCCAGGATGTGGTTGGCGCCGGCCTCGGCCGTGGCGCAGTACTCCTCGGGGACGCCGGGCTGGCGGTAGACGACCTCGGTCCGCTCACCGCGGTCGGTGAAGGTCGCGTCCATGACGACCTCGGGCTCTCCGGGGACCTCCATCGTCCACACCAGCCGCTTGTGGAGTTCCACCTCGCGGTACACCCCGCTCAGCGGCATCTCGCCCTGCGGCGTGGTGACGGTGGCGCGCCAGGCGCCGCCGGGACGGACGTCGCTGGCGACGGTGGGCAGCGGGGCCCCGAACCACTGGGCGAAGTACTCCGGCTCGGTCCACACCTTCCACACCTTGGCGAGCGGCGCGTCGAATACCCGGGTAATGGTGATGTCGTCCATGGTGCTGCCTCTCTGGTCGGGCCGGGCCACGGCGGAACGGCTCCGGTGGTAGGACCGGGCGGGCCGGCGGAACTCATCGGTGGCGGTGTCGGACCCGGGTGGTGTGATGGTCAGGAGCGACGAGGGGAGCGGTGGATGGACACGCAGGTACGGATCGAGCCGTGGTCGGAGGGCGACCTCGAACTGCTCCGCCGGGCGAACGCGCCCGCGATGATGCGCCACCTCGGCGGCCCCGAGACCGAGGAGCAGCTGCTCGTCCGGCACGAGCGGTACCTGGCGAGCGGCGGCGAGGCAGGCGGCGGGATGTTCAGCATCGTCCTGCTGCCCGAGGGGGTACCGGCCGGGAGCATCGGCTACTGGGAGAAGTCCTGGCGGGGCGGGACGGTGTACGAGACGGGCTGGGGCGTCCTGCCCGAGTTCCAGGGGCGCGGTGTCGCCGCGGCCGCCGGGGCGGCCGTCATCGCGCGGGCGGCCGCGGAGAAGGGCCCGCGCTTCCTGCACGCCTTCCCCAAGGTCGACAATGACGCCTCGAACGCGATCTGCCGCAAGCTCGGCTTCACGCTGGTGGAGGAGTGCGACTTCGAGTACCCGCCGGGGAACCCCATCCGCTGCAACGACTGGCGCCTGGAGCTGTACGCCCCCTGACGCCGTGCGGCGGGCGGCGCCGGACGAGTCCGCCCTCGAAGACGGCGTCCGCGGCGGCGGTGCGGGTGACGGTCACGCGGTGGCAGGCCCGTCCGCGCCCCGGGGCTGGCACACTCGACGCATGCTGACCCTCGGGACGATCGTGCTCGGAGTGACGGACGTGCGGCGCGCGGCGGCCTTCTGGGGCGCCGCCCTCGGCTACGTGCCCCGCGACGGCCAGGTGCGGGCGGCGGACGACTGGGCGGTGCTGGTGCCCGCGGCGGGTGCGTCCGGACCGGGCATCGCGCTCGGCGTCAGTGCCACCCCGGTGCAGGAGCACCCCCGGGTCCACCTCGACCTGTACGCGGACGACGCCGCCGAACAGGCGGCCGAGGTGGAACGCCTGGTCGCGCTGGGCGCCGTGCGGGTCGACTGGGACCGCTACCCGCCGGACCCGGACTTCGTCGTCCTCGCCGACACCGAGGGCAACCGCTTCTGCGTCATCGACACGAGCCACGGCTGACGGCCCGGCCCGGTTCCCTCACAGCGGCTCCGGCCCGACCTGCGGCGGCTCCACGAAGAAGCTGTCGTGACGGAGCAGGAACTCCCGGAACGCCGCACCCCCGCGCCGCGCCATCTCGCCGGCCCTCTCGACGTACTCCTCCCGGGGCGCTCCGGGGGCGAAGAGCAGCAGCATCGAGGCCGGTTCGTCGGAGTCGTTCTGGAACGCGTGCAGGCCCCCGGCCGGCACGTGGAGGAAGTCCCCGGGGCGGGCGGTGATCCAGCGCTCCCCGTCGAAGAGCTGCACGGCCCCGGAGAGGACGAAGAAGGACTCCGAGATCGACCGGTGGAAGTGCGTGCTGGGACCGGGGGAGCCGGGGCCCATGTCGATCCGGTACAGGCCGAAGGCGCCGTCCGTCGACGTGTGCGTGGCGAGGTAGTGGGTGCGGGTCCCCGAGGGCGCGACCACGTCCGCGGCGGTTCCGGCGGCACGGAAGAGCGCGCTGACCTCGCCTTGTTCTCCGAGGTAGCGGGGCTCGGGGTAGGACATGGGCGCTCGTCGCCTCCTTCGGCATCGGTCAGACAGACCGTGCCACACCGGATCGGGCGACCCCGGCCAGCGCGCCCGGGACCGTGGTCGTGGCGTCCCCCTGATGGCACGATGGCATGGACACACGCGTCACGACACTCTCGACCGGGGGAACGGAGCCGATGAGCAAGGAGATCAGCGACGCGGACCTGATGGACGTCGCCGACGATCCCGCACAGGCCCGCCGACTGCACAAGGCGCTCAGGACACTCGCCGACAACCCGGACGTCGACGCCGCCCTCAAGGAGACGGCGCGCCAGGTGCTCTCCGGCCGTGTCGGCGGGCGCGAGGCGCTGCTGTCCGGCGCCTACCTCGGCGCGATCGGCGACCGCATGGCCGAGCTGAAGCGCGCCGACGAGCGGATGTCGCCCGAGGAGCGCGCGGCGCAGGAGGAGCGCGCCCGGCGCTGGTTCGAGCAGCGGGCCGGCGAGGAGGCGGCGGAGGCGGCGGACGAAGCCCGCGAGGACGAGGCGTCCCGCGGCGACCGCCCGGCCGCCGTGCGGCGCGATCCCCGGGACGTACCACCCGCCTACCGGCCGCCGTCCCCGCGGGACTGAACGCCGGCACACGGGCGGGGGCGGGCCCTCCGGCCCGCCCCCGCCCGCGTCTCCCGGCGCCGCACGCCGGTCCGGTATCAGCTCTCCGGCAGGAAGCCGGTCTGGATGAGCTGGTTGCCGCGGCGCCGCGTGATGAACTGCGCGCGGCCCGGGGGCAGCCTGGTCGCCTTGACGTTGCCGAAGACCGGGCCCTCGCCGGGGTCGCCGGACAGCAGCACACCGGTCGCGCCGAGCTCCTTGGTCCGGGTGAGGAACGGCTCGAAGGAGGACCGCGACGCCCCCGAGGTGCTGCGCGACAGGACGATGCGCAGGCCCAGGTCGCGGGCGAACGGCAGGTACTCCATCAGCACCTGCATCGGGTTGCCCATCGAGGTCGCGACCAGGTCGTAGTCGTCGACGAAGACCCACGCGTCGGGCTCGGTGTACCAGCTGCGGTTGCGCAGCTGCTCGGGTGTCACGTCCTGGCCGGGCATCCGCCGGCCCATCGAGCCGGCCAGCGACTCCATGACCTCCTGCAACTGCGGTCCGGAGGCGCAGTACTTGTACATGTGGCTCTCCGGCACCTGACCGAGCAGCGCCCGGCGGAAGTCGGAGACCACGAACAGCGCCTTGCCGGGCTCGTAGCGCTCGCTGACCTGCTTGGCGATCAGCCGCAGCAGTGAGGACTTGCCGGACTCGCTCTCGCCGTAGATCACCATCAGCGGGTCGGTCTCGAAGTCCACGAACACCGGGGAGAGGGTGAGCTCGTCGACGCCGATCGCGATGCCGCGGCCGGAGAAGTCGCCGCCGTCGGGCAGCTCGGTCGCCGGGAGCATCGTCGGCAGCATCCGCACCTTCGGCGCGACCGGGCCCGGCCAGCCCGCGTTGACCTGGGCGACGAACTGCGCCATGCCCTCGGAGAGGTCCTCCACCTCCGAGGAGGCGTCGATGCGCGGCAGCGCCGCCAGGTAGTCCAGCTTCTCCGGGGACAGGCCGCGGCCGGGCTTGCCGACCGGCACGTTCTCGGCGCGCCTGCGGTCGAACTCGGACTCCATCGGGTCGCCGAGCCGCAGTTCCAGCCGGCTGAGGATCTGGTCGCGCAGCGCGGGCCGGATCTCGGTGTAGCGGGTGGCGGTGATGACCAGGTGGATGCCGAAGCCGAGGCCGCGGGCGGCGATGTCGTTGATGACCGGGTCGAGCATCTCGTAGTCGGTCTTGAACGTGCCCCAGCCGTCGATGACCAGGAACACGTCGCCCCACGGCTGGTCCGGGAAGTGCCCCGCCGCCCGCCGGGAGCGGAAGGTGTTCATGGAGTCGATGACGTTGCTGCGGAAGAACTCCTCGCGGGCGTTCAGAATGCCGTGCACCTCGGCGACCGTGCGGCGGACCTTCTCCGCGTCCAGCCGGGAGGCGACCCCGCCGACGTGCGCCAGCCCGTCCAGCGCCAGCATGCCGCCGCCGCCGAAGTCCAGTGCGTAGAACTGGACCTCCTTCGGGGTGTGGGTGAGGGCGAAGGACGCGATGAGCGAGCGCACCAGCGTCGACTTGCCGGACTGCGGGCCGCCGACGACCAGGGCGTGACCGCCGGAGCTCGACAGGTCCGCGTACATGACGTCGCGGCGCTGCTCGAAGGGCTTGTCGACCAGACCGACCGGCACCTGCAGCTTGCCGGTGGCGGTGTAGCCGTCCGCGTGCAGACCCCGTTCGGCGCTGACCGTCAGCGGCGGCAGCACCTGGTCGACGCTGAACGGCTCGTCCAGCGGAGGCAGCCACACCTGGTGGGCGGGCGGCCCCTGGCCTTCCAGCCGGCCGACGATGACGTCGAGCACGGTGTCGGCCAGCGCGTCGTCGACCTGCCCACCGCGCTGCTGCGGCTCCGGCTCGGTGACGATGCGCACGGGCACCGGAGAGGCGGTGAACAGTACGGGGGAGCGGTCGACGCGCGCCCCGCCGGCCGTGCGGGTGCCCGGCGTCCGGTAGGTGCCCGACACGTACGCCGCCTTGAACTGCACCATCGTGTCGGTGCCGTACTTCAGGATGCCCGCGCCCGGGACGTTGGGCAGGTGGTAGGCGTCGGGCACGCCGATCGCGGTCCGCGACTCGGCGGCCGAGAACGTCCGCAGACCGATCCGGTACGACAGGAAGGTGTCCAGGCCGCGCAGCTTGCCCTCCTCCAGGCGCTGCGAGGCCAGCAGCATGTGCACGCCCAGCGAGCGGCCGATGCGCCCGATCTGGATGAACATCTCGATGAAGTCGGGCTTGGCGGCGAGCAGTTCGGAGAACTCGTCGATGATCAGGACCAGCGAGGGCAGCGGGTCGAGCGCCGCGCCCGCCGCACGGGCCTTCTCGTAGTCGGTGATGTTGGCGTAGTTGCCGGCCTGCCGCAGCAGTTCCTGGCGGCGGGTCAGCTCACCGGTGATGGAGTCGCGCATGCGGTCCACCAGGGTCAGCTCGTCGGCCAGGTTGGTGATGACCGCCGACACGTGCGGCATCGTGCCCATGCCGGTGAAGGTCGCGCCGCCCTTGAAGTCGGCGAGCACGAAGTTGAGGGTCTCCGAGGAGTGCGTGACGGCCAGACCCAGCACCAGCGTGCGCAGCAGCTCGGACTTGCCGGAACCGGTGGCGCCGACGCACAGGCCGTGCGGGCCCATGCCCTCCTGCGAGGCCTCCTTGACGTCCAGCATGACCGGCTCGCCGGTCTCGCCCAGGCCGATCGGCACCCGCAGCCGCTCGTGCAGGGTCCGCGGGCGCCAGGTGCGCGCGACGTCCACCAACGCCGCGTCGCCGATCCCCATCAGGTCGGTGAAGTCCAGGTTGGCCAGCAGCGGTTCGTCGGCGTCCGCGGCGCCCAGCCGCAGCGGCGCGAGCTGCCGGGCCAGCGACTCCGCCTGCACCGGGGACAGCACGTCGGGGACGCCGGTGAAGGTGCCGGCCCCGGCCTCCAGGTACAGCTGGTCGCGCCACACCTGGACGGACAGCGAGCCGCGCGCCTCGTCCAGCTCGCCGGGCACGACCTCGAGGATCGTGACGCCCTGCAGTCCCTCGGCGGAGGCGATCACCGAGTCCGCAGGCACGCCGCCGCCGTCCAGGACGATCACCACGTGCGGCTGGTCCAGCACCGGCTGGCCCTCGCGGTTGAAGCGCGGCCGCCCGTCCAGCTCGTCCGACAGCAGCTCCTCGACCTCACCGAGGTCGCCGCATATCAGCCGGCGCGAGCCGGCGCCGTCCTGCTCCGTGTGCTGCGCGTGCGGCAGCCACTTGACCCACTCCCACTCCGGCTGGGCGCCCGGCGCCGCCACGACGGCGACCACCAGGTCCTCCGGCGAGTGCAGGGAGCACAGCTGGCCCACGACGGAACGGGTCTGCCCGTAGACGGTGTCCGGGTCCCCGGAGATCGTCACGTGGTAGAAGGAGCGCAGCCCCACCGCCAGCGGCAGGTTGTCCAGCGAGCCGTGCGCCGCGATGAACTGCTGCATCGAGTGCGCGGTCAGCGGCTCCAGTTCGTCCACCGGCGCGGTCTCCGGCGCCACCAGCGGCGTCGACAGCTGCTGCGGGCCGAGGCCCACCCGCACCTGCGCGAAGTCCGGGTCGGAGGACCGGCGTTCCCACACCCGTGAGCCCTCGGCGACCAGCGCCCACAGCTGTTCGGGAGCCGGATGCAGGTAATACTGCGCGTCGCGCTGCTTGCGGGCGGTCTTGCGCACCCCGCGGCGCACCTGCGCCAGGTACTTCAGGTAGTCCCTTCGGGCCTCCGCCATCTGCCCGGACGGCCCCTTGCGGGCCCGTACGATCTGGGCGACCACCATCGCCACGGTCGAGCCCATCATGAGCACGCCCATGACCTTCATGAACCCGCCGGAGGTCCCCGACCCGGTGGGCAGGAAGAAGAACGCCGCCGACGAACCCATGCCGAGCATCGGCAGCAGGTTCATCAGCAGGCCCTGGTCCTCGCCGCGCGGCAGTTCGGGCGGGGCTTCGAGCCGTACCTCCTCACTCGGCACCTCCGGCGGGTAAACCCGCGGCGGGCGCTTGATGACGACCACGCTCACCGATGCACCAGTCCTTCACGCGAATCGCAGTTTCGGGCCGCCCCCGTGGCGACGGTCCCCCGTATGACACGTCCCGGTCGCGCTCCGCCCTTTCGCGGGGCGGGCGTTGGACCACAGGCAGGTGGCGATCCTACTGGGCATGACAGTTCCAGGGCACTGGGACGGGTGGGGGACAAGGGACTCGGGGTACCCGGTAGGGTGACGGATCGCGAAGCGCGGAACGGGGGTTCCGGCCCTGGACGGCCGCGCGGACCCGACCCCAACCCACCCATCACCGGACGAGGGGGACACTCCAGGTGAGCACGGTCTCAGCGACGGGATTCTGCAGAGTCACGGTGGCGGCGCCGAACAGCCGGATCGATGTGGCACTCCCGGAGGACGTGCCGCTCTCCGACATCCATCCCGAGATACTGCGCCTGTCGGGCCAGACGCCCGACGAAGCCGCCCCCACCGGCTACAACTTGGTCCGTCGTGACGGGCGGGTCCTCGACAGCACCCTGTCCCTGGCGGAACAGCGTGTGCAGGACGGCGAGTTGCTCCTGCTGCGGCCGTTCGCGGACTCGCTGCCGCCCGCCGTGTTCGACGACGTCGTCGACGCCGTCGCCGCCGCGGTCGAGACCGACCGCCGCAGCTGGAACGACGGCCTCATGCGCGTGGTGGGCCTGACCGCGGGCGTCGTCCTGCTCGTCCTCATGGCCTTCGTGCTCTGGTTCTCCGAGCCGGTCAAGCACGACATGCACGGCCTGCCCGGCATCCTCGCCGGCGCCGCGGGCCTGGTGCTGGTGGCGCTCGCCTCGGTGCGCGCCCGCGTGTACGACGACCGCCACTCCGCCGTCGCCCTCGGCCTGTCCTCGCTGCCGCTGCTGCTGGTCGCCGGCTCCGGGATCATGGGCGTGGGCAAGGACGAGGGACCCGGCCGGCTGCACTTCCTCATCGGCTGCGTGGTCGTGCTGATCGCCGCGGTCCTGCTCGTGCTGATGCTGCCGCAGGGGGACGCGCCGTTCGTCGCGGCCTCCTTCACCGCCGGCGTCGGCACCGTGGCCACCTTCGTGGCGATCCTCACCGACGCCGCGCCGCGCGAGGCCGCCGCCGTCACCGCCGTCGTCATGATCGCCGTCATCGGCTTCCTGCCCGGCTGGTCCGCCCGCTTCGCCCGGCTGCCCATCGGCTTCCGCTCGCCCGACCAGGTCCAGGCCCGGCACCGCGGCGACGGCGACCGGCAGGGCGAGGAGGAGCCGGTCGACTTCGAGCGGATCACCAACCAGGCCCGCCGCGGCCACGAGCTGCTGCTCGGCCTGGTCGGCGGCTGCGCCGCCGCGGTCGTCGGCTCCGCAGGCGTCGTGCTCGGCTTCTCCGACAGCACCTGGGCGCAGCTGCTCGCCCTCGCCGTGGGCCTGGCGACCCTGATGCGCGCCCGGCTGTTCCGCTACACCTCTCAGGTCGTGACGCTCATGGTCGCCGGCGTGATCACCGTCGGCCTGCTGATCATCGGCCTCTCCCTCAACCTGCCGACCGACGTCCTCACCGACCTGCTGCGCGGCAACCACTCCTCGCTCGACATCCGCACCGTGTGGCTGTCCGCCGCGGTTGCCCTGGGCGCCGCCCTCCTGGTCGCGGTCGCCCTCGTCGTCCCGAGCAAGGGCGTCACCCCCTTCTGGGGCCGGATGCTCGACCTCGCCGAGGCGACCGTGCTGCTCTCCCTCATCCCGCTCGCCCTCGCGGTCCTCGACCTGTACGCCGAGGCTCGCGGCATGACCAGCGGCTGAGCCCGCGCGGCCCGCGGCCGCCCCCCGCCGCCCGCCACCCCGGCCCCGGACATCGCACCGGGCCCGGGGTGGTACTCTGTGTAACCGATGCGTCCGCCCATGCGCGGCGCGTCATGCCTTCAGGGTCGTCGAAGCTTCTCCTGTGACACAGACCAGGAGCGCCCGGAGGCACCGACACACAAGGAGACCGTATGTCGCTCGACGTCGAGACGAAGAAGCAGATCATCGCCGAGTTCGGCACCAAGGAGGGCGACACCGGCTCCCCCGAGGTCCAGGTCGCGCTGCTCTCGCGCCGCATCTCGGACCTGACCGAGCACCTCAAGACCCACAAGCACGACCACCACTCCCGTCGTGGTCTGCTGATCCTGGTCGGCCAGCGTCGCCGCCTGCTGCAGTACCTGGCCAAGAAGGACATCCAGCGCTTCCGTGCGCTCGTCGACCGCCTCGGCATCCGCCGCGGTGCCGCCGGCGCCCGCTGAGACAGCCGTGGAGGGAGCGGTTCCCAGCCGGGGGCCGCTCCCTTTGCGTACGTACGGGGCCGCGCTGGGCGCGAGACCGGGGCCGAGACTTTGTAGTCTGGTCCCATACACAACGCCATAGAGCATGCGGAGGGAGCGTCCTCCTAGCGCCACCAGAGCCGGTCCTCGGTAGTGGCCCCCGGGCAGCACGTACGTCCCGGTGGCTTCGATCGAAGACCGGCCCGGCGGGACGCCCCTCCACCGACGGTCCCCGGGAAGACGCCCGGGGGCACGAAAGAGGAGAATTCCCATAGTGGAGAACGAGACCCACTACGCCGAGGCCGTGATCGACAACGGCAGCTTCGGCACCCGCACGATCCGCTTCGAGACGGGCCGCCTGGCCCGTCAGGCCGCCGGCTCGGCCGTGGCCTACCTGGACGACGACACCATGGTGCTGTCGGCCACCACCGCCTCGAAGCACCCGAAGGACCAGCTCGACTTCTTCCCGCTGACGGTGGACGTCGAGGAGCGCATGTACGCGGCCGGGCGGATCCCCGGTTCCTTCTTCCGCCGCGAGGGCCGCCCCTCCGAGGACGCGATCCTCACCTGCCGCCTGATCGACCGCCCGCTGCGCCCGTCCTTCAAGAAGGGCCTGCGCAACGAGATCCAGGTCGTGGCGACGGTCATGGCGCTCAACCCCGACCACCTCTACGACGTGGTCGCCATCAACGCCGCCTCCTGCTCCACGCAGCTCGCCGGCCTGCCCTTCTCCGGCCCGGTGGGCGGCGTGCGCGTCGCGCTGATCCGCGGCCAGTGGGTCGCCTTCCCGACCCACAGCGAGCTGGAGGACGCCGTCTTCGACATGGTCGTGGCCGGCCGCACCCTCGAGGACGGCGACGTCGCGATCATGATGGTCGAGGCCGAGGCCACGACCAAGACGATCAAGCTCGTCGAGGGCGGCGCCGAGGCGCCGACCGAGGAGGTCGTCGCGGCGGGCCTGGAGGCCTCCAAGCCCTTCATCAAGGTGCTGTGCAAGGCGCAGGCCGACCTCGCCGCGAAGGCCGCCAAGGAGACCGCCGAGTTCCCGATCTTCCTGGACTACCAGGACGACGTGTTCGAGGCGCTGGAGTCCTCGGTCGCCGACGAGCTGAAGCAGGCGCTGACCATCGCCGGCAAGCAGGCCCGCGAGGCCGAGCTGGACCGGGTGAAGGCGCTCGCCGCCGAGAAGCTGCTGCCGCAGTTCGAGGGCCGCGAGAAGGAGATCTCCGCCGCCTACCGCTCGCTGACCAAGAAGCTGGTCCGTGAGCGCGTCATCAAGGACAAGGTCCGCATCGACGGCCGCGGCGTCACCGACATCCGCACCCTGGCCGCCGAGGTCGAGGCGATCCCGCGGGTGCACGGCTCGGCGCTGTTCGAGCGCGGCGAGACCCAGATCCTGGGTGTCACCACGCTGAACATGCTGCGCATGGAGCAGCAGCTGGACACGCTGGCGCCCGAGACGCGCAAGCGCTACATGCACAACTACAACTTCCCGCCGTACTCCGTCGGCGAGACCGGCCGCGTGGGCTCCCCCAAGCGCCGTGAGATCGGCCACGGCGCGCTGGCCGAGCGGGCGATCCTCCCGGTCCTGCCGGCCCGCGAGGACTTCCCGTACGCCATCCGCCAGGTCTCCGAGGCGCTGGGCTCCAACGGCTCCACCTCCATGGGCTCGGTCTGCGCCTCCACCATGTCGCTGCTGAACGCCGGTGTGCCGCTGAAGGCCCCCGTCGCCGGCATCGCCATGGGCCTGATCTCCCAGGAGATCGACGGCGAGACCCACTACGTCACCCTCACCGACATCCTCGGTGCGGAGGACGCCTTCGGCGACATGGACTTCAAGGTCGCCGGCACCAAGCAGTTCGTCACCGCGCTGCAGCTGGACACCAAGCTCGACGGCATCCCGGCGTCGGTCCTGGCCGCGGCCCTCAAGCAGGCCCGCGACGCCCGTCTGCACATCCTCGACGTGATGATGGAGGCGATCGACACTCCGGACGAGATGTCGCCGAACGCCCCGCGCATCATCACCGTCAAGATCCCGGTGGACAAGATCGGTGAGGTCATCGGCCCCAAGGGCAAGATGATCAACCAGATCCAGGAGGACACCGGCGCCGAGATCACCATCGAGGACGACGGCACCATCTACATCGGTGCCGCCGACGGCCCGTCCGCCGAGGCCGCCCGCGCCACCATCAACGGCATCGCCAACCCGACGATGCCCGAGGTCGGCGAGCGCTACCTGGGCACGGTCGTGAAGACCACCACCTTCGGTGCCTTCGTCTCCCTGCTCCCGGGCAAGGACGGCCTGCTGCACATCTCGCAGATCCGGAAGCTGGCCGGCGGCAAGCGCGTCGAGAACGTCGAGGACGTCCTCGCCGTGGGCTCCAAGGTCCAGGTCGAGATCGCCGAGATCGACCAGCGCGGCAAGCTCTCGCTGATCCCGGTCATCGAGGGCGAGGACGCCGCGGCCGACGACAAGGCCGAGGACGCGACCGAGAAGTGACCACCCGTTCCACACGCGTGACGGCCCGCCCCTCCACCAAGGGGCGGGCCGTCCGCACGCAGACCCTCCTGCCCGGCACCGACGGCATCGGCACGGTCCGGCGCAGCGTCCTCCCCGGTGGACTGCGCGTCGTCACCGAGACCCTGCCCACCGTGCGCTCCGCGACCTTCGGCATCTGGGTCGGCGTCGGCTCACGCGACGAGACCCCCGCGCTCAACGGCGCCACGCACTACCTGGAGCACCTGCTCTTCAAGGGCACCGCGCGGCGCAGCGCCCTGGAGATCTCCGCGGCGGTCGACGCCGTCGGCGGCGAGATGAACGCTTTTACGGCCAAGGAGTACACGTGCTACTACGCGCGTGTCCTCGACACCGACCTGCCGCTCGCCATCGACGTCGTCTGCGACATGCTGACCGGCTCCCTGATCCGCCAGGAGGACATCGACGCCGAGCGCGGTGTTGTTCTGGAGGAGATCGCGATGACCGAGGACGACCCCGGCGACCAGGTCCACGACCTGTTCGCCACCGCCATGCTGGGCGACTCCCCGCTGGGCCGCCCCGTCCTCGGCACCGTCGACACCATCAACGCCCTCACCCGCGACCAGGTCGCCCGCTTCTACCGGAAGCACTACGACCCGACACGGCTGGTCGTCGCCGCGGCGGGCAACGTCGACCACGCGACCGTCGTCCGCCAGGTCCGCAAGGCCTTCGAGGACGCGGGCGCCCTCCGCGACGCCGACGCCGTGCCCCGCCCGCCGCGCGGCGGCGCCCGCACGATACGCGGCCAGGGCCGGGTGGAGCTGCTCGAACGCCGCACCGAGCAGGCCCACGTCGTGCTCGGCATGCCCGGGCTGTCCCGGCACGACGACCGGCGCTGGGCGCTCGGGGTGCTCAACACCGCCCTGGGCGGCGGCATGAGCTCCCGGCTGTTCCAGGAGGTCCGCGAGAAGCGCGGCCTCGCCTACAGCGTCTACTCGTACACCTCCTCCTTCGCGGACTGCGGCCTGTTCGGGGTGTACGCCGGCTGCCAGCCGCGCCGGGTCCACGAGGTCCTCAAGATCTGCCGCGAGGAACTGGACCAGGTCGCCGAGCACGGGCTGAGCGACGAGGAACTGCACCGCGCCATCGGCCAGTTCTCCGGCTCGACCGTGCTCAGCCTGGAGGACACCGGCGCGCTCATGAACCGGATCGGCAAGAGCGAGCTCTGCTGGGGCGAGCAGATGTCGGTGGACGCCACACTGGAGAGGATCGCCGCGGTCACGCCCGACGAGGTGCGCGCGGTCGCCCGCGACGTCCTGGGACAACGTCCCTCGCTGGCCGTCATAGGCCCGCTGAAGGACCGGCAGGCCGCCCGCCTGCACGAGTCCGTCGTCTGACCTGAGCCGTACCGACCGTCTCGAACGTCTGGACCGGAGGACTGGAACGATGAGCAAGATCCGCGTGGGTGTGATCGGGGCCCGCGGCCGCATGGGCGCCGAGGCGGTCAAGGCCGTCGAGGCCGCGGACGACCTCGAACTGGTGGCGGCCATCGGCCGCGAGGACAAGCTGGAGGCCCTCGCCGAGAACGAGGCCCAGGTCGCGGTCGAACTGACCACTCCGGGCTCGGTCATGGGCAACCTCGACTTCTGCCTGCGGCACGGCATCCACGCCGTCGTCGGCACCACCGGCTGGACCGACGAGCGCCTGGACACCCTGCGCGGCTGGCTCGGCGCGGCGCCGGGCACCGGCGTGCTCATCGCGCCGAACTTCGGCATCGGGGCGGTCCTGGCCATGCGCTTCGCCCGGCAGGCGGCCCGCTTCTTCGAGTCCGCCGAGATCGTCGAACTCCACCACCCGGACAAGGTCGACGCCCCCAGCGGCACCGCCGTCCGCACCGCCCAGCTCATCGCCGACGCCCGCCGCGAGGCCGGGCTCGGCGAGCAGCCGGACGCCACCGCCACCGCCCTGGACGGGGCACGCGGCGCCGACGTCGAGGGCGTGCCCGTGCACGCGGTGCGGCTGCGCGGGCTCGTCGCCCACCAGGAGGTCCTCTTCGGCGACGCCGGAGAGGTCCTCACCATCCGTCACGACTCCATGAACCGCGGCTCCTTCATGCCGGGCGTGCTGCTCGGCGTGCGCAGGGTCGTCTCCACGCCGGGGCTCACCTTCGGCCTGGAGCACTTCATGGACCTCGACTGACCGACCCAGAGACCACGACACAGACACAGCCAGCGACCGGAAGCCGGGTCCGCCCACCATGCGCGCAAAGATCACCTACTTCGTCCTCGCGGCCGTCCTGGTCGTCTACTTCGTGCTGGCCGGCGCCCGCGGCGTCTGGCTGATCCAGGACGGCCGCCCGGTCACGGTGGTCCTCGGCGTGGCCGTGCTCGTACTGCCACTGGTCGGCGTCTGGTTCCTGGTCCGTACGACGCAGTTCGCGCACCACGCGGACCGGCTGGCCCGCGAACTGGAGGCCGAGGGCGGACTCCCGGAGGACGAGCTGGTGCGCACCCCGAGCGGGCGCGTCGACCGGGCCTCCGCCGACGCGGTCTTCGCCCGGCGCAAGGCCGAGACGGAGGCCGCGCCGGAGGACTGGCGGACCTGGTTCCGGCTCGCCGTCGCCTACCACGACGCCCGTGACACCCCGCGGGCCCGCAAGGCCATGCAGCGCGCGATCGCCCTGCGGGGGAAGGCGCCCCAGACTCCCTGAGCGGGGCCGCCCGCCCTCAGCCCGGCAGGACGGTCGTCCCGGTCTCCCCGGGGCCGCCGCTCAGCGCCCGCACCAGGGCGTGCGCGACGCGGCCGTCGAGGACCCGCGCGCTGCGGACCCCGGCCCGCACCGCGCGCAGGCAGCTCTCCATCTTGGGCACCATGCCGCCCCCGAGGGAGGGCAGCACCAGCTCCAGCTCGCTGGCCGTGAGCCGCTCCAGCACCCGCTCCCGGCGCGGCCAGTCCGCGTACAGCCCGGGCACGTCGGTGAGCACCACCAGGGCCTCCGCGCCCAGCGCCGCGGCGAGCGCACCCGCGGCCGCGTCCGCGTTGACGTTGTAGACCTCGCCGTCCGTGCCGCGGCCGAGCGGTGAGACCACCGGGACGTGGCCGTGGTCCAGCAGCACGTCCAGGGCCGCGGTGTTGACCTCCGTCACGTCCCCGACCAGGCCGATGTCCATCAGCTCCCCGCCGACCTCGGCGTAGCGGCGCACCGCGGTGAGGGTGTGCGCGTCCTCGCCGGTGAGCCCGACGGCGTACGGGCCGTGCTCGTTGACCAGGCGTACCAGCTCCCGCTGCACCTTGCCGGCGAGCACCATCCGCACCACGTCCAGCGTCTCCGGCGTGGTCACGCGCTGCCCGCCCAGGAACTGCGCGGGCACGCCCAGCCGGTCGAGCTGCGCGCTGATCTGCGGACCGCCCCCGTGCACCACCACGGTCCGCACCCCGGCCCGCCGCAGCCGGACCACGTCCTCGGCGAAGGAACGCAGCAGCGGCCCGTCGGTCATGGCGTGCCCGCCGAACTTCACGACGACGGAGCGGCCCCGCAGGCGTTCCAGCGCGGGCAACGGCCCGGGACGGCTGAGGAGCGGGTTCGGGTGCGGCGGTGCGAACAACAGTCGCTCCAGGTCCTCGACGGGCCAAGTCGGCCGGACGCTAACAGCCGCAGGCGAACGTCCGATGACGACCGTCTGTCGGCCACCCGGCGGCCACGACGCGGCGCCGTTCCGGCCGCACGACGGGGCCGTGCCGCCGATGCCGAGGGGGACCGGGCCCCGGTACTCCCGGCCCGGACGACAGCCTGTCGCGCGGGGCCGTCAGCCGCAGCCGTCAGGCGCAGCGGACGCCGGGGAGAGCCCCGGCGCCGCCTCGGGGGGACCTACCGGCTCAGCTCCGCTGCCCAGCCCTCTATGGCGTCGGCGGCCTGGTCGAAGGCCTCGGTGCGGCCCAGGAAGTCCGCGTTGTGGTCGGTGAGCAGCGGTCGCATGCGCTCGCCGTCGGCCCGCGCGACGACCAGCGACTGGCCCTGCACGGTCCGGGGCAGCCCCAGCCACTTCACCGGCTGCTGGGCCGTACGGACGGACGCGACCCGGTTCCACGGCAGCGTCGTGGTGTACAGGAAGCCCACCTGCCGCAGCCCGCGCGCGCTCACCCAGATCCCCACGCGCAGCAGACGCAGCGCGCAGCCGATGGCCAGCACCGCCGCGACGAGCGTGGCGATCACCCCGGACCCGTTGCCCGCGAGCCCCATGATCACCGCGGCGAAGAGCAGGTACGAGGCGAGCATCAGCAGCATCGCCGCCGCGGCGACCCGCCAGGGTCCCGGCCGGTAGGGACGGATCCACCCGTCCTGGACCCGGTGCGGAAGGGCGGCGTCCGCGGCGTACTCGTCGTGGCCGCTGTCGGCGGCGAGGAAGGGCAGAGACACATCGGTGAGGCTAGCGGGCCCCGCCGGGACCGGCCAGCAGTGGTCCGCCGGTCGTCTGCCTTGCTCCGCTTTGCGGGGGTGGGCCCGGTGTCGACGGGTGTCGGGGGATGTCGGAGCGGGCGCATAGGCTGGGCGCCGCCCCAAGCTCCGTGAGGAAGGACGCCCGGTGACCGAAACCTCCGCCGACGATTCCGTGCAGTTCCGCGACGACGTGACCGTCCAGCTCGTCAAGCACAGCGCGGCCGACTCCGACGTGCTCTGGGCCGCCCGGGTCTCCACGGCCGGCGAGCAGTCCCTGGCCGAGCTGACCAAGGACCCGGAGCGCTCCAAGGGCTTGATCAACTTCCTCATGCGGGACCGCCACGGCAGCCCCTTCGAGCACAACTCGATGACCTTCTTCGTCAGCGCCCCGATCTTCGTCTTCCGCGAGTTCATGCGCCACCGCGTCGGATGGTCCTACAACGAGGAGTCCGGCAGGTACCGCGAGCTGGAGCCGGTCTTCTACGTGCCGTCCACCGACCGCAAGCTCGTGCAGCAGGGCCGCCCCGGGAAGTACGAGTTCGTGCACGGGTCCCCGGAGCAGCACCAGTCCGTCGTGGACGCCATGGAGGCCTCCTACCGGCAGTCCTACGACGCGTACCAGAAGATGCTGGCGGCCGGCGTCGCCCGCGAGGTCGCCCGGGCCACGCTGCCCGTGGGCCTGTTCTCGTCGATGTACGCCACCTGCAACGCCCGCTCGCTGATGCACTTCCTCGGCCTGCGCACCCAGCACGAGCTGGCCAAGGTCCCGTCCTTCCCGCAGCGCGAGATCGAGATGGTCGGGGAGCGCATGGAAGCCGAATGGGCGAAGCTCATGCCGCTCACCCACGCCGCCTTCAACGCCAACGGCCGGACCGCTCCGTAGCAGGTCACCACTCATCCGGAATCTTCCGATTGCCGGGTTTCATGCAATTCGTCTAGTCTTCAGAAACGGATTCCGGTGCTGCTTGAACCCCCGAGCAGGCAGCGCCGGAGTCCTCATCGCAGGTCCCGAGGGGGTGCCCCGGTAGCGGCACCGAGTAGCGTTGGACCCATGGCTCCGACCTCCACCCCGCAGACCCCCTTCGGGCGGGTCCTGACCGCAATGGTCACGCCGTTCACCGCGGACGGCGCCCTCGACCTCGACGGCGCGCAGCGGCTCGCCGCCCACCTCGTCGAGGCAGGCAACGACGGCCTGGTCGTCAACGGCACCACCGGTGAGTCGCCGACCACCAGCGACGTGGAGAAAGAGCAGCTCGTCCGGGCCGTACTGGAGGCGGTCGGCGACCGTGCCTTCGTCGTCGCCGGCGTCGGCACCAACGACACCCACCACAGCGTCGAGCTGGCCCGCCAGGCGGAGCGCGCTGGCGCCCACGGCCTGCTCACGGTGACGCCGTACTACAACAAGCCCCCGCAGGAGGGCCTGTACCGGCACTTCACCGCCGTCGCGGACGCCACCGGCCTGCCGGTCATGCTCTACGACATCCCCGGCCGCAGCGGCGTCCCCATCGAGACCGAGACCCTCGTCCGGCTCGCCGAGCACCCCCGGATCGTGGCCAACAAGGACGCCAAGGGCGACCTCGGCGCCGCGAGCTGGGCCATCAGCCGCAGCGGCCTCGCCTGGTACTCGGGCGACGACATGCTCAACCTGCCGCTGCTCTCGGTCGGCGCCGCCGGCTTCGTCTCCGTCGTGGGACATCTGGTCAGCCCTGAGCTACGGGCCCTCCTCGAGGCGTATCTCTCCGGTGACGTCCACAAGGCGACCGAGATCCACCAGAAGCTGCTCCCGGTCTTCACCGGCGTCTTCCGCACCCAGGGCGTCATCACCACCAAGGCCGCCCTGGCCCTGCAGGGGCTGCCCGCCGGTCCGCTCCGGCTCCCGCTCGTGGAGCTCGACGAGGCCGCGACGGCACAGCTGAAGCAGGATCTCGCCGCCGGCGGGGTACAGCTGTAACCAAAGACTTGAGAACTGAATACCGCTCCATGAGGACAAACGCAGAAGCAAGCACGCTGTCACGTGCGCACGGTCTCCCCGGGCCTCGGCCCGGGGCCTGTGGCGTGCGTGGTGAGGAGAGACTTTGAGCCATCCGCACCCTGAGCTCGGCCCACCCCCCGCGCTGCCCGAAGGGGGTTTGCGCATCACCCCGCTCGGCGGTCTCGGTGAGATCGGCCGCAACATGACGGTCTTCGAGTACGGCGGCCGGCTGCTGATCGTCGACTGCGGGGTGCTCTTCCCGGAGGAGGAGCAGCCCGGAGTCGACCTGATCCTGCCGGACTTCACGTCGATCCGTGACCGCCTGGACGACGTCGTCGGCATCGTCCTCACCCACGGCCACGAGGACCACATCGGCGCCGTCCCCTACCTCCTGCGGGAGAAGGACGACATCCCGCTGATCGGTTCCAAGCTGACCCTGGCCCTCATCGAGGCCAAGCTCGCCGAGCACCGCATCCGCCCCTACACCCTCGAGGTCGCGGAGGGGCAGCGCGAGCGCATCGGGCCCTTCGACTGCGAGTTCGTCGCGGTCAACCACTCCATCCCGGACGCCCTCGCGGTCGCCATCCGCACCCCGGCCGGCACGGTCGTGCACACCGGCGACTTCAAGATGGACCAGCTGCCGCTCGACGGCCGGCTCACCGACCTGCACGCCTTCGCGCGGCTGGCGGAGGAGGGCATCGACCTGCTGCTCTCGGACTCCACCAACGCGGAGGTCCCCGGATTCATCCCGCATGAGCGGGACATCCTGCCGGTGCTCCGCAACGTCTTCGCCAACGCCGACAAGCGGATCATCGTGGCCAGCTTCGCCAGCCACGTGCACCGCATCCAGCAGGTGCTCGACGCCGCCCACGAACGCGGCCGCAAGGTCGCCTTCATCGGGCGCTCCATGGTCCGCAACATGGGCATCGCCCGCGACCTCGGCTACCTCCGGGTCCCGCCGGGTCTGATCGTCGAGGTCAAGACGCTCGACGACCTGCCGGACGAGAAGGTCGTCCTGGTCTGCACCGGCTCCCAGGGCGAGCCCATGGCGGCCCTGTCCCGGATGGCCAACCGTGACCACCAGATCCGCATCGTCGAGGGCGACACCGTCGTGCTCGCCTCGTCGCTCATCCCGGGCAACGAGACCGCGGTGTACCGGGTGATCAACGGCCTCACCCGCTGGGGTGCCAAGGTCGTGCACAAGGGCAACGCCAAGGTGCACGTCTCCGGCCACGCCTCCGCCGGCGAGCTGCTGTACTTCTACAACATCTGCAGGCCCCGCAACCTCATGCCGGTGCACGGAGAGTGGCGGCACCTGCGGGCCAACGCCGAACTCGGGCAGGCCACCGGCATCCCGAAGGAGCGCTGCGTCCTCGCCGAGGACGGCCTGGTCGTCGACCTCGTCGACGGCGTCGCCAAGGTCACCGGCAAGGTGCAGGCCGGGTACGTCTACGTCGACGGCCTCTCGGTCGGCGACGTCACGGAGAGTTCCCTCAAGGACCGCCGCATCCTCGGCGAGGAGGGCATCGTCTCGGTGTTCGTCGTCGTCGACAGCACCACCGGCAAGGTCGTCGGCGGCCCGTTCGTCCAGGCCCGCGGCTCCGGCATCGAGGACGAGGCCTTCAACGCGGTGCTCCCCAAGATCGAGGAGTCCCTCGCCCGTGCCGCCTCCGACGGGGTCGCCGAGGTCAGGCAGTTGCAGCAGCTCATTCGCCGCGCGATCGGCAAGTGGGTCTCCGACAACTACCGTCGCCGCCCGATGATCCTCCCCGTGGTCGTGGAGGTCTGACGCACCACCAGGAGCGGGGCACCCCGATTTGCATCGGGGTGCCCCGCTCCAGTACGTTGGCACAACCCCCGCGACGAGAACGCCACGGAGACGTGCGTCCTCTCAGCGGCCGGTAAATCCGACGGAAAGCATCTGCTAAAGTCGGGGAGCGCGAAAGCCGAAAGGCCGGAACGCAAAAGCAAGAAAAGCAGGAGATCCCGCCGGCGGGAATCGGGCCCGAAAGAGTCTGATAAAGTCGGAGACGTCGAAAGGTGAAAGCCCGGAGATGAAAACCCCGCTCCAATAGGGGGCCGGAAACGAAGAGCGGAAACGCGAAACGGATCTGGTAAGGTTGGAGACGACGAAGGGAAAGCCCGGAGGGGCCGGTGAAACGGTCTCGAAGGAAGCTTCCGTTCCTTGAGAACTCAACAGCGTGCCAAAAGTCAACGCCAGATA
>NZ_JBEXYN010000050.1:0-59332 GCF_040630935.1 Streptomyces sp. NPDC005722
ATCGACGTCGCCCGGGGCCTGAAGACCGCCGCCGTGCTCGAAGGGCCGCTGCCCGCCAAGCGGGTCGGCCTGGTCGACATGAGCACCGGAAAGGTCGCCCGCTGGATCGACCTCGGCCGTGCGGCGGGCGGTGTGGCCTGGTCCCCGCAGGGCGACAAGCTCGCCGTCACCACGTACGTGGCCAAGAAGACGGTTGAGGAGAACTGGCATTCATCAGATGCCGCAGGTTCGGATATCCCGTTCTATTGGACGTTGCGCGGGAGGTTCTGGGGCATCGAACGCACCGGCTACTACGTCGTCGACCTGGCGGGCGGGACGTCGGCGTGGCGCAGCTACCCGGTGTCGAAGGGGGCGCACGAGGCGCCGTTCGCGGCCCGGATCGAGGACGCCGAGTGGACGCGTGACGGCAGCCTGATCATGTTGAGGGACGCAGAGAAGAGACGGATCATCACGTTCTACGATGCCCAGGGACGGCAGCGTCCCGGACCTGCGGGCGAGTCCCCGATGCTCTTCGGGCCCGGCCTGTCGCCGGACGGACGGCTGACCGGCGATCCCGTGATGCCCCTTCGGCCCACGAAGGTTCTCGACGCCAGAACCGGCAAGACCGCCGGCACCCAGAGGACGGACGAACTGCTCGCCTGGGCGGACAACCATCGTGTCCTCGCCTGGGAGACGTACGGCAAGGGCTGCGCCGAGAGCCAGTTCTGTCAGCGCCTGGTCGTGGTCGACATCGACGGCAAGCACCTGAAGCCGCTGACCACCTCCCGGACGCCGCGGCCCGGCCAGGCATGGGAGCCGGTGTTCACCCGCCGTTGACTGCTCCGGCCATGCGCAGGGCGCCGAGGGCCATGACCTTGCCGCCCTGCGCATGGCTCGATGCCGAAGAGCGGTATGGCCGGCCGGGGCCGGGCGAGCACCGGGCGAAGGCGGTCGAGTGCCGCGCGCCGTTGTCGGCATGGGCGCTTCGGGACCGTGGGGCGTGTCGACCGGTTCACTGTCCTGACACTGCGCCGCGACGATAGCCGCGGCGGCCACGGCCCTCCCGGCGTCCACGGAGTGGTCCGTGGCGCCCACGGTGCGGGTGAGCACTGCCTAGTCCGGCGGCAGGGGAACGGCCGGCCCCTGCGGCGACGCGAGGAGCACGTTGTGGATGTAGTCCTCGACCGCCGCGTCCAGGCCCACGTCGCCCTGGGCCCGCTCCGACATGAGCCAGCGGTGCTCCAGCAGCTCGTGGTAGATCTGCGCGGTGTCCAGCGAGCCGCGCAGCTCGCGCGGCACGGCGCGGACCGTCGGGCGGAAGACGTCGCGCACCCACCGGTGGGCCAGCACCTCCGGGCGGGCGCCGAGCGGGTCGCCCGGGGCGTAGTCCTCCTGGCCCGCCATCCACGTCTCGAGGTCGTTGAGGAGGCTGCGGGCCTGGTTCTCCTCGGCGTCCAGGCCGGTGAGGCGGAGCAACTGGCGCTGGTGGTGCCCGGCGTCCACGACCTTGGGCAGGAAGGTGACGTCGTCCCCGTCGGGCGACTTCTGGATCTGCATCTCCGCCACGTCGAAGCCGAGCTCGTTGAGCCGCCGGATGCGCCGGTCGATGTAGTGCCGCTTCGCCACCGGGTACACCGACTCGCGGGTGAGCTCGTGCCACAGCTCCTCGTAGCGGTCCGCGATGGCCTGCCCGAAGGTGACCGGGTCCACCGACGGGTGCAGCGATCCGCCCGCCTCCAGGTCCATCAGCTCGCCCGCGATGTTCACCCGGGCCACCTCGATGTCGTACTCCCGCTGGCCGCGCGAGAGGGTGGGCTGGATCTGCCCCGTCTCCGCGTCCACCAGGTAGGCGGCGTAGGCGCCCGCGTCACGGCGGAAGAGGGTGTTCGACAGCGAGCAGTCGCCCCAGGCGAAGCCCGCCAGGTGCAGCCGGACCAGCAGCACCGCGAGCGCGTCGAGGAGCCGGTTGACCGTGCCCGGGCGCATCGTCGTCTCGAACATCGAGCGGTACGGCTGCGAGCCGCCCAGGTGGCGGGTGATCAGCACCGGCTCCAGGGGCTCGCCGCGGTCGTCGGTGCGGCCGGTGACGACGGCGAGGGCGTCGACCGCGGGTATGCCCATGCGGTCCAGGTCGCGGAGCAGACCGTACTCGCGGACGGCCGCCCACTCGCCGACCTCCTTGACCGCCACGACCTCGTCGCCGGCCAGGGCGAAGCGGACGACGTGCCGCGAGATGCCGCGCGGCAGCGCCACCAGGTGCTCCTCGGGCCACTCCTCCAGCGGCACGTCCCACGGCAGGTCGAGGAGGGTCGCCGGATGGTCCGGGGAGGTCGCGGTGATCTGCAGGTCCATGCCGCCCAGTCTGCGGCAACGGGTTGACCGGGCGGGACACCGGGGGCGGCGCATACGCTGCGGGACATGAGGGAACGGCTGGTGGTCATCGGTGGGGACGCCGCGGGGATGTCGGCGGCGTCGCAGGCGCGCAGGAGGAAGGGGCCGGACGAACTGGAGGTGATCGCCTTCGAACGCGGGCGGCGCACCTCCTACTCGGCCTGCGGTATCCCGTACTGGATCGCGGGCGACGCCGCAGGACCGGAGAAGCTGATCGCCCGCACCCCCGAGAAGCACCGCTCGCACGACATCGACGTCCGGCTCGGCACCGAGGTCGTCGAGATCGACCGGGACCGCGGGCGGGTGCGCACCCGTGACGTCCTCGGGGCCGAGGAGTGGACGGGGTACGACCAGCTCGTCATCGCCACCGGTGCCGTGCCCAAGCGCCCCCCGATCCCCGGCATCGACGCGGACGGCGTGTACGGGGTGCAGATCCTCGACGACGGCGAGGACATCATCGACGCCCTCGCCGAGAGGTCCCCGCGGAACGCCGTCGTGGTCGGCGGCGGCTACATCGGCGTGGAGATGGCCGAGGCCATGCTGCGGCACGGGCTGCAGGTCACCCTCGTGGAAGCCGCCGAGCAGCCCATGGCGACCCTCGACCCGGACATGGGCCGGCTCGTGCGGGAGGCCATGGAGGGGCTCGGCATCACCGTCGTCACCGGAGCGCCGGTGCGCGAGGTGCTCACCGGGACGGACGGACGGGTCCGCGCCGTCGCCACCGACGGGGGCGAGTACCCCGCGGACGTCGTCGTGCTCGGCCTCGGTGTCGCGCCCAGCACCGGCCTCGCCCGCGACGCGGGGCTGCCGCTCGGCGCGTACGGCGGGCTGCTCACCGACCGCGCGATGCGCGTGCGCGGCGAGGAGGCGATCTGGGCGGGCGGCGACTGCGTGGAGGTCCTCAACCTGGTCTCCGGCGCCTTGCAGCACATCCCGCTGGGCACCCACGCCAACAAGCAGGGCCGGGTCATCGGCACCAACATCGGCGGCGGTTACGCCACCTTCCCCGGCGTCGTGGGCACCGCCGTCAGCAAGGTCTGCGACCTGGAGATCGCCCGCACGGGACTGAAGGAGTCGCAGGCGCGTGCCGCCGGGCTGCAGTACGTCACCGCGGTCATCGAGTCGACCAGCAGGGCCGGCTACTACCCCGGCGCCGCCCCGATGACGGTCAAGGCCATCGCCGAGCGGCTCACCGGGCGGCTGCTCGGGCTGCAGATCGTCGGTCGCGAGGGCGCGGGCAAGCGGGTGGACATCGGCGCGGTGGCGCTCACCGCGGGCATGACGGCCGAGCAGATGACCGCGCTGGACCTGGGCTACGCCCCGCCGTTCTCGCCGGTGTGGGACCCGGTCCTGATCGCCGCGCGCAAGGTCGACGGCAAGGTCCGGGCGGACGGCCAGGGTGCCTGACGGCACGCGTGCGCGCTCAGGAGGGGCGTACGGCCAGCTTCTCCAGGGACTCCAGCAGGCCGGGGAGCTCCGGCCCCCGGCCGACCGGCAGCACCTCGCCGGGCTCCTCGTCGAGCAGCACGAAGGCGATGTCGTCCGTACGGGCCACCAGGCTCCAGTCCTCGCCGTCCACGCGCAGGGTGCGGACGCCCTCGCCGGCGGCGGTCGAGCGTATGCGGCCGGGGGGCGGGGGCGTCCGCAGGTACTCCTGGGCGGCCTCCAGTGCGCGGCGGACCCCGGGGTGGAGGCCGCCGGGCTCGGGGGCACCGGGCTCGGCGGGCGCGGGTTCGGCGGCCTTGGGCCCGGTGCCGGCGGGCCCGGTGCCGGCGGGCCCGGTGCCGGCGGGCCTCTTGCCGGAGCCCTCGGCGGAGTCCTTCCCGGACGGCTCAGGGGACCGCTCCCCGGAGTCCTTGCCGGCCTGCGCGGTCGTACCCGGCGCATCGGAACCGACGGTGCCGCCGGTGTCCTTCGCCTCGCCGTCCTCGTCCGAGACGTCCGAGGTGTCCGACTCGTCCCCCGCGTCGAGCTGTTCCCGCCAGACCCGCCAGCGGAGCGCTATCTCGTCGGCGCCGAGGCGACGCTGTGCCGGGCCCCACGTCGTGGTGTCCGGCGGCGAGAGCGGCGGGCCGCTCTCCTCCTCCGGCGGATCATGGGGGTCGGGGACGCCAGGCGCCGCCACCGCGACCGGCAGCGGCCACCCGGGCAGCGCGGCGACGACGGAGTGTGCGTCGGGGGAGAGGTCGTACTCCAGCCCGCAGTCCCACGCGGCGAGGGCGCACGCCACCATCGCCGTGTCGCTGATCGCCACCGTCCACCGGGCGCCCGCCCCGTCCTGGCCGAAGACGAGGCCGTAGCCGTCGTCCACCGGCTGCAGCCCGAGTTCGGCGCAGGCCGCCGGATAGTCGTCGGCCAGGACGCCCGGGAACTGCGCGGGCGTCAGCATCGCCGCCGTGAGCACGAACAGCGCTTCGTCGTCCGTCGCGGACACGGGCATCCCCTCTCCGGTGTGTTCGCAGTGGTGGGCGCACCCTAACCACCGGGTAACACCCGCGTCGAGACCGGGGCCGGGCCTGTGGAAAACCGTTCGGCGGCCGGATCGCCGCCTTCTAGGCTCATGGCATGGTCAACTCCCGCCCCCACCACGGCGGCCGCCCGTGAGGAAACGGCGCCGTCGCCTCCGCTTCGACGGCCGCGAGTTCGTGTGGACGGCCCGCATCGGGCACGCCGGCCAGTCCGACGGCACCTGCCGTCGTGTGGTCCTCGTCCGCGTGACGGACGCCGCCGCCCCCGGTGGCCGTGCCCTCGTCGCCGATCTCGTGTCGGCCTCCGGGCCCGGACCGTGGGGGTACTGCGTCACCGACACCGCCCATCCCACCCCGCGGGACGTGCGCCTGCTCGTGGAGCACGCGCTCTCCGCCGGCTGGGATCCCACCGTCCGCGGAGCCCCCCTCGTGCTCACCGCGGGCGACGGCGACCCCGGACTCCCGGGGTTCCGGCTGCCCGCGGACGGGAACTCCCCTGGGTGAGAGGGGTGATGCGGATGGCCACCTGGCTCCGGAGGTTCACCGACGCGCGGCCGCCCGGGAGGTCCGCGAAGCCCCCGCCGCCCGGCGCGGAGCCGTCACGCCGCGCGTCCCGCGAGCGCAACCTCTTCGAGGCGGCGGCAGCCCATGTCGCGGCCTCCGTCGAAGGGGACGAGGAGGCGGTCGAGGCCGCTTCGGCGCGTGTCGCACCGGAGGCGCTGATGTTCGGGATCAGTGAACTCGCGCGGCGCGCAGTCGTGGTGCTCGCCCAGGAGCGCGGCGTCCCGCCGCGCGTGGTCGCCCGGTCGCTGCTCGGGCTCCCCGAGGTCTGAGGCGCCCGCCGCCCGGGTGCCGGGGCCCCGGCCGGGCCGTCAGCCCCGGGCCTCCACGACGGGCGTGGCCGCGGACTCCCGGGGGCCGTACCCGGGGAGGAAGAGCCGCATGGAGCAGTGGTCCTCGGCCTCCACGCCGACCTCCGTGCCCCAGTAGGCGCTCAGCCGGTGGGCGACGTCGACCAGCCGTCGCCGCTCCTCGGGCGAGTACGCCGGGAAGCGCACCCAGCCGCGGTCGGAGACGGCGCGGCCGAGGTCGTTGAAGAGCGCGGACCGTGCCCGCTGCTCCTCCTCGTCCGTCAGCGGGGTCGGGTCCCCCTCGCGGGGCACCAGCCGGACGTTGTACAGCTCTCGGGTCACGGGCGGCCTCGCACTTCTCGTCGTTCGGACGTCCGCAGGCTACCGCCGGGGCGAGGGAAGGGGGCGGTCAGCCGAGTTCCGTGCGCGCGATGGGGCGGGCGATCGGCGGCGCGACTGTCGTGACGGTCCCGCTCCCGGTCGTCGGCGCCGGTCACGAGATCGTGGTCGGCAACCCGCCGCCTACGCCGTCGCCGTCGCCATTGCGAGGAACCGCTCGTCGGTGTCGGTGTAGGAGGTCATGGTCCATCCCGAGGACTCCAGCAGGGGCCCGAGGTTGGGCTCGGCGCGCAGGTCGTCCGGGGTCAGCTCACGGCCCTGCCGGGCGGCCAGCGCCGCCCGGCCGATCGGGTGGAAGAGGGCCAGCCGGCCGCCGGGCCGGGTGACCCGGGCCAGCTCCCGCAGGCAGGACCGAGGTTCCGGCAGGTGCCCGATCAGCCCCGCGGCGAAGACGGCGTCCATGGTGGCGTCGCGCAGCGGTAGCCGGGCGCAGTCGGCCAGCAGCAGGGCGCCGTGTTCCCGGCGCCCGGCCCGTACCGCGGCGCCCAGCATCTCGGGGGTCAGGTCGGCGCCGACGACCGTCCCTGAGGCGCCCACGGCCGCGCGCAGGAAGGGCAGCGCCCTGCCGGTGCCGCATCCCGCGTCGAGCGCCGCCTGGCCGTCCCGCAGGCCCAGTTCGGCCACGCCGGCCCGGTAGGCGGGCGCGTCGTCGGGGTAGCGCGTCTCCCAGTCGGCGGCGCGGGCGGCGAAGAACGCGCGGATCTGCGCGGGGTCGGTGTGCACAGCGGTCCACCTCCGGTTCGGGGCGCGCCCCGGGGCGCACGGGACGCGGGGCATCATGGTCGCATGATCCCGTTCCGTTCCGTCGTCCTGTTCCTCCTCGCCGCGACGCTGGAGATCGGTGGCGCCTGGCTGGTCTGGCAGGGGCTGCGGGAGCACCGGGGATGGGCGTGGATCGGGGCCGGCGTCATCGCCCTGGGCCTGTACGGGTGCGTCGCCACCCTGCAGCCGGACGCCGAGTTCGGCCGCATCCTCGCCGCCTACGGCGGGGTGTTCATCGCGGGCTCGCTCGCGTGGGGGATGGTGGCGGACGGCTTCCGGCCCGACCGTTACGACGTGACGGGCGCGCTGGTGTGCCTGGTGGGCGTCGGAATCATCATGTACGCGCCGCGGAGTGGCTGAAACACGCTTCCCTTGTGCAGGTTCGTGCCGCACGCGATCGTCGGGGACCGCATCCTGAAAGCACGCTGTCAAATAAGGCAGGGTTACGACATGGCCCGAGCGTGCGACCACCCCCGCACTAGCGTCCCGGGGCCATGGGACACATCGACCACGCCGCCTTCGGCTGGCTGACCCCGCTGCTCTCGTACGCCATGGCGTGCGTCGGCGCCGCGCTGGGGCTGCGCTGCACCGTACGGGCCCTGGCCGCGACCGGCCGTTCCCGGCGCAACTGGCTGCTCACCGCCGCGAGCGCCCTCGGCACGGGCATCTGGACGATGCACTTCGTCGCCATGCTCGGCTTCCGCGTCACCGGCACCGAGATCCGCTACAACGTCCCCCTGACCGTCCTCAGCCTCGTCGTCGCCATGGTGGTGGTCGGCCTCGGAGTCTTCGCCGTCGGTTACGGCGGCGGCCGCTTCCGGGCACTCGTGGCCGGCGGCCTCACCACGGGCGTCGGCGTGGCCAGCATGCACTACCTGGGCATGGCCGCCGTCCGGCTGCACGGAGCGGTGTCCTACGAACCGTGGCTCGTGGCGCTGTCCGTCGTCATCGCCTGGGCCGCCGCGACCGCCGCCCTGTGGGCCGCGCTCACCATCCGTCGCCCCGTGGTCGTCGCCGGCGCCTCCCTGGTGATGGGCGCCGCGGTCAGCAGCATGCACTACACCGGGATGCTGGCCGTGCAGGTCCGGGTCCGGCCCTCGGCGGAGGTGCTGCCCGGTTCCGGCGCGACCGCGTTCCTCTTCCCCCTCATCGTGGGTCTCGGCTCCTACCTCTTCCTGACCTCCGCGTTCGTCGCGCTCTCCCCGACGGCGAGGGAACGCATCGCCTCCGCGACCGCCCAGCGCGTCGGCGAGGGGGCCCTGTGACGCCGCCACGGGGCCGCAGAGCGCACGCCGGGCTCCCCGCGCACGAGGAGGCCCCGGGCATGACCGACGGCACAGGGGGCGAGGGGACGCGGGGTCGGCTGAGCCTGCGGCCGCGTAGCGTACGCGCGAAGATCGTGTCCCTCCTGATGGTGCCCGTCGTCTCCCTGATGGCGCTGTGGGCCTTCGCCGCCGTCACCACGGCCCAGGACCTCTCCGGGCGGCTGCGTGCACAGCGCATTGCAGAAACGATCCGCGAGCCGGTCGCCGACACCGTGACCGCCCTGCAGGCCGAACGCCGCGCCGCCACCCGCTACCTGGCCCGTCCCACCAGCGGGGCCGCCGCCGAACTGAGCAGACGCGCCACGGCCACCGACCGGGCCGCCGCCCTGCTGCAACTGGGCGGCGGCCACACCGTCGCCGACGGCACCGGTCTGCCGGGCACCGCGGCCGTACGGGTCCGCACCTTCGTCGGCGACCTGCGGCGCCTGCGGGCACTGCGCCCCGGCATCACCCGCGGAGCGGCGGACTGGCGGCAGACGTACCGCTCCTACACCGACGCCGTCACCGACGGCTTCGCGATCGGCGGCGCCCTTGCGACGTCCCGAGGCGAGCGCACGGCCCTGGAGATCGGCCGCGCCGCGGAACAGCTGTCCCGGGAGGACGCCCTGCTCGCCGCGGCCGCCCTCACCCGCGACCTGCCCACGGACCGCTACCGCGACCTGAGCGGCGCCGTCACCGCGCGCCGCGTCCTGCTCGCCGGCTCCGTCGCCGACCTCGGCGGCGACGCGCGAACCGCCTGGGAACGGCTGACCCGCTCCACCGCGTACACGGACCTCGAGGCCATGGAGGACGCCGTCCTCGGCGCCGGCTCCGGCAAAGCGGCCGCGGCCGGGGTGACATCCGACTCCTGGGACCAGGCCGCGGCACAGGTGCTGTCCGGACTCGGCAAGGTCGCCACCTCCGCCGCGCCCGCCGACCGGACCGTCGTCCAGGGGCTGTTGAGCACCTCGGGCATCGCCGTCCTGCTCGGCCTCCTGGGCGTCGTCGCCTCCCTCTTCATCTCCGTACGGATCGGCCGCGGCCTCGTCGTCGAACTGATCGGCCTGCGCAACACCGCGCTCGAACTCGCCCGCCGCAAACTGCCGCGGGCCATGCGGCGGCTCCGCGCCGGCGAGGAGATCGACCTCGGCAAGGAGGCGCCCCTCGGCAGGCACGGCGCCGACGAGATCGGCCAGGTGGCCGAGGCGCTGGCCACCGTGCAGCGCGCCGCGCTGCGTGCCGCCGCGGAGCGTGCCGAACTCGTCAACGGGGTCTCCGGGGTCTTCGTCAACCTCGCCCGGCGCAGCCAGGTGCTGGTGCACCGTCAGCTGGCGCTGCTGGACAGCATGGAACGGCGCACCGAGGACCCGGGCGAGCTGGAGGACCTGTTCCGGCTCGACCACCTCACCACCCGCATGCGGCGGCACGCCGAGGGCCTGATCATCCTCTCCGGCTCCGCTCCGGGCCGCGCCTGGAGCAGGCCGGTGCCCCTCACCAATGTGGTGCGCGCCGCCGTTGCGGAGGTCGAGGACTACGCCCGTGTCGAGGTACGCCGGCTGCCCCTGGCGGCGGTCGTCGGTTCCGCCGTCGCCGACCTCACCCATCTGATCGCCGAACTCGTCGAGAACGCGACCCAGTTCTCCCCGCCGCACACCAAGGTGCGCGTCTACGGCGAGCAGGTCGGCAACGGCTACGCCCTGGAGATCGAGGACCGCGGCCTCGGCATGGGCAAGGAGGCGATGGCCGAGGCCAACCGGCGCATCGCGCAGACCCAGGCGCTCGACCTGTTCGACAGCGACCGGCTGGGACTGTTCGTCGTCAGCCGGCTCGCCCGGCGGCACGACGTCAAGGTGTCCCTGCGCTCCTCCCCGTACGGCGGCACCACCGCCGTCGTCCTGCTGCCCACCGCCCTGCTCGACATGAGGGCACCCGAGGCCCGCGCCCCACGGGGTGCCGGGACGGGGGGCGCGGCGTCCGGCCCGCACGGCTCCCGCCCGGGGGCCGCGGAGGTCCCGCCCCCGGCGGCCGCCTCCTCGCGCGGCGACGGCGACGGGCTGCCGCGCCCCTCCGCGCCCCGGCCCGTCCGCCGGCCGGAGCCCGCGACGGCGTTCGTACCCGCCCCCGCCCGCGGTGGCGCGCCCGCTCCCGCCGCTGTCGGCGTCCCCGGGGCCGCGCCTGCCACGGACGGCGGACTCCCGCGCCGGGTACGCCGCGCGAGCCTCGCTCCGCAGCTCCTGGAGCCCCGCGCGCCCGAACACGTCCCCGGGCGGCAGGAGACGGGGCACGACGTCCCCGAGCGGACCGCGGAGCAGGCGCGTTCGACGATGGCCGCCTTCCGCCGCGGCTGGATCCGCGGCGGCGGTGCCGGAGCCCGCGACGCCGCCGACGGCGGGCCGGGCGGCGCGCGCCCTCCGCGGCCCGCCCCGGACCACGGCGGCACCCGGCCCGGACCCGGAGGTCCCGGCCACGGGCACGGCACGGACCGAGCGGACGGGGACGGCGAGCAGGACGCCGCCCGCACCACCGACCCGGCACCCCGCGAAGGAGAGCATGGATGATCGACGCATCGAACCGGTCCGTTGAACTGGACTGGCTGCTGGACGACCTGACCGACCGGGTGGCCCACGTCCGTCACGCCGTGGTGCTGTCGGGCGACGGCCTGGCCGTGGGCTCGTCACGCGGGCTGACCCGGGAGGATGCCGAACACCTGGCGGCCGTCGCCTCGGGCTTCCACAGCCTCGCCAAGGGCGCCGGACGCCACTTCGCGGCGGGCCGGGTCCGGCAGACCCTGGTCGAACTCGACCAGGGCTTCCTCTTCGTGGCCGCCGCGGGCGAGGGGTCGTGCCTCGCGGTGTTCACCGGTGCGGACGCCGACGTCGGGCTGATCGCCTACGAGATGGCGCGCCTGGTCAAGCGCGTGGGCGAGCACCTGCACACCCCGGCGCGCCTCGGCGCCGCCGGACCGGCCGCCGGCTGACCGGCGTACGGGTGATGGACCGCGGTTACCCACGCGGGCCGGACGGCCGCTGGTACGACGACGCGGCCGGGCCCCTGGTGCGTCCGTACGCCTTGACGGGCGGCCGCACCCGGCCCGGCACCGCGGTCGCCGCTCTGGACCTGATCGCCCTGGTGCTGGCCGAACCCGGCGCCGCCGACGATCCCGCGCTCGAACCGGAGCACAACGCGCTGCTGGCGCTGTGCCGTGACGAGCCCCTGTCGGTCGCGGAGCTGGCGGCCGACACCGACCTGCCGCTGGGGGTCGTCCGCGTCCTCCTCGGCGACCTCCTGACGCTCGGCAGCGTGCGGGTGAGCACCCCCGTGGCGCCGGCGCACCTACCCGACGAGCGCATCCTGCGAGAGGTGATCGATGGACTCCGGGCACTCTGAGACGCCGGTCATGGCACTGAAGATCCTCATCGCGGGGGGCTTCGGGGTCGGCAAGACCACCATGGTGGGCGCGGTCAGCGAGATCCGGCCGCTGCGCACCGAGGAGCAGCTGACCGAGGCCGGACGGCATGTGGACGACACCCTGGGTGTCGAGCGGAAGTCCACCACCACCGTGGCGATGGACTTCGGCAGGATCACCATTCGGGCGGGGCTGTCGCTCTACCTGTTCGGCACTCCCGGCCAGGACCGCTTCTGGTTCCTGTGGGACGAACTGTCACAAGGGGCGCTCGGCGCGGTGGTGCTGGCCGACACACGTCGCCTGGAGGACTGCTTCCCGGCCGTGGACTTCTTCGAGCATCGCAAGATCCCGTTCGCCGTCGCCGTCAACCGCTTCCCCGGAGCGCTGGAGCACCGCCCCGAGGACATCGCGCGCGCCCTCGACCTGCAGGACGGCACACCGGTCGTCCTCTGCGACGCCCGGGACCGGGCCTCGGGCAAGGAGGTGCTGATCGCCCTCGTCGAGCACGCGGGGCGGATGCACGCGGCCCGCCTCCTGGAGTCGGTGCGCTGACGCCCCCTGCACGAAGCGGGGCACCCTAGCAGAACGGGACCCGCGATGAAGGAATTCACAGTGCATTGAGAGAGGGCCGAACCGGGTGCGTACAGGTGGCCAGACGGGGCGCACGGGCCCCGACGCCCCTACCGCTCAAGGAGTCCAGATGCACAAGCGGATCGGTGCCGCAGTCGCCGGAACGGCCGCTGCCCTCCTCCTCGCCACCGCCTGCGGCGGGTCGAACGGCTACAACCAGGCCAGCAGCGTGGCGCCGGCGGCCCAGCAGCAGGACGCGGTCCAGTCCGCCCAGCCGGGCACCGGGTCCTCCTCGGGCGACTACGGGTACGACAGCGAGACCTCGGCCGACCCCTCCTCGGGCACCGGTGACGGATACGCCGGCGGCACGGACGACAGCTCCGACAGCGGCACCACGGACGCGGCCTCCGACAAGAAGTGGCCCATCCTCTCCGTCGTCAACGACGCCAAGCTCGGAGACATCCTCGTCGACGCCAAGGGCCGCACCCTGTACCGCTTCGACAAGGACACCGACTGGCCGATGGTGTCCAACTGCACCGGCGAGTGCCTGAAGAAGTGGCCGGCCGCCAAGCCCGTCACCAAGGCGCAGGCCGAGGCCGCCGGCCTCAACCCCAAGCTCGTCAGCACCTACACCCGGCCGGACGGCACCAAGCAGCTGTCGTACAACTGCTGGCCCGTCTACTGGTACGTCGGCGACACCAAGCCCGGCGACACCAACGGCCACGGCGTGGGCGGCACCTGGTGGGCGATGGGCGCCAACGGCAAGAAGGCCAACGGTGGCAAGCCGATCCGCTGACGCGGGCCGGGCTTCGGCCCGAGGGGCTCAGTCCGCCACACCGGACTCGGCGAGCACCTTGTCGATCCGCATCCGCACGAGGAGTTCACCGGGCACCCCATTGCGGGCCCCGAACGCCTCGGCGGCATCCTCGCCCATGTAGCGGGCGGCGATGCGGGTGGCCCACTCCCGCAGGGGACCGGGATGCTCGCTCACCTCGGCCCGCCCCTGCAGCACCACGTACGCGAACGGCGGCCGGTCATCGTCCACGCACAGGGCGATCCGGCCGTCGCGCGTGATGTTGCGGCCCTTGACCGTGGCCTTGCCCGTGTTGAACACGACGTCGTCGCCGTCCAGCAGGAACCAGACGGGCGCCACATGAGGCGTGCCGTCCGCCCGCGTCGTCGCGAGCTTCCCCGTGCGCGTCCCGGCGGAGACGAAGGCCCGCCACTCTTCTTCGGTCATCCTGTGTCCCATGCCCCCATCCTGCCCCGGACGGCGCCCGGCGGCCTCAGGACCCGCTGGAGGGGTGCGGAGGCTCGACCTCCTGGTAGAGCGGCACGTCCACCCGCCCGTGCCGCAGCAGCCGGCGCCAGAGCACCGGGTCGTACTCCTGCGGCGTGGTGGTGGCGAGGAAGTCCTCCAGTACGTCCACGAAGCGCGCGGGTGCGTCATGGTGCGGGAAGTGCCCCGCGTCCTCGAACAGTTCCAGCCGGCTGCCCGGCATCGCCGTGTGCGCCCGCAGCGCGTGGCGCACCGGGATCACCCCGTCGTGCTCGCCCCACATGATGAGCGTCGGCAGTCCCGCCGTCAGGTAGCTGCGGTCCATCATCGTGATGACCTGGCCCCGCACGTCGACGCCCGCGCGGAGGGTCCGCAGGAAGGCCTGACGCGCCATGGAGCTGTCCAGCATGAGGTAGCGCTCCAGGATGTAGTCGAAGTCGTGCCGGCCCAGCCCGAGCCCGCCGGTGCTCCGCAGCAGCGGTGCGAGCAGCCGCAGCGTCCTGCGCACGGGCGGTGAGGTGGCCAGCGGCAGCGTCACCTCGGAACCCGGGCCCGCCGCGAGCCGCAGCAGCGGGTGCACCTCGATCCCCAGACCGCCACCGCCCACGATCACCAGGCGTTCGCACCGCTCCGGGAACTGGTAGGCGAACTGCATGGCGACGCCCGCCCCGAGCGAGTGCCCGACGACCGACACCCGGTCGACGTCCAGCACGCCCAGCAGGTCCCGCATGCCGCACGCGTAGGCCGCCACCGCGTAGTCGGCGCGAGGCTGCTCGCTGTCGCCGTGACCCAGCAGGTCGGGCGCGATGACCGTGTGCCGGTGCCCCAGGCGGGGCAGGATGTGCTCCCACGTCGCCGACGAGTCGCCGAGGCCGTGGATCAGCAGCAGCGGCGGCCCGCTGCCGCCCAGCCGGAACGCCCGCCGGTAGCCGTGGATGTCCCGGTGGACCAGAGGGACGCCCTGTGAACCGTCCTCAGCGTCCCCGGCCGGACCGTGGACCTGGCGCAGGACCTGTCCCCGTTCCATGCGTCCAGCGTGCGGCAGCGTGGTTTCCCCCGCAATGCCGCGCCGTTAGGGCGACGTGAACGCGCTTGCTGCGGCCCTGTGGAACGCGGCAGGGTACGCCGGTCCCTCGCGTGCCGCACCTGAGAGCGCCGCAGGGAAAGGGATTGTGAGATGTCACAGTCGGCGTCACCAAGGGGGCATTCTTGGGCCAGACTGTGCCCCTCCCCATCGAACCCATGGTCGACCGAGGACCTCACGCATGCGCCTGCGCCCCCGCACCATCCGCACGCAACTCGTGGTACTTCTCCTGGTGCCGCTGATCTCGCTGGCGGGTCTGTGGACATACAGCACCCTCACCTCGGTGCGCGGGGCCTTCGCCCTCATGGGGATCGCGGACACCTACCGCTACTACGGAACCCCCGCGGACGACCTCGGACGGGCCCTGCAGGTCGAGCGGCGGCTCGCCGTCGCCTACGTGGCGTCCGACGGTGAGACCGGCGGTACGGAACTCGAGAGCGCCGAGCGCACCACCGACCGGCTGCTCGCCGTCGTCCGGGAGCACGCGCGCCGGCAGGCGCAGGGCACCGAACTGGACCTCGCCCAGCGGCAGCGGCTCAGCGAGCTGATCACCGCCGCCAAGGACCTGGAGCCGCTGCGCGAGGACGTCAGGAAGCGCGACGTCGGCTGGTCGATGACGCTCCACCGATACTCGGCTGTGATCGACCCCATCTTCCGGCTGCGCGGATCCCTTGCCGCGCTGCAGAGCGGCGAGGTGGCCCGGCAGGGCGGTTTCGTCATCGACCTCGTACGCGCCAGGGAACTGCTGTCCCGTGAGGACGCCATGCTCACTGCGGCGCAGGTCGGCCCGCCGATGACGGCCAGTCAGTACCGCGAGTTCATCGGCACCATCGACGGACGCAAGCTGCTGCACTCCATCGTCGACCCGGAGTTGACGAAGGCCGCCAAGGAGAGGCTCGACGAGTTCGAGGGCGGCAGCGTCGCCTGGACGCTGGACTCCATGGAGACCGCAGCCCGTTCGGCGGGTGCCAAGGACGTCGGCCTCGTCGTCTCCCGGGACCGCTGGCGGCAGAACGCCGACCGTGCGCTGACCGAACTGAGCGACATCAACATCGCCGCCGCCGCCAGGGTGGGCGAGCAGGCGCGTGACGACGGTATGGACGTGCTCGTGCGGACCGGCGCGGTCAGCTTCGCCGGACTGTTCCTGGTCGTGCTGTCGGTCGTCATCTCCCTGCTCATCGGGCGCGGCATCGCCCGCCGGCTCACGCTGCTGCGCAACCAGGCCCTGGAACTGTCCGGGAAGCGCCTGCCGGAGGTGCTGCGCAGGCTGCGCGCCGGCGAGGAACTCGACGACGACGCCGTCGCCCGGGCCGCCCCCGATCTGCGCTTCGGCGCCGACGAGATCGGACAGGTCGGCCGGGCCTTCAACAACGCCCAGCGGGCCGCCGTCCAGGCGGCTGTCGACCAGGAGAAGCTGCGCCGCGGCGTCTCGGCCGTCTTCACCAACCTCGCCCGCCGCAGCCAGGTGCTGTTGCACCGTCAGCTGACGCTGCTGGACGCGATGGAGCGCCGCTCCGGCGACCCGGAGGACCTGGACGACCTCTTCCGCGTCGACCACATCGCCGTCCGCATGCGCCGCCACGCCGAGGGCCTGCTGATCCTCTCCGGCAACGCACCCGGCCGCGCCTGGCGGCGCCCGGTGCGGCTCGCGGAGGTCGCGAGGGCCGCGGTCGGCGAGGTCGAGCACTACCAGCGGGTCACCGTCCGGCGCATGCCCCGGGTGGCGCTGACCGGCCCGGCCGTCGCCGACGTGCTGCACCTGCTGGCGGAACTCATCGACAACGCCACCGCCTTCTCGCCGCCCGACACCAAGGTCGAGGTACGCGGCGAGGTCGTCGCCGGCGGTTACGTCCTCGAGGTCGAGGACCGCGGTCTGGGCATGAGCGCCGAGCGGCTCGCCGAGGCCAACAACGAACTCGGTGAGGCCGGCGGCGGGACGGAGCTCCCCGAGACCGACCGTCTCGGACTATTCACCGTCGGGCGGCTCGCCGCCCGGCAGGGGGTGCGCGTCACCCTGCGCCGCGGACGGTTCGACGGCACCGTGGCGGTGGTGTTCGTCCCGCAGTCGGTGCTCGTGGACGCCTCGGGCGACGACGTCGAGACCGGCGAGCACGTGCTCCGGCCGCGAGCCGTTCCCGAACCGCCCGGGCCGGACCGCGCGGACGCGGGTCCGCGCACGCCGAGGCCCCGGCGTGGACCGACCCGGCCGCGTGAGGAAGGTCGCACGGGTACGGGGTTGCCGAAGCGCCAGCGGCAGGCGAGTCTCGTGGCCCAGTTGAGGGACGACGGGGTGCACCAGAGCCCGGCGGAGCCGCCGGGCGGGGGAGACGAAAGGGAACGATCTCCGGAAGAGGCTCGTTCCACCATCACGGCGTTCGCCCGCGGCCTGGCCCGCGGCAGGGACGCCGCAGCACCGCAAGGGACAGCGGAGACCGGGGAGAACGGGGGATGACGGTGAGCAGTGGACTCACGTGGCTGATGGACGATCTGACAGAGCGGGTGCCGCACGTCAGGCACGCGCTGGTGCTCTCCGGCGACGGTCTGGTGACCGGGGCGAGCACCAGTCTGGACCGTGCCACGGCCGAGCACCTGGCCGCCGTCTCGTCCGGGTTCCACAGCCTCGCCAAGGGCGCGGGCCGGCACTTCGACGCGGGCGGCGTACGCCAGACGATGGTGGAGTTCGACGACGGCTTCCTGTTCGTCACGGCCGCGGGCGAGGGCAGTTGCCTCTCGGTGCTCAGCGGGGTGCAGGCGGACGTCGGGCAGATCGCCTACGAGATGACCCTCATGGTCCACCGGGTCGGTGAACACCTCGGTGTCACGCCGCGCCGGCACGACGCGGCGGCACCGGGGGAGTGATGAAGCATGAACCCGAGCCCGCCGGGAGACGAGGGCGCGCTCTGGTATGACGACGAGGCCGGTCCGATGGTGCGCGCCTACACCATCACCGGCGGTCGCACCCGGCCGGACTCCGACGGTGACGTCGACCTGATAGCCGTCATGGTCCCGGCCGTCGGTACGGCCCCGGACGACGACCTCGACGAGGAGCACCTGGCCCTCCTGGACCTGTGCCGGGACGGCCCGCTCACCGTGGCCGAACTGGCCTCGGAGGCCGACCTCGCGCTCGGAGTCGTCCGCGTGCTGCTCGGGGACCTCCTCCGGGACGGCCACCTGCGGGCCATCCGGCCCGTTCCGCCGGCCGAGCTGCCCGACGTGGGGCTCCTCAAGGACGTCATCGACGGCCTGCGCGCCTTGTGAACCGGGCCGCCGGTCAGGCGGCGTTGTCGGACCCCGGACGTACGGTGACCCCATGGAGGGGATCACCTACGTCCGGGGGGACGCCACCGCGCCGCAGGGCAAGGGCGTCAAGTTGATCGTCCACGTCTGCAACGACGTGGGCGGCTGGGGCAAGGGGTTCGTCCTCGCGCTCTCCCGCCGCTGGCCGGAGCCCGAGGCCGCGTATCGGCGATGGCACCGCGAGCGTGCCGGCAACGACTTCGCGCTGGGCGCCGTCCAGTTCGTCCGGGTCGGCGAGTGGATCTGGGTGGCCAACCTCGTCGGGCAGCGCGGCATCCGCAGGGGGAGCAACGGCGTTCCCGTGCGGTACGAGGCGATCGACGCCGGGCTGGCCCTGGTGGCGCGGAAGGCCGCGGAGCTCGGCGCGTCCGTGCACATGCCCCGCATCGGGTGCGGGCTCGCGGGCGGCCGGTGGGAGCGGGTCGCGCCGTCGGTCGAGGAGCGGCTCGTGGGCCGCGGGATCCCCGTGACCGTGTACGACCACGGGGCGTGACGAGAGTTATCCACAGGCCCCGGCGGATGTCGCCGTGAGGACCTATCGTCGTGACTGTCAGTGATGAGTCGCTACGGAAGGTCAGGGGGAGTGGCATGGCTGTCAAGGAGACCGCCGCCCGCGAGGCGCTCGGCATGCAGCGCGCCCGGGAGGAACTGTGCCTGGAGGCAGAGGAGTTCGAGGTCGCGCTGCAGACCGGCGAGGTGCGTACGGCGCCGGCCGTCGGCGGACGCCGTCGCGTCGTCCGTGAGGACGTGGACCGGCTGCGGGAGGAGGAGGGCTTTCCCGACCGCCTGCGCGCACGGCTGGAACTGGTGGGCGGCATCGAGGGCGCGGCGCTGATCGGGATCAGCCGGGAGCGCTTCGCCCGGCTCGCCAGGGGCGGCTTCCTCCGCCCCGTCCGCTGGTACGTCAACCGCTACCGCGCCGTGGTGTGGCTCTACCTCGCCGAGGACGTGCGGAGGTTCGCCCGGGCCCATCCGGAGCTGCTGGAGGGCCGGTTGCCCGCCGAGCTGCGCGACGCCCTCGACGAGGGCGAGGACCACCGCGCCCGCGGCTGGCGGGCCCGACGCGTCGAGGAGCTCGTACGGGACGCCGCGGACGCCTGGGCCGAGGCGTCCGCATGGTCCGCCCTGCTGGGCCCGCAGGCGGCCGCCGACGCCGTGCCCGACGCCCGCGAACGGGCCTACCTACGCCGGCTGTGCCCGGCGCTCCCCGCCGGCAGCCCGGGCTCGTACGCGACCCGCGAGCTGATCGAGGGCCAGACGGTCGCCTCCCACCCCGACGAGGTCACCTTCGCCCAGGTCTCGCTCGCGGACGCCCTGCTCAGGGCCCGCGCCGCCCGCCCCGCCCCGCACCCTGATCGCGGCGAACCCCCCGCCCGCCCGGCCACCCCACCGCCCCCGCCCGAGCCCGCGCCCACTACCCCACCCAGCCGCTGGCGCCGCCTCCTCGGACTGGGGTGACCGGGCGTGTGTGCCGAAAAGCAGGTGCGGGCCGGCGGCGGCAAGGGTGAGACTTCTCGGGCCGGCCGGCGCCCGTCGAATGCCCGCCACCCCTCGATCCCCAAGGAGCCCGCGCTTGCAGGGTGTTGTCACCGTCTCGCCTTCCCAGGTGCCCGAGCTGCTGCTCAACCTGGCCACCGTGCGCCCGGTCTTCCTGTGGGGCGCACCCGGCATCGGGAAGTCCTCCCTGGTCAGGGAGTTCGCCGACTCGCTGGGACTGGAGTGCGTGAGCCTCATCGGAACGCAGCTGGCCCCGGAGGACCTCATCGGCGTTCCGCAGATCGTCGACGGCCGCTCGCGGTTCTGCCCGCCGGAGACCATCGCCCGCGACGAGCCGTACTGCCTCTTCCTCGACGAGCTGAACGCGGCCACCCCGGACGTGCAGAAGGCCTTCTACTCGTTGATCCTCGACCGGCGCATCGGTTCGTACGAGCTGCCGCCCGGCAGCATCGTCATCGGTGCGGGCAACCGGGCCACCGACAACGCCCTGGCGCGTCCCATGGCCTCCGCACTGGTCAACCGGCTGGCGCACATCCATCTGCAGGCGTCCGCCGCGGACTGGCTGGTGTGGTCGGCCGGCGCCGGCATCCATCCCTGGATCACCGACCATCTCACCGACCGGCCGGACCACCTGTGGTCCGCACCGCCCAAGACCGAGGAGCCGTTCTCCACCCCACGCGCCTGGCACATGCTCTCCGACGCGCTCCACTCCTTCGGACCCGCCCTGGACGAGGAGACGCTGAAGGTGCTGGCCTACGGCACGCTCACCCCCGCACACGCCACCGCCTTCTGCGGCTACGTCAAGATCGTCCGGCACTCGTACGGTCTGGAGGCCATCCTCAAGGGCGACGCCTCCTGGCCGCGCCGCATCGAGGACCGCGACCTGCTCTACTACCTCGCCGACTCCTTCCGAGGCCGACTGGTCAAGGAGTTGCCGGCGCAGCGGGAACACGCCTCCCCGGCCGTGCGGCAGATGGCCTACCGAGCCAAGGCCCTGCTGGTCCAGTTGGCCGAGATCTCGGTCGAGGTCGCCCAGACCGTGATTGCCGACGGCGACGACGGCAACCCGGTGCTGCCCTCCTGGTTCCTCCTCGAGGCCGCCCGGGACATGCCGCGGCTGGTCGAGGCACGCCGGTGAGCGGTGCGCGCGGTGACAGGTCCCGGGCCCGGTCGGTGCCCCGCAAGGATCCCGCCGGCGAGGCGTTCGCCGCCGGGGTGGAGCTGCTGCGCCGCAACACCGCCCTCGCCGCGCTCTCCGCCGTCAACGGCCGCCTGTGTCGCAGCGAGGAGTGCGAGGAGCACCCCCGCGGCGGCTGGGCGGCGGTCACCTCCAACGGCGTCGTGCACGTCGACCCCCTGCGTCACGCGGCGCCGGAGGAATGGGCGTGGGTGCTGGCGCACTGCCTCCTGCACCTCGGCTTCGGGCACCTCCCTGCCGCCAGGGGTCCACGCGAGCAAATCGACCGCTTCGACCTGGCCGCCCGCTGCGCGGTGGTCAACCGCTTCCTGGGCACCTTCCCCGTGGGCCGCGCACCCGTCACCCTCCCGCCGGACTTCCCGGACGGCGACGAGGAGCAACTCGCGGCGCGCTGGCGCCGTGAGGGCATCCCGGCTGCGTTCGCGACGTGCGGCACCGGAGGCCCGGAGCGCGATCAGGTGCTCCACCCCTGGAAACAGTCCTGGATCCCGGAGGACTGGACCGTCGCCTTCGCGAGCGCCCTCACCCGCACGATGTCGGCGGCCATGGACGTCGCCGCCGGCCGTCGCGAGGAGCTCACCGGGGCGAGGCGTCCGCTGCGCCCCTGGGAGCGTGCCCTGAGCTGGTTCGTCTCCTCCTACCCGCTGCTCGGCGGCATCGCCGCCGGGATGACCCTGGTCGCCGACGCCGAACTCGCCCGCGCGCAGCGGATCTCGGTGGCGGCGGTCAACGCCGAGGCGGGGGAGATCTACCTCAACCCGCTGTGCCGGTTCGAAGACGAGGAATGGCGGTTCATCCTCGCCCACGAGATGCTGCACGCCGCGCTGCGCCACGGCGAGCGCCAGGGCGGCCGGGACCCGTACCTGTTCAATGTCGCAGCGGATTACGTGATCAACGGCTGGTTGCTGGAAATGGGCGTCGGGCACATGCCCGAGGGCCTGCTGCACGACCCGGCCCTCGCCGGACTGTCCAGCGAGGAGGTCTACGACCGCATCGCCCGGGACCAGCGGCGGTTGCGCCGTCTCGCCACGCTGCGCGGCAAGGGCCTCGGGGACGTCCTCGGCGAGCCGCTGCCACGCCCTGGGGAGACCGCGCCCTCATGGGTGGACCTGGACGAGTTCTACCGGCGCGGGCTGCTTCAGGGGCTCGAACTGCACCGCCGTGAACGCGGCCTGCTCCCCGCCGGACTGGTCGAGGAGATCCGCGCGCTGTCCCAGCCGCCCCCGCCGTGGGACGCCAGGCTCGCCCGCTGGTTCGACGAGTACGTGCCCCGCCCCGAGGCGGTGCGCAGCTTCGCCCGTCCCGCCCGGCGGCAGGCCTCCACCCCGGACATCCCCCGGGCCGGCCGCAGCCACCCGCCTCAGGAAGTGGCCCGCTGCACCTTCGGCGTGGTGCTGGACACCTCTGCGTCCATGAGCCGCACCCTGCTCGGCAAGGCGCTCGGCGCCATCGCGTCCTACGCCACCGCCCGCGACGTGACCGCCGCGCGGGTGGTGTTCTGTGATGCCGCGCCCTTCGACGCGGGCTATGTGCCGGTCACCGAGATCGCGCACAAGGTCCGCGTCAGGGGCCGCGGCGGCACCGTGCTGCAGCCCGGTGTCGACCTGCTCCAGCGCGCTCCGGACTTCCCTCCGACGGCCCCGGTCCTGCTGATCACCGACGGCGAGTGCGACGTCCTGCGGATACGCCGCGAACACGCCTTCCTGATACCCCACGACGCCGGCCTGCCGTTCACGCCGCGAGGCCCGGTCTTCAAGATGCGCTGACGGCCGGCCCGCGGAACGACGCCCGGTGCAGCCCAGCGCCCCGGCGCGGGGGGTTCAGTCGCCGTGTTTGCGGAACAGTCCCTCCTGGACCACGGAGACCAGCAGGCGGCCCTCGCGGTCGTAGATGCGGCCGCGGGCCAGGCCGCGCGCCCCCGTCGCGACGGGGGACTCCTGGTCGTACAGGAACCACTCGTCGGTGCGGAACGGCCGGTGGAACCACATCGCGTGGTCCAGCGAGGCCATGTCGAAGCCGCGCGGCCCCCACAGCGGCTCGACCGGCACGCGCACCGCGTCCAGCAGCATCATGTCGCTGGCGTACGTCAGGGCGCAGGTGTGGACCAGGGGGTCGTCGCCGAGCGGGCCCACCGCGCGCATCCAGACCGCGCTGCGCGGCTCGGCGCCCTCGACCTCCGCGGCGGTCCAGCGCAGCCGGTCCACGTAGCGGATGTCGAACGGCTGCCGCCGTGCCATCCGCTCCAGCTGCTCGGGGAGTTCGCCGAGGTGCTCCCGCAGCTCGTCGCTCAGCTTCGGCAGGCTCTCCGGGTCCGGGACCTCGCGCATCGGCAGCTGGTGCTCGAACCCGGGCTCCGGCACATGGAAGGAGGCGGTCAGGTTGAAGATCGTCCGGCCCTGCTGCACCGCGACCACGCGCCGCGTGGTGAAGGAGCGGCCGTCGCGGATCCGCTCCACCTGGTACACGATCGGCACGCCGGGACGCCCCGGGCGCAGGAAGTACGCGTGCAGGGAGTGCACCGGACGGGTGCCGTCCGTCGTGCGTCCGGCCGCGACCAGCGCCTGGCCCGCCACCTGGCCGCCGAACACCCGCTGGAGGCGTTCCTGCGGGCTCTGCCCGCGGAAGATGTCCTCCTCGATCCGCTCCAGGTCGAGGAGGTCCACCAGCCGCTCGGCGGGGTTGGTCATCGGGTGCGCTCCTTCGTGCGGGTGGCCGGTCGCGAGTCCCCGGAGGCCCCTGAGGTCCTCCCCGAGGTCACAGTGCCCCCACCGCCGTCACCTTGACCACTGCGCGGCCCTCCTCGTCGGAGGCGGTGAGGTCGACCTCGGCGGAGATGCCCCAGTCGTGGTCGCCCTCCGGGTCCGCGAAGGTCTGGCGGACCTTCCACAGCCCCTCGCCGGGACGCTCCTCGATCTGCAGCAGCTTCGGACCGCGCGCGTCGGGCCCGGTGCCCAGGTCCTCGTACTCGTCCCAGTAGGCGTCCATCGCCTCGGCCCACGCGTCCGCGTCCCAGCCGGACGCGGCGTCCATCTCGCCGAGTTCGCCGAACCGCTCCAGCGCCGCCAGCTCCACCCGGCGGAACATGGCGTTGCGCACCAGGACCCGGAAGGCGCGGGCGTTGGCCGTGACGGGCTTGACCTGGTCGGCCCGCTCCTGGGCCTCCTCGGCCGTCATCTCGCCGGGGTTGGCGAGCTGCTCCCACTCGTCGAGCAGGCTGGAGTCGACCTGGCGGACCAGCTCGCCGAGCCAGGCGATGAGGTCCTGCAGGTCCTCGGACTTCAGGTCGTCCGGGACGGTGTGCTCCAGCGCCTTGTACGCCCCCGCCAGGTAGCGCAGCACGATGCCCTCGGTCCGGGCCAGTTCGTAGTACGAGACGAACTCGGAGAAGGTCATCGCCCGTTCGTACATGTCGCGCACGACCGACTTGGGCGACAGCGGGTGGTCGCCGACCCACGGGTGGCTCTTGCGGTAGACGCCGTAGGCGTGCGACAGCACCTCCTCCAGCGGCTTGGGGTAGGAGACGTCCTGCAGCCGCTCCATCCGCTCCTCGTACTCGACCCCGTCGGCCTTCATCGCCGCGACGGCCTCGCCGCGTGCCTTGTTCTCCTGGGCGCCGAGGATCTGCCGGGGGTCGTCGAGGGTCGACTCGATCACCGACAGCATGTCCAGTGCGTAGGAGGGGGACTCCGGTTCCAGCAGCTCGAACGCGGCCAGCGCGAAGGTGGACAGCGGCTGGTTGAGCGCGAAGTCCTGCTGCAGGTCGACCGTCAGCCGGACGATGCGCCCCTCCTCGTCGGGCTCGTCCAGCCGCTCCACGACCCCGCCCGCCAGCAGCGAGCGGTAGATCGCGATGGCCCGCCGGATGTGCCGAATCTGGGACCTGCGGTCCTCGTGGTTGTCCTCCAGCAGCCGCCGCATCGCGTCGAAGGCGTTGCCAGGGCGGGCGATGACCGACAGCAGCATCGCGTGGGTCACCCGGAAGCGGGAGGTGAGCGGCTCGGGGTCGGAGGCGATCAGCTTCTCGAAGGTGTTCTCCGTCCACGCGACGAAGCCCTCGGGCGCCTTCTTGCGGACCACCTTGCGGCGCTTCTTCGGGTCGTCGCCGGCCTTCGCGAGGGCCTTCTCGTTCTCGATCACGTGCTCCGGCGCCTGGGCCACCACGAAGCCCGAGGTGTCGAAGCCGGCGCGCCCCGCGCGGCCCGCGATCTGGTGGAACTCACGGGACCGCAGCACACGCACGCGGCTGCCGTCGTACTTGGTGAGGGCGGTGAAGAGCACGGTGCGGATCGGCACGTTCACGCCGACGCCGAGGGTGTCCGTGCCGCAGATGACCTTGAGCAGTCCCGCCTGCGCCAGCTTCTCCACCAGGCGCCGGTACTTGGGCAGCATGCCGGCGTGGTGCACACCGATGCCGTGCCGGACGAACCGGGACAGGTTGCGGCCGAACGTCGTGGTGAAGCGGAAGTTCCCGATGAGCTCGGCGATGGCGTCCTTCTCGGCGCGCGTGCACATGTTGATGCTCATCAGCGCCTGCGCCCGCTCCACGGCGGCCGCCTGCGTGAAGTGCACGATGTAGACGGGGGCCTGGCGGGTCTCGAGCAGCTCGGTCAGCGTCTCGGTCATGGGGGTGAGCCGGTACTCGTACGACAGCGGCACCGGCCGCGTCGCCGAGCGCACCACGGAGGTGGGCCGGCCGGTGCGGCGCGTGAGGTCCTTCTCGAAGCGCGTGACGTCGCCGAGCGTCGCCGACATCAGCAGGAACTGGGCCTGCGGCAGCTCCAGCAGCGGGATCTGCCACGCCCAGCCCCGGTCGGGCTCGGCGTAGAAGTGGAACTCGTCCATGACGACCTGGCCGATGTCGGCGTCCTTGCCGTCCCGGAGCGCTATCGACGCCAGCACCTCGGCCGTGCAGCAGATGACGGGCGCGTCCGGGTTCACGGAGGCGTCCCCGGTGAGCATCCCGACGTTCTCGGTGCCGAAGAGCTTGCACAGGTCGAAGAACTTCTCCGACACCAGGGCCTTGATCGGCGCGGTGTAGAAGGTGACCTCGTCCCGGGCCAGCGCCGCGAAGTGCGCACCCGCCGCGACCAGGCTCTTCCCGGAACCCGTGGGGGTCGACAGGATGACGTTCGCACCCGACACGACCTCGATCAGCGCCTCCTCCTGGGCGGGATAGAGCGTGATGCCCCGGCCCTCCGCCCAGGACGAGAAGGCCTCGAAGAGGGCGTCGGGGTCGGGCTCGGAAGGCAGCTGATCGATGAGGGTCACACCACCATCTTGCCTGCCTCCCGGACCGGGGGGTGAACCGGCGGCGCGCACGAAGATCGGCCGACGGTATGGTGTGCCGTCGACTGGGCGTCAAGTCCGCTGTCAGAGCGGGCCGAAAGGGCGGGACACACACCATGATGGGACCGGCACACTCCATCTCCGGAGCGGCAGCGTGGCTGTCCGTGGGAGCAGTCTCCGCGGGGCTCGGTCATCCGATGCCGTGGCCGACCATCGTGGTCGGCGCGCTGATCTGCGCCGGCGCGGCGCTCGCCCCCGACCTGGACCACAAGGCGGCGACGATCTCGCGGGCCTTCGGCCCCATATCGCGCGGGCTGTGCGAGATCATCGACAAGCTGTCGTTCGCCACCTACAAGAGGACCCGGAAGCCCGGTGACCCCGTACGCCAGGGCGGACACCGCACCCTCACCCACACATGGCTGTGGGCGGTCCTGATGGGCGCCGCGGCCTCCGGCCTGGCCCTGGTGGGCGGCCGGTGGGCGGTGCTCGTCATCCTCTTCGTGCACGCGGTACTGGCCGTCGAGGGGCTGCTGTGGCGGCAGGCCCGCGTCTCCAGCGACGTCCTGGTCTGGCTGCTCGGCGCGACCAGCGCCTGGGTGCTGGCGGACGCCCTGGACAGCACCGAGAGCGGCAAGGCCTGGCTGTTCACCGAGCCCGGCCAGCACTACCTGTGGATCGGCGTCCCCATTGTGCTGGGCTCCATCGTGCACTGCATCGGCGACGCCCTGACCGTGTCCGGCTGCCCCGTGCTGTGGCCCATCCCGATCGGCCGCAGGCGCTGGTACCCGCTCGGCCCGCCCAAGTTCATGCGCTTCCGCGCCGGCAGCAAGGTCGAGGTCAAGGTGTTGACGCCGGTCTTCTTCGTGATCGGTGGCGTGGGCGCGGCCGGGGCCCTGTTCTTCGGCTGAGAGCCCCTGCCACGCCACACCGCCGTGCTGTGACGCGGCGCCGTGCCGGTCCGCTCTATCCGTGCCAGGACCGCCACAGCGCCGCATAGGCACCGTCGGCCTCCACCAGCTGGTGGTGACTGCCCAGCTCGCTGATCCGGCCGTCCTCGACCACCGCGATCAGGTCGGCGTCGTGCGCGGTGTGCAGCCGGTGCGCGATGGCCACCACGGTCCTGCCGTCGAGCACCCGGGCCAGCGACCGCTCCAGATGGCGCGCCGCACGCGGGTCCAGCAGCGAGGTCGCCTCGTCCAGCACCAGGGTGTGCGGGTCGGCGAGGACCAGCCGGGCCAGCGCCACCTGCTGCGCCTGGGCCGGGGTGAGAGCGGTGCCGCCCGAGCCGACCTCGGTGTCCAGGGCGTCGTCGAGCGCCCGCGCCCACCCGTCGGCGTCGACCGCGGCGAGCGCCGCCCACAGCTCCTCGTCGCCCGCTCCCGCCCGGGCGAGCAGCAGGTTGTCCCGGAGGGTGCCGACGAAGACGTGGTGCTCCTGGTTGACCAGGGCCACGTGCTCGCGGACCCGCTCCGCGGGCATCCGGGCCAGCTGGGCGCCGCCGAGGGTGATCTCGCCGGCCCGCGGACTGTAGATCCCGGCCAGCAGCCGCCCCAGCGTCGACTTGCCCGCCCCGGACGGCCCGACCAGGGCCAGCCGGGTGCCCGGACGGACCCGCAGGCTCACCCCGTGCAGCACGTCGCTGCCGGCGCGGTAGCCGAACCGCACCTCATCGGCGTGGACGTCGCGGCCGACCGGCGTCAGCCGCTCGTCCCCGACGCCAGGCTCGACCTCCCGGACGCCGACCAGCCGGGCCAGCGACACCTGCGCCACCTGCAGCTCGTCGTACCAGCGCAGGATGAGGTTGACCGGGTCGACCAGCATCTGCGCGTACAGTGCGCCCGTCGTCAGCTCGCCCACCGTCATCCGGCCGTGCAGCACCAGCGTCCCGCCGATCAGCAGCACCGACGCGAGGATGAGCGCGTACGTCGCGTTGATCACCGGGAAGAGCACGCTGCGCAGCCACATCGTGTAGCGCTCCCACGCCACCCACTGCCGGATCCGCGTACGGGACAGCTCCTCGCGGCGGTCGCCGAGCCGGTGCGCCTCGATGGTGCGCCCGGCGTCCACCGACTCCGCGAGGACCGCCGAGACGGCCGCGTAGCCGGCCGCCTCTGAGCGGTACGCCTTCGGAGCGCGCCGGAAGTACCAGCGGCAGCCGGCGAGCAGCACCGGGACGGCCACCAGCACCGCCAGTGCCAGCGGCGGCGAGGTCGCCGTCAGCGCGCCGAGCAGCAGGCCGCTCCACACCACGGCGATCGCCAGCTGCGGGACGGCCTCGCGCATGGCGTTGGACAGCCGGTCGATGTCCGTGGTGATGCGGGACAGCAGGTCGCCCGTTCCCGCCCGCTCCAGGACCCCCGGGGGCAGCCCCACGGACCGTACGAGGAAGTCCTCGCGGAGGTCCGCCAGCATCCGCTCGCCCAGGACCGCGCCGCGCAGCCGCACCTCCCGGACGAACACGGTCTGCACGGCGAGTGCCGCGGCGAACAGCGCCATGGTGCGTCCCATGTGCAGGTCGCGGTGGCCCGCCGCCAGGTCCTCGACGAGCCGGCCCAGCAGGTAGGGGCCGACCATCGAGGCGAGGACGGCGACGGCGTTGACCGAGACGAGGACGGCGAACGCGCCCCGGTGCCGCCGGGCCAGCTCGGCGACGTAGCCGCGCACCGTGGCGGGCGAGCCCACCGGCAGGGTCGTGACGTGCCGCGGCGCGGCCGGGTCGTACTGCGGCGGTTCCACGCCGATCATGCGGTTTCCTCGGCCTTCTCCAGTGGTGCGGATTCCCCGGCCTCACGCTCGGTCTCACGGGTGACGACGGCGCGGTAACCGAGGTCGGTGCGGAGCAGTTCGCGGTGCGTGCCGGACGCGCGCACCGCGCCGTCCTCGACGAACACCACCCGGTCCGCACGGTCGAGCAGCAGGGGGCTGGAGGTGAGGACCACCGTCGTCCGCTGGGCGCGCAGCGCCTTCAGGCCCTGTGCGATCCGGGCCTCGGTGTGCGTGTCGACGGCGCTGGTCGGCTCGTCCAGCACCAGGACACCGGGATCGGCGACGAGCGACCTGGCAAGCGCCAGCCGCTGCCGCTGGCCGCCCGACAGCGAGCGTCCGCGCTCGGTGATCCGGGACCGCATCGGGTCCCCGCCGGCGTCCACCGAGGCCTGCGCGAGCGCGTCGAGCACGTCGCCGCACTGCGCGGCCGCCAGCGCCTCGGCCGGGGTGACCCGGCCGGAGGCGGGCACGTCCAGCAGCTCGGTCAGCGTCCCGGACAGCAGCACCGGGTCCTTGTCCTGGACCAGCACGGCCGCGCGGGCCGCCGCCGGCGGCAGGTCCTCCAGCGCCGTACCGCCGAGCAGCACCGAGGGGGTGTCCCCGGGCCCGTCCGGGGAGTGCCCGCCGAGCCGGTCGGCGAGCGCGCCCGCGGCGTCCGGGTCCCCGCACACCACGGCGGTCAGTTCCCCGGCGGGCGCGAACAGCCCCGTCAGCGGGTCGTGGAGGTCACCCGTGGGCAGCCCGTCCGGGTGCCTGACGGTCCCGCGGTCGCCGCCCGCGCCGTCCCTCCGCAGGGCCAGCACCCGGGCGGCGCGCGTGGCGGACGGTCGTGAGAAGGAGTACGCCATCGCGATCTCCTCGAAGCCCCGCAGCGGGAAGAGCAGGAAGACCACCGTCCCGTAGACGGTGACCAGTTCGCCCACCGCGATGCGTCCCTCCAGCGCGAGCCGGGCGCCGTACCAGGTCACCGCGAGGAGCAGCAGCCCGGGCAGGGCCACCTGCACGGCGCTGATCAGCGCCCACATCCGGGCGTTGCGGACGGCGGCGCCGCGGACCTCCTGGGAGGCCTGCCGGTAGCGGGACAGGAAGAGTTCCTCGCCGCCGATGCCGCGCAGTACGCGCAGTCCGGCCACGGTGTCGGAGGCGAGTTCGGTGGCCTTGCCCGCCTTGGCGCGCTGTTCGTCGGCGCGCCGTGTCGCGTGCGGGAGCAACGGCAGGACGGACAGGGCGAGTACGGGGACGCCCGCGGCGACGATCAGCCCGAGCTCCGGCCGGTAGACCAGCAGGGCGACGGTGACGCCCACGGTCGCCAGCACGGAGCAGGCGAAGCGGGCCAGCGCCTCGACGAACCAGCCGATCTTCTCGACGTCCCCGGTGCTCACCGCGACGACCTCGCCCGCCGCGACCCTCCGGGTGAGCAGCGAGCCCAGTTCCACGGTCTTGCGCGACAGGAGCAGCTGCACCCGGGCGGCCGCGGTGATCCAGTTGGTGACGGCGGTGCGGTGCAGCATGGTGTCGCCGACGGCGGCCACCACGCCCAGGGCGAGGATCAGGCCGCCCGCGAGCGCCAGGCGCCCGCCGGAGCCGTCGACGACGGCCTGAACGGCGATGCCGACGGCGGCCGGGAAGCAGGCGACGGCCGCCATGTGGAGGGTGCCCCACAGTGCGGCCTTGACCTGGCCGCCGATCTGGCGCCGTTCCAGCCAGAGCAGGAGACGGAAGCCGGAGCGGGCGTCGGGGACACCCGGGTCGGCATGGGGGAGAGCGCGTAGCGACATGACGTCCCGACATCGGTGCTGGAGTGGGAGCGGACGTGTCAGCGTCGCGTCACCGGCGTGACGAATTCAACCCGTTTTTTCCCGCGTCGGGTGGAACGGCCGGCGGCCCCCGTCCGTCCCCACCGGAGGGTGCGAAGATGGAACGCGACTGCACGGAAGAGGGGCGGTTCGAGTGATGCGTGGGGCGGGGACGGTCGTCGTCGCGGCGGCGCTGGTGCTGCTCGCCGGTTGCGCCGGGAGCACCGACGGGCACCAGGACGCGTCGGGGCGGACCGTGGAGAAGCAGCGGCCGCGCGCGACCCAGCCGGCCGCCACACGTACGATCCCGGGTGTCGGCGCCGCGCTGCGGGACCGTATCCCGGGCGAGGCCCGTCAGGTCGTCGCGGTGTACGGGGACGGCGCGAGCTCCGCGGACTCGACCATCGTGCTGTACACCCGGCAGGGCGACCTGTGGAAGCGCGAGCGCTCGTGGCCCGGGCACAACGGCAAGCGCGGCTGGACGACCGACCACCACGAGGGCGACAGGAAGAGCCCGGTGGGCGTCTTCACGCTGTCGGACGCGGGCGGCGTGCTGGCCGAGCCGGACTCCCGGCTCCCGTACCACCGCTCGTCCGCCTTCGCCGCGCCGCGGTCGTGGTCCCGGTCGCACTGGCACGACTTCGACCTCGTCATCGCCATCGACTACAACCGGGTCAAGGGCACCTCCCCGCTCGACCCGACCCGGCCCCAGGGCCAGTCCAAGGGCGGCAGCATCTGGCTGCACATGGACCACGGCAGTGGCACGTCGGCCTGCGTCAGCCAGTCCAAGGCCGACATGGAGTACCTGCTGCGCACGCTCGACCCGGCGCTCCACCCGGTCGTGGTGATGGGGGACCGCGCGCACCTGACGGCCTGACGGCTGATCAACAGGAGGCCCCGCAAGGGCCGGAAAGCCGGCGCAAGAGCCAAGCAGCCTGTTTCCGCAAGAAGTTGAAAGTTTTTCCACGCGACGTATTGACGCTACCCGCCCGTGGCGCCAGTCTCCTACCCGGAGTTCCCACGGGCGGGAACCCCGCCCCCACACTCGATGGCCTGGCGCGTGGCTGTCTTCGGGGCACCTTTGTGCCCGAACACGAAGGAGCCGCACCATGAGATCGCGTTTTCTGCGCGCGGGTCTCGCCGCCCTGCTCGGCACCGCCGGGCTCGTCGGCGTCTCGCAGCAGCCGGCCCACGCAGCGCCGCCCGGAAGCAAGGACGTCACGGCCACCCTCTTCGAGTGGAAGTTCGCCTCGGTCGCCAAGGAGTGCACCAGCACCCTCGGGCCGGCCGGGTACGGCTACGTCGAGGTGTCGCCGCCCCAGGAGCACGTCCAGGGCGCGCAGTGGTGGACCTCCTACCAGCCCGTCAGCTACCGCATAGCGGGCCGGCTGGGCGACAGCACGGCGTTCCGGAACATGGTCGACACCTGCCACGCCGCCGGGGTGAAGGTCGTCGCGGACGCCGTCGTCAACCACATGAGCGCCGGCTCGGGCACCGGCACCGGCGGCACGTCCTACAGCAAGTACACCTACCCGGGGTACTACCAGAACCAGGACTTCCACTCCTGCCGGACGAACATCACCGACTACACCAACCGTGACAACGTCCAGAACTGCGAACTCGTCGGGCTCTCGGACCTGAACACCGGCAGCGACTACGTGCGCTCGACGATCGCGGCGTACCTGAACAGCCTCATCGCGCTCGGCGTCGACGGATTCCGCATCGACGCCGCCAAGCACATCGCGGCCTCCGACCTGGCGGCCGTCAAGGCCAAGCTCAGCAACCCCTCCGTCTTCTGGGCGCAGGAGGTCATCTACGGCTCCGGGGAGGCCGTGCAGCCCGGCGAGTACACCGGCACCGGTGACGTCGACGCCTTCCAGGGCGCGTACGACCTCAAGCGCATCTTCACCAGTGAGAAGCTCGCCTACCTCAGCAACTGGGGCGCATCATGGGGCGCGGGCTACCTTCCGAGCGGCAGCTCCCGCACCTTCGTCGACAACTGGGACACCGAGCGCAACGGCTCGACCCTCAACTACAAGGCCGGCGCGACCTACACCCTGGCCAACGTCTACATGCTGGCCTGGCCCTACGGTTCGCCGAACGTCCACTCCGGCTACGAGTTCTCCGACAACGACGCCGGGCCCCCCAACGGCGGCTCCGTCAACGCCTGCTACAGCGACGGCTGGAAGTGCCAGCACGCATGGCCACAGATCGCCGGGATGGTCGGGTTCCGCAACGCGGTGGCCGGCACCGCGGTGACCAACTGGTGGTCCAACGGCAACAACGCCATCGCCTTCGGACGCGGCAGCAAGGGCTACGTCGCGATCAACCACGAGAGCGGCCCGCTGACGCAGAACTTCACCACCTCGCTGCCCGCCGGCACCTATTGCGACGTGCAGCACGGCGGCGCCACCTACACCGTCGGATCCGACGGCAGGTTCACCGCCACCATCGGTGCCAACGACGCGGTCGCGCTCTACGCCGGCGCCCCCTGCGGCACGGGAGGCGGCGGCACCACACCCGCGAGCGGCGCGTCCTTCTCGGCCAACGCCACCACGGTGTGGGGCCAGAACGTCTACGTGGTCGGCAACAACGCCGCGCTCGGCAACTGGAACACCGGCAGCGCGCTGCCGCTGTCCTCGGCGGCCTACCCGGTGTGGAAGCTCGACGTCTCCATGGGCGCGGGCACGTCCTTCGAGTACAAGTACGTCAAGAAGGACGGCAGCGGGAACGTCACCTGGGAATCCGGCGCCAACCGCACGGCGACCGTCCCCGCGAGCGGCAAGGTGACGCTGAACGACACCTGGCGCTCCTGAGGCCCCGGCCGGCACGCCTCCGCGCGCCGGCCCCGGTCCCGGACCTCAGCAGCGACCCGGCGCGGTGTCCAGTGCGGCGAGCAACGCCGTCAGGGCATCGCGCTGGTCCGTGTCCAGGGGGGCGAGCAGCTCCTCGGCCGCCGCCCGGCGGGCCCGGCGCAGCCGCCGTACGGCGTCGTCGCCCTCCTCGGTGAGCTCGATGCGCACCACCCTGCGGTTGGCGGGGTCGGGCGCCCGGCGGACCAGTCCCCGCTCCTCCAGGGCGTCGGTCAGGCTCGTCACCGCGCGCGGCACGACGTCCAGCCGCTCGGCGAGGTCGGCCATCCGCGGCGCGGGCCCGCTCCCCAGGATGTGTGCGACCGTGCGCAGCATGCGCGCCTGGGCGGGCGTGACGCCCACCGGCTCCAGGTGCCGCCGTTGCGCGCGGTGCAGCCGGCGGGTCAGCCACAGCAACTGGTCGGCGAGGCGCCCGGTGGTCTCGTCGCTGTCCGCGGCAGGGGTGCGGGATTCCATGGTCAGAGGGTATCAGGATGCGGTTCATTGTGAGTATAGGTAACAATGAACTACACTCTCAACGTCCTGCCCTGCCCGGACCTTTCGGAGGCCCTTTGCACCCCGATGAAGCCCCGCGGTGGACCCCGCCGCCCAAGGACCCCGCCCGCACCACCGACGTACGCCGCGTCCTGCGGCTCTTCCGTCCCTACCGCGCCCGCCTCACCCTCGTCGGGCTCCTGGTCGGCGCCGCCTCGCTCGTCTCGGTCGCCTCGCCCTTCATGCTGCGCGAGATCCTCGACACCGCGATCCCGCAGGGCCGCACCGGCCTGCTGAGCCTGCTCGCCCTCGGCATGATCGCCACCGCCGTCCTCAACAGCGTCTTCGGCGTCCTGCAGACCCTGATCTCCACCACGGTCGGCCAGCGGGTCATGCACGACCTGCGCACCGCCGTCTACGAGCGGCTGCAGCGCATGTCGCTCGCCTTCTTCACCCGGACCCGCACCGGCGAGGTGCAGTCCCGCATAGCCAACGACATCGGCGGCATGCAGGCCACCGTCACCTCCACCGCGACCTCGCTGGTCTCCAACCTCACCAGCGTCGTGGCCACCGTCGTCGCCATGATCGCCCTGGACTGGCGACTGACCATCGCCTCCCTGCTGCTGCTCCCGGTCTTCGTGTGGATCAGCCGCCGGGTCGGCACCGAACGCAAGAAGATCACCACCCAGCGCCAGAAGCAGATGGCGGCGATGTCCGCCATCGTCACCGAGTCGCTGTCGGTCAGCGGCATCCTCCTCGGCCGCACCATGGGACGCGCCGACTCCCTCACCCGCTCCTTCGCCGAGGAGTCCGACCGGCTGGTCGACCTCGAGGTGCGCTCCAACATGGCCGGCCGCTGGCGCATGTCCACCATCGGCGTCGTCATGGCCGCCATGCCCGCGCTCATCTACTGGGTCGCCGGGATCGCCGTGCACGGAGCGGGCGGCACCGTGTCCATCGGCACACTCGTCGCCTTCGTCTCGCTCCAGCAGGGTCTCTTCCGGCCCACCGTCAGCCTGTTGTCGACCGGCGTCCAGGTGCAGACCTCGCTCGCGCTCTTCCAGCGCATCTTCGAGTACCTCGACCTGCCAGTCGACATCACCGAGAAGGACGACCCCGTACGCCTGCCGCGCGTCCGCGGCGACATCCGCTTCGAAGGCGTCGGCTTCTCCTACGACGCGGCCTCGTCCGCACGCACCCTGGACGGCATCGACCTGACGGTCCCGGCCGGCGGCAGCCTCGCCGTCGTCGGCGCCACCGGCTCCGGCAAGAGCACCTTGAGCTACCTCGTGCCCCGGCTGTACGACGTCACCGAGGGGCGCGTCACGCTCGACGGCGTCGACGTACGCGACCTGACCTTCGACACGCTCGCTGCATCGGTAGGCGTCGTCTCCCAGGAGACGTACCTCTTCCACGCCTCGGTCGCCGAGAACCTGCGCTTCGCCAAGCCCGACGCCACCGACGAGGAGATCGTCGCCGCGGCGCGCGCCGCACAGATCCACGACCACATCGCGGGCCTGCCCGACGGCTACGACACCGTCGTCGGCGAGCGCGGCTACCGCTTCTCCGGCGGCGAGAAGCAGCGCCTCGCCATCGCCCGGACGATCCTGCGGGACCCGCCGGTCCTCATCCTCGACGAGGCCACCAGCGCGCTGGACACCCGTACCGAGCACGCCGTCCAGGACGCCATCGACGCCCTCTCGGCGGGCCGGACGACCATCACCATCGCCCACCGGCTGTCCACCGTCCGGGACGCCGACCAGATCGTCGTCCTCGACCACGGCCGGATCGTGGAGCGCGGCAGCCACGACGAACTGCTCGCCATGGACGGCCGCTACGCCGCCCTGGTCCGCCGTGACGCCCAACTCGTCCATACGGCATGATCCTCGGCCATGGGACCCATCGCGGGGGCGGAACTCCCCGGCTACCGGCAGATCGAGGCGGACGCCTGGACCAATGACCACGGCGACCTCGTCAGCCTGCACTGGTTCGACGTGCCGCCGGACATACCCGCGCCCCTGGAGGACCTGCCGCGCCTGCGGCACGCGCTGGCCCATTACACGGCCGCGGCGGGCGGCGGCCTCATCGAGGCCGACGTCGTCCACCTGGGGACGGTCCCGACGCTGCGCCAGGTCATCAAGGTCCCGCTGCCGGACCGCCCCACCGGGCAGGCGTTCCTGGGCAGCTACACCCTGCCCCGTGCCTCCTGCAGCGCCGTCGTGAAGGTGCAGGCCCTGGAGCAGGGCACCACCGGCGCCCGGGAGGCGCGGGTGCTCATCGAACTCGGCCCCGAGCGCTATTTCATGCCCCACCCGTACGCCACAGACCTGCGGCAGGGCCTCCCCTTCCACTGGGGCGACGCCCCCCACTACGACGCGCACTTCCCGGAGCACCCCCTCACCCGGGTCCGGGACATCCTGGCCGAGCTCGCCGTCTCGCTCCGGGTCGCACCGGAGTTCGCCGCCCTGCCGGCGTTCGCAGGACCGGCCGCCACCACCTCGTGAGCGGGCCGGCAGGCGCACCTTCGGGGCCGGGCGACCGTCCGCCCGGGACAGGACAGCGGCGCCGACGTGAGCGGCGCCGCGCAGACCGCAAGAGGCACCGATGCGCGCGTCCGACCGTTCCGCCCTGCTGCCGGCCGGACTGCTCGCCACCGCGGGCACCGCGCACTTCGTGGTGCCCCTGCCCTTCGACGCGATCGTCCCGCGCGTCCAGCCCGGGGCGCCCCGCACCTGGACCCACGTCAGCGGAGCGGCGGAACTGACGCTCGCCGTCGGCATCGCCCCCCGTACACGCCGGGCGAGCGCGCGGCCGGCGGCCGGCTTCTTCACCGCCGTGCTCCCCGCCAACGTGAAGATGGCCCGCGACCGGCGCGACCGGCCCGCGCCGCTGTGGAAGGCGGCCTGGGCCAGGCTGCCGCTGCGGGCTCCGCTCGTCCTGTGGGCCCTGAAGGCGAGCCGTGACAGCCGCCCCTGACCGGACCGCGGGCGTCGGTGCCCCATCGCTGTCAGTGCCCCGTTCTACCCTCGAACGGTGACCTCGCCCAGGACCCTGTCCGTCGCCGTCGTCGCCGATCCCCTGGGGACCGGCGGGCGGCTGCAGGCGCTGCGCGAGGACGGCACCGCGGACGGCCCAGCGCAGAGCGTCGGCGACCTGGCCGCGGCCGTCGCCGAGCGTGAGGCACGGCAGGCGCCTCGCTGGGTGTGGGCCGCGACCGACGAGATCTACCCGCCGCTGCTGGAGCGTGCCCCGGCGCGTCCGGCCCGGTGCCACGACCTCAAGCTCGTCGAGTCCCTGCTGCTGGGTTCCGAGGAGCGCTGGGGCCTGCCGCGCTCGCTCGGCGCCGCCTGGGCCCGGCTGCGCGGACTCCCCGTGCCGGACGACGCGCGCGAGGGCGGCCCCGACGACCAGCCGGTGCTCTTCGCCGCCGACCGCCACCATCTGCCGCCGGGCACCGATCCGCTGGAGGCGGTGGTCGCCGTCCACGCCGAGCAGCAGCGCCGCATCGCCCTGTCCGAGCACCCCGACCGGCTGCGCCTGCTGTCCGCCGCCGAGTCCGCCGGCGCCCTGGCCGCCGCCGAGATGACCTGGGACGGCCTGCCCTGGAGCGCCACCGCCCACGACGCGGTGCTCACCGGTCTCCTGGGCCCCCGGCCGGCCGGGGGCGTCCGCCCCAAGGTGCTGTCCGAGCTCGCCGCCGGCATCCAGGAGGCCCTGGGCCGTCCGGTCAACCCCGACTCGCCCGCGCAACTGCTGCCCGCCTTCGAGCGTGTGGGCGTGAAGATCGGCTCGACCCGCTCCCATGTGCTGCGGGAGGTCGGGCATCCGGCCGCCGCGCTGCTGCTGCGCTACAAGGAGCTCTCCCGCATCCACAGCGCCCACGGCTGGGCGTGGCGCGAACAGTGGGCGCCCACCGGGCGGTTCCACCCCGAGTACGTCGTCGGCGGAGTCGTCTCCGGCCGCTGGGCCACCCGCGGCGGCGGCGCCCTGCAGATCCCCCGGCAGATCCGTGCCGCGGTGGTCGCCGACCCCGGGCACCGGCTGGTCGTCGCCGACGCGGGCCAGCTGGAACCGCGCGTCCTGGCCGCCCTCTCCGGCGATCCCGGGCTGGCGGCGGCCGCCGCCGAGGGCGACCTCTACGCCGCCCTCGCGCGCACCGCGTTCGGCGGCGACCGCGCCCGGGCCAAACTCGGCCTGCTGGGCGCCATGTACGGCCAGACCAGCGGCGAGGTCGGGCCGTTGCTCGAGGTGCTGCGCCGCCGCTTCCCGGACGCCATGCGCCTGGTGGAGTCCGCCGCCCGCACCGGCGAGGGCGGCGGCGTCGTCCGGTCCCACCTCGGGCGCACCTCACCCGCCCCGTCAGCCGACCGGCAGGACCTCACCGACGCGCAGGCCCGCGCCTGGGGACGCTTCACCCGCAACTTCGTCATCCAGGCGACGGCCGCCGAGTGGGCGCTGGCCGTACTGGCCTCCCTGCGCCGCCGCCTGGCCGCGCTCGGAGGACGGCCGCGCCTGGTGTTCTTCCTGCACGACGAGGTCATCGTGCACACGCCGCAGGAACTCGCTCCCGAGGTGGAGCGCGCCGTCGCCGAGTCCGCGGAGGAGGCCCGGCGCCTGCTCTTCGGCCCGACGCCGGTGCCCTTCCCCCTGCAGACCCACGTGGTCGACTGCTACGCGGACGCCAAATGAGCGGCGTGCGGTCAGTCCGTCACGAGCAGGACCTCCAGGGTGCGCGGTCCGTGCACACCCTCGACCCGGTCCAGCTCGATGTCGCTGGTGGCCGAGGGCCCGGAGATCCACGTCAACGGCCGGACGGGATCCAGCCGTTCCAGCGCCTGCGGCACCGAGTCCACGACCTGTTCCGGGACGCGCACGACGACGACGTGGTGGTCCGGGACGAGGGTGATCCTGCGCCGCCCCTGGTCGGGTCCGCCGTCCAGCACGATGGTGCCGGTCTCCGCGATCGCCACCGCGCAACCGGTGACGACGCTGTCGACCGCGTCGAGTTCGCGTGCCGTCAGCCCGGCCGAGTCCGCCACCTGCTCCACGCCCTGCACGGCGGAGAGCCACTGCTCCGGCAGGCCGGGCGGCACGACGACCCGGCGGGTGCCGCGCGCCGCGAGCAGGCCCGCGAGGCGGCCGGGGAGTTCGTCGCCGGTGGCGCGGTGGACGATTGCGCGGTAGTCGGCGAGGTTCTCGGCCAGCAGGTCGGCGGTCTCCGCCGCGTCCCGTCGCCCGTGGACGCGGAGATATCCGCGGTCCACCGCGCCGCGCGCCGGTACCGTCTCGCGCTCCGTGTCGGCGAGGGCGCGGCGGATCCGCCCCAGGACCTGGTCGCGGGTGCTCACTTGGTGCCCTCCCTGCTCTCGGTGCCGGTGCCGGTGCCGGTGCCGGTACCGGTACCGGTGCCCGTGCCTGTGGCGCCCGGCCCCCGGGTGCGTCGCCACCAGTCGCGGAAGGACTCCGCCGGCACCGACGGGACGTCCCGGGTGTCGGTCCACGCCTTCCCGGGCCCCGGCAGCCGCCGGGGGTGGAACCTGCGGGTCCGCGACGCCAGCCGCTGGCCGGCGCGCAGGGCAGCCGGATGGTCCAGCGTCCAGCGTGCCGCGCGCATCGCCGCCCGCTCGGCGGCGTGTCCCTTGGCGGGCCGGAGCGTCACCTTGTTGCCCGCCCGGGTCACCTCACCGCCCTGCACCACGCGTTCCCGCAGGTGTACGAGGACCTCCGGGATGTCGATGGCGACCGGGCACACCTCGTAGCAGGCGCCGCAGAGGGAGGAGGCGTACGGCAGCGAGGCGTCGAGCGCCGTGTCCGTGCCGCGCAGTTGCGGGGTGAGGATGGCGCCGATCGGCCCCGGGTAGGCGGAGCCGTACGCGTGCCCGCCCGCCCGCTCGTACACGGGGCAGACGTTGAGGCAGGCCGAGCAGCGGATGCAGCGCAGCGCCTGGCGCCCCACCTCGTCGGCGAGGGTGTCGGTGCGGCCGTTGTCGACCAGGACGAGGTGGAAGGTGCGCGGCCCGTCCTCGTCGGTGGTGCCGGTCCAGGTGCTCGTGTACGGGTTCATCCGCTCGGCGGTGGAGGAACGCGGCAGGAGCTGCAGGAACACCTCGAGGTCCTGCCAGCGCGGCAGCACCTTCTCGATGCCGACCACCGAGATCAGGGTCTCGGGCAGCGTCAGGCACATGCGGCCATTGCCCTCGGACTCCACCACGACCAGGGTGCCGGTCTCGGCGATCATGAAGTTGGCGCCCGAGATGCCGACCTTGGCCCGCAGGAACTTCTCCCGCAGGTGGAGCCGTGCGGCCTCGGCCAGTTCCGCGGGGGAGTCCGACAGGCCCTCGGGTGCGGGACGGCCCCAGCGGCCCATGGCGTCGTTGAAGATGTCGCGGATCTCGGAGCGGTTGCGGTGGATCGCGGGCACGAGGATGTGGCTCGGCCGGTCGTCGCCGAGCTGCACGATCAGCTCGGCCAGGTCCGTCTCGTAGGCGGAGATCCCGGCCTCGGCGAGCGCCTCGTTGAGGCCGATCTCCTGGGTCGCCATGGACTTGACCTTGACGACCTCCGTCTCGCCCGTGGCGCGGACCAGGTCCGTCACGATGCGGTTGGCCTCGTCCGCGTCGGCGGCCCAGTGGACGGTGCCGCCCGCGCCGGTGACCGCCTCCTCCAACCGGACCAGGTAGTGGTCGAGATGGCGCAGGACGTCGTCCTTGATCTCCTTGCCCGCCGCCCGCAGTTGCTGCCAGTCGTCGAGTTCGGCGACGGCGCGGGCCCGCTTGTCCCGGATGGTGTGGGTGGCGTGCCTCAGGTTGTCGCGCAGCGTCGTGTCGCGCACGGCCTCGCCGGCGGCGACGGGGAAGGCGGGCATGCCCAGGTAGGTGCCGCTCATCGGATGCCTCCGTAGGGCTGCGCCTCGGTCGACGCGAGGATCTCGGCGAGGTGGACCGGCCGCACCTCGGAGCCGAGCCGGGCGAGGGTGCCGCCGATGTGCATCAGGCAGGAGTTGTCCACCGTGCACACGGCGCGCGCGCCGGTGGAGGTGACGTTGCGGGCCTTGTCCGCGCCCATGGCGGCGGAGACGGCCGCGTTCTTGACGGCGAAGGTGCCGCCGAAGCCGCAGCACTCCTCGGCGCCGGGCAGTTCGACCAGCTCCAGCCCCTTCACATGGCTGAGCAGTTCCTGCGGGCGGCGGCCCAGCCCCAGCATCCTCAGCCCATGACAGGTCGGATGATAGGTGACGGGGTGGGGGAAGTAGGCGCCGACGTCCGTCACCTTGAGCACGTCGGTGAGGAACTCGGTCAGCTCGTAGGTGCGCGGCACGACGGACGCGGCGAGCGCGGCGAGGCCCTCGCCGCGTCCCTCGGCGCGGGCCCGCTCGCCGATGCGGGGGTAGTTGTCACGCACCATCGCGGCGCAGGAGCCGGACGGTGTGACGATGTAGTCGTAGCCCTCGAAGGCCTTGGCGTACCGCTTGACCAGGGGCTCCGTCTCGTGCCGGTAGCCGGTGTTGAACTGCGGCTGGCCGCAGCAGGTCTGCGCCGCGGGGAAGTCCACGCTCACCCCCAGCCGCTCCAGCAGGGTTACGACGGCCTTCCCCGTCTCGGGGTACAGCGTGTCGTTCACGCAAGTGACGAACAGTGCTACGCGCATGCGGCCTCCTCACGGTCGGCACGGCCACCCGTGGGCTCATACTGCCGTATTCGCACCGCGTCGTGGGGTAGAGATCGGATGTCTGTGCGGCGCGGAGGGTGCCATTGACGAGCCATGTCGGGGTGTCCTAACGTCCCTGCCATCGATTGAAACCTTTCATATCAGACCCGAGAGGCCAGGGCCGAGCGTGCAGCGCGTCTGTTTCCTGTTGAAGGTCCGCAAGGACCGGCTCGCCGAGTACCGTGAGCGCCACGCCGCCGTCTGGCCCGAGATGCTGGAGGCGCTCTCCGCCGCCGGCTGGCACAACTACTCGCTCTTCCTGCGCGAGGACGGCCTGCTCGTCGGCTACCTGGAGACGGAGGACTTCGCAGCCGCGCAGGAGGCCATGGCGGCGACCGACGTGAACGCCCGCTGGCAGGCGGAGATGGGGGACTTCTTCGAAGCGCTGGACGGGGCCAGGCCCGACGAGGCCATGCGCCCGCTCGCGGAGGTCTTCCACCTGGCGTGACGTCGCCGGGCACTGCCCCGGCCGGCGATCCGCCCCGCCCCCGGAGGCCCCCGTTCCGTTCCGGAACACACGGTTCCGCTCCACCGTCACCGTTCGGCCGCCCGGACACAGTGGGCACCTACGCCGTCACGTATGCGTAGCATGAACCCGCGGCCTGCGGCGGGCCGGCGGCAGGAGGTAGGGCGGAACTCGTGACACGCATGGTGGGGATCAAGGACGTCGCCCGGCAGGCGGGTGTTTCGGTCGGCACGGTGTCGAACGTGATCAACCGGCCCGACATGGTCTCCGAGGACACGCGTGCTCGCGTGCTGTCGGTCATCGAGCAACTGGGCTATGTCCGCAGTGAGTCCGCGCGGCAGCTGAGGGCCGGGCGCAGCAGGATCATCGCGCTGCTCGTGCTCGACATGGCCAACCCCTTCTTCGTGGACGTCGCCTCGGGGGCCGAGCGGGCCGCCCGGGAGACCGGGCTCGGCGTGATGCTCTGCAACAGCGGCGAGAGCCCCTCGGAGGAGGCCGACTACCTCGGGCTCTTCGCCGAGCAGCGGGTGCGCGGCGTCCTGGTGACGCCCGCGGACACCAGCGGCCGCAACATCGCCTCCTTCCGGCGGCACGGCATCCCGTTCGTCTTCGTGGACCGCGTCGTACCGAGCGCCGAGGCCTGCTCGGTGTCCGTCGACGACATCGAGGGCGGCCGCCTGGCGGTCGACCACCTCATCGAGCGCGGCCACGAGCGCATCGTCTACGTGAGCGGTCCGATGCACCTCGCCCAGTGCCAGGACCGGCGCACCGGCGCCCTGGACGCGCTCGCCGCCGCCGGGCTCCCCGCCGGGTCCCTGGCGCACATCGAGGCGGAGCGGCTCGACGTCCCCTCCGGGCGCGACGCCGGCGCCCGTCTGCTGGGGATGGCGAACCGCCCGACCGCCGTCTTCTGCGCCAACGACCTGCTCGCGCTGGGCGTGCTGCAGGCGCTGTACGCCGCGGGCATCACGGTGCCCGAGGAGATCGCGCTGGTCGGCTACGACGACATCGAGTTCGCGGCGGCGGCCGCGGTGCCGCTCACCTCGGTGCGGCAGCCCGCGTACCGGATGGGCCGCGCGGCGGCCGACCTGCTCATCGAGGAGACCGGGGACGCGGCCGAGGAGCACGAGCACCGGCGCATCGTCTTCCAGCCGGAACTCGTCGTCCGGGCCTCCACCCTCGGCAAGGGCGGCCGTACCGCCCGCTGATCCCTCCAGGCGGGGTGCGCGGTCCGTGCGGGACCCGTGACGGGGTGCGAGCGGCCCGCCGTCAGCCCGCTGCGGCCACCGGCTCCGGCGTCCCGGGCGCGTCCAGGGCTCCGGCCTGTCGTCCCCGCAGGTAGGCGCGGATCTCGCGGACCGCGCTGCGGCCGGCCCGGTTGGCGCCGATCGTGCTCGCGGAGGGGCCGTAGCCGATGAGGTGGACGCGGGGGTCGCCGGCGACCTGGGTGAGCCCTTCCAGACGGATGCCGCCGCCGGGCCCGCGCAGGTGCAGCGGGGCCAGGTGGTCGAGGGCGGCACGGAAACCGGTGGCCCACAGGATGACGTCGGCAGCGACGTGGCGGCCGTCCGCCCAGCTCACGCCGTCCGGGGTGACCAGGTCGAACATCGGGAGGCGTTCGAGGATGCCGCGCTCGCGGGCGCGTTCCATCGCCTCGGTCATGGGGAGCCCCGTCACGCTGACGACGCTCTGGGGCGGCAGGCCCTGCTTGACGCGCTCCTCCACGAGCGCGACCGCGGCCCGTCCCTGGTCCTCCCCGAAGGGGCCGGACCGGTAGACGGGGGGCCGCCTGGTGACCCAGGTCGTCGCCGCCGCGCCGCCCGGCTCGTGGAGTTCCATCAGCAGCTGGACGGCGGAGGTGCCGCCGCCGACGACGATCACGTGCTTCCCCGCGAACTCCTCGCGCCCGCGGTACCCGGCCGTGTGCAGCTGGCGGCCGCGGAAGGTCTCCTGGCCCGGGTAGCGAGGCACGAAGGGCCGGTCCCAGGTCCCGGTGGCGTTGAGCAGCGCGCGGGCCGCCCAGGTGCCGGCGTCGGTCTCGACGAGCAGCCGCCCGTCCGGCCCCTCGTGGACCGTGGAGACGTCGACCGGGCGGTGCACGCGCAGGTCGAAGGTGCGCTCGTAGCGGTCGAAGTACTCGGCGACGACCTCCGCGGACGGCCGGTCGGGGTCGGCGCCCTCCAGCTCCATGCCGGGCAGCGAGTGCACCCCGTGCGCCCTGCCGTACGTCAGCGTCGGCCAGCGGAACTGCCAGGCGCCGCCGGGGCCGGGGGAGTGGTCGAGGACGACGAAGTCCTCGTCGGGCCGCATCCCGGCCCTGCTCAGGAAGTACGCACCGGACAGCCCGGCCTGCCCGGCCCCGATGACGGCGACGTCCACGTCCACATGGTTCACGTTTCCACCAACTACGCGCCTTCGCGGAAGCTTCCCGCGGTCACCTCGCGGCGCAGCCGGGCCACCCGCGCGGCGGCCTCCTCCAGGCGGGACAGCGGCAGGTCGCCGTCGGCGACCGCGCGGGTGGCCGCGGTACGGATGGCCTCCAGGACGCCCGTGCCGCAGCCGGGGCCGAGCTGGAGCAGGTCCACGCCCGAGAGCCAGGCGAGGACGGCGGCGCCGGGCACGCCCCAGCCCTCCACGACCTCGTCGGTGTCGAGCGGTTCGCTGATGACGACCGCGCCGTCGCCGAACTCGTCCCGCAGCAGTTCGGTGACCGCGGGCCCGCTGAGGGCGGCGGGGACCCCGATGGTGACCGCCCCGGCGCGTTCCAGTCCGCGCCGGAGCCACTCCGGCGGTCTGCGGGTCCGGCCGACGGGCAGCAGGCAGACGTCGACCAGCGCGGCGACGCGGTGCGGTGCGTACACGTGGAGTCCCCCTCTGGCGCTCGGGCGGGCGCTGCCGACCCTATCCCGAGGGGCGGCAAGTGGTCCAGACCAATCGGGGGGCGGCCGCCCGGATCAGGACAGCCGCCCCCCGTCGCGCGGCAACCGTCAGCGCCCTCCGGAGAGCAGCAGCGGCGCCCCGCCGGGTGCGGACGCCGGACGGCCGTTCGCCGCGGGGACACCCGCGAGGGGTGCGGCCGGCACCCTGTCGAGCAGGCCCCGCGCGGCCAGTTCCGGCATGACGCCCTCCCCGAACCAGTACGCCTCCTCCAGGTGCGGGTAGCCCGACAGCACGAAGTGGTCGATCCCCAGGGCGTGGTACTCCTCGATCCGGTCCGCGACCTGAGCATGGCTGCCGACCAGCGCCGTTCCGGCCCCGCCGCGCACCAGGCCCACCCCGGCCCACAGGTTCGGCGAGATCTCGAGCCCGTCGCGCGAGCCGCCGTGCAGCGCCAGCATGCGTTGCTGGCCCACCGACTCGCTGCGCCCCAGCGCCTCCTGCGCGGCTGCGACCGTGTCCTCGTCGAGGTCGTCCAGCAGCCGGTCCGCGGTGGCCCAGGCCTCCTTCGCGGAGTCACGGGAGATCACGTGCAGACGGATGCCGAAGCGGACGGTGCGTCCCTCCGCCTCGGCCAGGGCGCGGATCCAGTCGGTTTTCGCCCTGACCTGCTCCGGCGGTTCGCCCCAGGTCAGGTAGACGTCCGCGTGCCGGGCGGCGACGGGCCCGGCCGCGGGTGAGGAGCCGCCGAAGAAGACCTGCGGCAGCGGGTCGGGCGGCAGCGCGGTCAGTCCGCCCTCGACGCGGTAGTGCTCCCCGTCGAAGTCGAAGGGCAGGCCGCCCCACACCCCGCGCACCACCGAGAGGAACTCGTCGGTGCGCGCGTAGCGCGCGTCGTGGTCCAGGTGGTCGCCGAAGCGGCGCTGTTCGACGGAGTCCCCGCCGGTGACGACGTTGAGCAGCAGGCGGCCGCGGGTGATCCGCTGGTAGGTCGCCGCCATCTGCGCCGCCAGGACCGGCGAGACCACCCCGGGCCGGAACGCGACCAGGAACTTCAGCCGTTCGGTGTGCTGCGACAGCGCGACCGTGGTCAGCCACGCGTCCTCGCACCAGGTGCCGGTGGGCGTCAGGACGGCCTCGAAACCCAGTTGGTCGGCGGCCCTGGCGATCTGCGCCAGGTAGGCGACGTCGGGCGCGCGCACCCCGGAGACCGGGGTGACGCGCGAGCGCTTCACGCCGCCGTCGGTGTAGGCGTGCCGGTCCACCAGGGTGCGGCCGTCGCCGCCGGTGGGCAGGAACCAGTGCAGGTGCACGGACATGTGCGGCCCCTCTCAGTGGGTGCGTGCGGCGGTGGTGGATGCGGGCAGGCCGGCGTTGAAGCGCCGGTCGACGAAGGCGGCGAAGTCCACGTGCCGCGGGATCAGCCCCAGTTCCTCGAAGGTGTCGGCGATCTCCTGCTCGGAGGCGACGGCGGCGTCGTCCACGGCCACCGAGACGCGGGTGCCGTTGGTGCGCTTCACCGAGTCCAGGGCCACGTCGTACCGCAGCCCGGTCTCCTCGGCCCACACCTTCGCCCACTCCTCGGGGTGCCCGGCGACCCACTCCTGGGCGCGCCGCAGCCGCTGCAGGTAGTCGCCGATGGCGGCCGACTTCGCCTCGTCGGCGAGCGCCCCCGGCGCGGCGACCTGGAAGGCGAGCCCATTGACGCGCCCGGTACCGGTGGTCAGGACGCGCGCGCCGTGGCCGCGCAGCACCTGGGAGGTGTACGGGTCCCAGATCGCCCAGGCGTCGACCTTGCCGCCGCTGAAGGCCGCCAGGGCGTCGGCGGGCTGCAGATAACTGACGTCCACGTCGTCGAGGGACAACCCGGCGGCCCGCAGTGAGGTGATCAGCTGGTAGTGCGCGGAACTGCCCTGGGCGACGGCGACGCGCCGGCCCTTGAGGTCGGCGAGCCGCTTCAGCGCCGAGCCCTTCGGGACGACGACGGCCTCGCCCTCGGAGGAGCCGTGCGAGGCCGCCACGACCGTGATCCGGGAGCCGGAGCCGGCGGCGAACACCGGCGGGGTGTTGCCCACCCCGCCGATGTCCACGGCCTTGGCGTTCACTGCTTCCAGCAGGGGTGGCCCGGAGGTGAAGGTGGACCACTTGATCCGGTAGGTGAGCTCGTCGAGTTCGCCCGCGGCCCTCAGGACGGCCTCGGAACCGCCCTTCTGGTCGCCGACGTTCAAGGTGACCGTGCCCTTGCCGTCGGTGCCGTCACCGGTGCCGCCCACGGAGGTGTCGGCCGTGGAGACGCCGCAGGCGGCGAGCAGGAGGGCGAGCGGGAGCAGCAGGGCCGGCGTGACGCGCCGGATGGTGTCCGTCATGGGTTCGGCTTCCTCCTCGTGAGGGCGGTCAGGCCGCACCGGCGGACGCCGGGGCGGCGACGCCGAGTTCGGCCAGCAAGCGTGAGCGCAGGGCGGCGAGACCCGGATCGCCGGCGTCGCGGGGGCGGGGGAGCGCGACCGGTGCGTCGTGGGCGATGACCCCGTCCCGCATGACCAGGGCGCGGTCGGCCAGGAGCAGGGCCTCGTCCACGTCGTGCGTGACGAGCAGCACCGCGCAGCCGCGGCGTTGCCACAGCTCGGCGACGAGCCGCTGCGCCTGGATGCGGGTCAGCGCGTCCAGCGCGCCGAACGGCTCGTCCAGCAGCAGCAGATCGGGCTCGCGCACCAGCGCCCGGGCGAGTGAGGCACGCTGGGCCTCGCCGCCCGACAGCGTCTTCGGCCAGGCGCCGGAACGCTGTCGCAGCCCGACCTCCTCCAAGGCCGCCTCCGCCAAGGCCCGTCCGGGCCGTCCCGGCAGTCCGAGCAGGACGTTGCGCCACACCCGCTTCCACGGCATCAACCGCGGCGCCTGGAAGGCGACGGCACGCCTGTCCGGCACCAGCACGGTGCCCTCGATCTCCCGGTCGAGCCCGGCGAGGACCCGCAGCAGGGTGCTCTTGCCGCAGCCGCTGCGGCCGAGCAGCGCGGTGAACTCGCCCGGCCGCAGGGTGAGGTCGAGGCCGTCGATGACGCGCCGGCCGCCGAAGGAGCGGGTCAGCCCCGCCACGCGTACGGCCGCCGGGCCGTCCGCCGCCGGGGGCGGCGCGTCGTGGCTCACTGGCCGGTGAAGGTCGGTCGCCATTGCAGCAGCAGCCTTTCGAGAGCGCGGACGACGATGTCGGCGGTGAGGCCGAGGAAGGCGTAGACGACGAGGCAGACCACGATCACGTCGGTCCGCAGGAAGTCCCGTGCCTGCGTCATCAGGAAGCCGATGCCGTCGGAGGCGTTGATCTGCTCCCCGAAGACCAGCGCGAGCCACGCGGTCGCGAGTGAGTAGCGCAGCCCCGTCATCGCGCCGGGCAGCGCGCCCGGCAGGACGACGTGCCGGACCAGCCCCCGGCGGGACAGCCCGAGCGAGGTGCCGGCCTCGATCAGCTGCTCGTCGACGCCGCGGATCCCCGCGTAGACGTTGAGGTAGAGGTGGAAGGCGACGCCGAGGGCGATGAGGGTGACCTTCGGGGCCTCGCCGATGCCGAGCCAGATGATGAACAGCGGGATCAGGCCGACGAACGGCACCGCGCGCAGCATCTGCACGCTCGCGTCGACCAGGTCCTCGCCGAGCCGGGACAGCCCGGACACCAGGGCCAGCGTGATGCCTGCCGCGCCGCCGAGGAGCAGCCCGGACACCACCCGCTGCAGCGACACCGCCATGGCGGAGCCGAGTTGACCGCTCGTCACGAGGTCGGCGGCCGTGCCGGCGATGGTGCCCGGCGAGGCCAGCACCTCGGGCCGCAGCACACCGGTCGCGCTGAGCAGCTGCCACAGCGCGAGCAGCAGCAGCGGGCCCGTCGCGCGCCGCAGCCAGCGCGGGAGCGAACGGCGGCGGGCGGAGACGGGGACCACGGGCCGCAGTCCGGGAGCGGCCGCGGGCCGGAGGGCAGGAGGTGCGTCCGGTACGTCCGGAGGGACGTCTGCTGATACAGGGGATATGTCCGGTGGCGCTTTGCTGATGCTCATGAGAGGGCTCCACATGGGGGAGGCGGCGAGCGGGCACGCACGCCCGTCCCTACGCGCGGCCCGTCAGGCGCAGGCCGGGGTGCGGGCGCTGCGACTCGTCACGGAACGCGTACGGCGGCGGTGCGGGAAGGGCGCACAAGAGGCGCGGAGGGCACGTCGGAAGGAGAGCGTGCGAAAAGGTGGGGAAGCGTCAGCAGCCGCGGCGACAGGCGGCGGAGGCCACCCGCAGCAGGTCGATGTGACCGCGCGTGGTGAGCAGAACGGGACGCGACATGCGGACGACCGTAGCCAGGCCGTCCGGATGGCGTCAACGGCGTCTCGGTCCTCGGAACGCGCCGGAACGCGCGTCGCCACCCGCGCACGCACGGGGCCGCGGCGTGGGCCACCATGGTCACATGGCCGACGCTTTCTCCACCCGCACCATCGACGTCACCACCGGCAGCCGGGAGACGGTCCACGACCTGACCGGCGCCTGCGCCGACTTCCTCGACGACGTCGCCCACGGACGCGACGGGCTGCTCAACGTGTTCGTCCCGCACGCCACCGCCGGGATCGCCGTCATCGAGACCGGCGCGGGCAGCGACGACGACCTCCTGGCGGCGCTCCACGACCTGCTGCCGGCCGACGACCGCTGGCGCCACCGCCACGGCAGCCCCGGCCACGGCCGTGACCATGTGTTGCCCGCCGTCGTCCCGCCGCACGCCACGCTCCCGGTGATCGGCGGCCGGCTCGAACTCGGCACATGGCAGTCCGTCGTCCTCGTCGACACCAACCGCGACAACCCCCGGCGCCAGGTGCGGCTGAGCTTCCTGGGGTGACCGTTGCGAGGCCCGCGCGCGTCAGGCTGTCATGCCGTCAGCCAGGCCATGACCGCCCAGGCGTCGAAGGCGCTCTGCCCTCCCCGCACCAGCAGACCGGCCGTCGCAAAGGCGGCGTCGTCGGCCTGCGCCGTCAGGTAGGGGACGGCGACGCAGCGCATGCCCGCCCGGTACGCCGCCTCGGCGCCGGGCGGCGCGTCCTCGACGACCACGCAGTCCGCGGGGTCCACGCCGAGTCGGGCCGCCGCCTCCAGGAAGACGTCCGGGGCGGGCTTGCCGCGCTCGACCTCCTCCGCCGACACCACGGTCGTCAGCAGCACGTCCAGCCCGGTGGCCGCCAGCACCGCCCCGATAGCCTCCCGCGAGGAGCCCGAGGCCACCGCCACCGGGTGCCCGGCCTTCGCCAGCAGCTCGACGAACGCCCGCATCTGCGGGAACACGTCGGTCGCCCCGCGCGCCAGCTCCAGGTAGAGCCGGTTCTTGGCGTCGAGCAGCTCCTGCACGGACGCCGACAGGCCGTACTCCTCGCGCAGGGTCTCCAGCGTCTCCTTGGTGCCGATGCCGATGAAGCGCCGGTGCTGCTCCCAGGTGAAGTCGTCCACGCCGTGCGCGGCCAGCAGCCGGCGGCCCGCCTCGTAGTAGTTGGGCTCGCTGTCCACGAGGGTGCCGTCGAGGTCGAATATCACCGCGGGGAGCGTCATGTCCCCAGCATGCCAAGCCGGTGATCAGGGCGTGCGCCCGGCCGCCGCGTCCCGGCCGACCTCCCGGACCAGCGGCAGCATCCGCTGCGGCACCCGCTCGCGCAGCGCGACCTCGGTACGGGTGCGCACCACGCCCGGCACCTGGACCAGCCGCTGGATCACGTCCTCCAGGTGTGCGGCGTCCCGGGCCACCACCCGGGTGAGCAGGTCCCCGCCGCCGGTGATCGAGAACGCCTCGATGATCTCGGGGACGGCGGCCAGGGCCGCGCCCGTGGCGTCCAGGTGCCCCTGGGTCACCTCCAGGTGGACGAAGGCCAGGACCCGGTACCCGAGGGCCTCGGCCGACAGCCGCGGGCCGTACCCGGTGATCACCCCGTCCCGTTCCAGCCGGTCCAGCCGCGCCTGCAGGGTTCCGCGCGCCACACCCAGGACGCGGGCGTACTCGCGCACGCTGGTGCGCGGCTGTTCCAGCAGCAGCGCCAGGATCCGGGCGTCCAGCTCGTCGGCGGGCACGGGGCGCGGCCTCCTCGGGTCCGGGGCGTCACGGGAACGGGCCCGACGTATCCGCCGGCCCGTGCCCGCGCGCCGCTCAGAGCAGGTTGTCGATGGTGATCGGCAGGTCGCGGATCCGCTTCCCGGTGGCGTGGTAGACGGCGTTGGCGATGGCGGGCGCGATACCGACCAGGCCCACCTCGCCGACGCCCTTGGTGCCGGTCGGCGTGCCGCGGTCGGGCTCACCGACGAAGACCACGTCCAGCTCGGGGATGTCGGCGTTGACGGCGACGAGGTAGTCGGCGAACGTCCCGTTGGCGATGCGGCCGGTACGCGGGTCGGTGACCGTGTCCTCGAAGAGGGCCATGCCGATCCCGCCGACGGTCCCGCCGATGATCTGGCTCCTGGCCGTCTTCTCGTTGAGGATGCGACCGCCGTCGATCGCGGACACCACCCGGGCGACGCGGACGAGTCCGAGGTCGGCGTCGACGCGTACCTCCACGAACTTCGCGCCGTACGCCCCGGCCAGGGACATGCCGATGTCGGCCGGCTTCGGGGGCGTGCTGCTCCCGGTCGCCGTGAGCTGGGGCAGCTCGTGCCGGGAGAGGATGTCGGCGTACGACTCCCCGCGGTCCGGGCGGCCGATGAGCTGGACCCGGCCGCCGGAGGCCTCGACGTCCTCGGGGGAGGCACCCAGCAGCGGTGAGTCGGCGTCCCCGCGGGCGAGTTCCGCGAACAGCCCCACGAGCCTGCGGCAGGCGTCGTGCACGGCGTTGCCGAGCGCACCGGTCAGGCCCGAGCCGCCGGCCATCATGGAGTCGGGCATGTCCGAGTCGCCGAGGTCGAACCGGACCTTGTCCAGGGGCAGGCCCAGTTCCTCGGCGGACAGCTGCGCCATCACGGTGTACGTACCGGTGCCGATGTCGGTCGCCGCGCTGCGCACGAAGGCGCTGCCGTCGCGGTTGACGGTGGCCTCGGCCATGCAGGGCGTCGCGAAGTACGGGAACATCGCGCTCGCCATGCCGAAGCCGACCAGCCAGTTCCCGTCGCGCATGGACCGCGGCTCCGGGTTCCGGTCGGCCCAGCCGAAGCGCCGCGCGCCCACCTCGTAGCACTCCATGAGCGCCTTGCCGGACCACGGCAACCCGTTGCGCGGGTCGACCTCTGTGTGGTTGCGCATCCGCAGGTCCAGCGGGTCCATGCGCAGGGTGTAGGCCAGTTCGTCGAGGGACGACTCCAGCGCGTGGCAGCCCTGCGCCTCCGCGGGGGCGCGCATCGAGGTCGGCACGGCGATGTTCAGCTTGGCCTGCTCGTCCCGGGTGACCACGTTCGGGCAGCGGTAGGCGAACGCGGTCCCGTGGGAGAAGGGTTCGTAGTCGTTGTCCTCCATGCTCAGCGAGCTGAGGCTGCGGTGGTCGAGGCCGACCAGCTCGCCGTCGCGCGTCGCGCCCACGCTGAGCCACTGCACCCCGCTGGGACGGTGCCCGACGGAGGTGAACATCTGCGGCCGGGTCAGCACCAGCTTCACCGGGCGCTTGGTCGTCCGGGCCGCCATGGCGGTGAGGATCACGTGCGGCCACGCCCGCAGCCCGGCGCCGAAGCCGCCGCCCACGTAGGGCACCAGCACCCGTACCGAGCTCTCGGGGATGCCGAACACCATGGCGAGCGTGGTGCGCACCATCGAGGGCCACTGGCTGGTGTCGTGGACGGTGAGGGTGTCCCCCTCCCACACGGCGAGGGTGGCGAACAGCCCGAGCGGGTTGTTGGTGTTGTCCGCCGTGAAGTACGTCCCGCGCACGACGACGTCCGCGGACTCCAGGGCGGCGGCGACGTCCCCGCGCGAGTGGTCCATCTCCCACGGGTCCACCAGATGCTGCGCCCTAGGGTCCTGCAGGTCCAGCAGCGGCTCGGCGGCCTCGTACTCGGCGTGCACCAACCGTGCGGCCGCGGCGGCCTGTTCCGGCGTCTCGGCCACCACGAAGCCGATGTGCTGCCCGTGGTGCATGACCCGGTCGTTGCGCAAGGGTGCGGGCGGTGACTCGCCGAGCACCGACGCGGGCCCCGTTCCTACCTGGGGGGCGTTCTCGTGGGTGAGCACGGAGATCACGCCCGGTGCGCGTTCGGCCTCCTCGGTGTCCATGCGGACGATCCGGCCCGCGGCGACGGTGCTCTGCACCAGGGCGCCGTAGGCCTGGCCGGGGACGCTGAAGTCCATCGGGTAGGGGGCGGTGCCGGTGACCTTGCGCGGTCCGTCGACCCGGTTGACGCCGGCGCCGACCAGTGGCCTGCTCTCGACCGTGCTCATGCCGTCACCCCTGACACTGTCTGCAGCTCGCGGACGAGGGTCCGGCGGGCCAACGGCACCTTGAACGCCGTGCCGGGCACGGTCCACGCGTCGCGCATCGTCGCCTCGGAGGCGTCCTGGAACGTGGCCGTCGTCGCGGGAGCGCCGGTCAGCACGTGCTCGGCCTCGTACGCCCGCCACGGCTTCGAGCCCACGCCGCCCAGCCCGGCCCGGGCCTGACGGATCGTGCCGTCCTCCACGACCAGCACCACGGCGGCCGAGGTCAGCGCGAACTCGTACGACACACGGTCGCGGACCTTGAGGTACCCCGACCGGGCGGAGGGCGGCGGGAGCGGGATCTCGACCTCGGTGATCAGCTCGGCGTGCTGCAGGACGTTCTCCCGCTCGGGACTCTCGTCGGCCGTCACGTAGAACTCCGTCAGCGGGACGCTGCGCCGGCCCGACAGCCCCTGGACGTGCACGACCGCGTCCAGTGCCACGAGTGCGACGGCGAGGTCGGAGGCGTGCAGCGCGATGCAGTTCTCGTTCACGCCCAGCACGGCGTGCATCCTGGCCGCGCCCTGCACGGCCGCGCAGCCGGTGCCCGGTGCGCGCTTGTTGCACTCGAGGACGGCCGGGTCGCGGAAGTACCGGCAGCGGGTGCGCTGCAGCAGGTTGCCGCCGATGGTGGCCATGTTCCGCAGTTGCACCGACGCGGCCAGCAGGAGGGCCTCGCGTACGACCGGCAGCCGCTCGGCGACCGTGGCGTCGGCGGCCAGTTCCTCCATCGTGGCCAGCGCCCCCACGTGGAGCGACTCGCCGCGGCGCTCGATGCCGTGCAGCGGGAGGCGGGTGATGTCGATCAGAGTCGGCGGCCCGAGGACGCCGTCCTTCATCAGGTCCAGCTGGGTCGTGCCGCCCGCGAGGCAGGACGCCGACGGGTCCTCCGCCAGCATCCGCACGACCTCCTGGGTGTCGGTGGCCCGTACGTACTCAAAGGTGCGCATCGTAACCTCCCCCGGCCGCCGCCGCCTCTCGTATCGCGGCCACGATGTTGGGATAGGCGCCGCAACGGCACAGGTTGCCGCTCATGAACTCCCTGATGTCCGCGTCGGAGCCGGTCCGGCCCTCGGCCATGAGCGCCACCGCGGACATGATCTGCCCGGGGGTGCAGAAGCCGCACTGGAAGCCGTCGTGGTCCATGAAGGCCTGCTGCACCGGATGCGGTCCCTCCGGGCCCGCGACGCCCTCGATGGTGGTGATCGCGCGGCCCTCGGCCTGGGCCGCCAGCGTCAGGCAGGACAGCACTCTCCTGCCGTCGAGATGCACGGTGCACGCCCCGCACGCGCCCTGGTCGCACCCCTTCTTGGTGCCCGTCAGGCCCAGCCGGTCCCGCAGGGCGTCCAGCAGCGTGACCCGCGTGTCCAGGCGCAGGGTGTAGGACCGGCCGTTGACGTCGAGTGTCACGACCCGCTCGATGGTTCCGGGACGGTCCACGTCCCGCTCGCTCGCAACGTCCCTCATCGCGTCCTCCTCCGGACGGGTCGGATACGACTCGAGCCCCTCCTGGGGCGGATCCGGTGAGTTTGGTTCGTCAGGCGCCGTTAAAGGCGGGATCGACTTTTATGTGTCAATGCGTCCGCCTTTCTCCTCAATATACGCCGAATGGGCGTTCCGGCATGGGCCAGTGGTCCGGCCCGGCCCAGGCCGCGCACGCGGCGGCCGGGCCAATGGCCCAGTCGAAACGCATCCGGTTGAGCCATGGGCCCGGAGGATGTTCTCCTGGGAGCGACGATGGCGTTGCGGCAGGCAAGGGTCCCCGCAGCGCCTTTTCCATGCGTGGACATGCGCCGCGACACGACGAGGGGGCAGGGCGGGCACGTGGTGAGGCGGATGTTCATCGCACCGGACCCGGGGCGCGCGCGCCTGCGCGCCGCCTCGCGCGCGGTCCTGGGCATCGCGGCCGCCGTCGCCGCCGTGACGGCGGCCGGGCTGCCGCTGCCCGCCGTCGTGACCGGCGGCCTGGCCGCACTGCTCGCGCTGTTCGTCGTCGCCGACCCGGGCCCGGCCCGCCAGGCCGTGACGACCGCCCTGATGCCCGCCGCGGGCCTCCCCGTCCTCGCGCTGGCCGCGTGGCTGCACCCGTACCCCGGCGCACGGGACGCGACCTTCCTCGCGGTCGTCTTCGCGGGGGTCTACGCCCGTCGCTGGGGGCCGCGCGGCCACGCACTGGGCGTCTTCGCCTTCATGATGTTCTTCGTCGCCCAGTTCCTGCGGGCCTCTCCCGCCCTGCTGCCCGGGCTGTACGCGGCCGTGGGCCTCGGACTGGGCTGCGCGGCCCTCGTCCGCTTCGGCCTGTGGTGCTACGAGCGCGGTGCCGTCCCGGCGCGGGCCGTCGTCCTGCCCCAGCCGCGGGGGTTGCGCCGCCCGACGACCCGGCAGGCGTTCCAGGCGGCGCTCGCGGGCGGCATCGCGGTGGCGGTGGGCCAGGCGCTGTCCGAGGACCGCTGGTACTGGGCGGTCGGCACCGCCTGGTGGATCTTCGTGAACACCACCTCGCGGGGCGAGACCCTCGTACGCGGCTTCCGCCGGGTCCTGGGCACGGTCACCGGCATCGCCGCCGGGCTCGCCGTGGCGCTCCCGCTGCACGGGGCGCCCGCGCCGACCGCCGCTCTCGTCGCCGTGTGCGTCTTCGGGATCTTCTACACCGCCCCGGTCTCGTACAGCTGGATGATGTTCTTCGTGACCCTGATGGCCGGGCTGCTCTACGGCCTGCTCGGCATCCTCCACCCCGGTCTGCTCGCGCTGCGGCTGGGGGAGACCGCCATCGGCGCCCTGGGCGCGGCCGTCGCGGTCCTCGTGGTGCTGCCGGTGACCACCCACGCGGCGACCGACGCCTGGATCCGCCGCGCGCTGCACGCGGTCCACGAGTTCACGGGCGAGGCCGCCCGCCACCTCGCCGGCGGCCCGGGCGACGACCTGGCCCGGCACGTGGCCGAGCTCGACGTCCTCCTGGAGCGGGTGCGGTCCGCCGTCGCCCCGCTGGTGCACCCCCTCAGCCCGATGCGGCACCGCGGGGCCCGGGCCCGTACCGTCCTCGCCCTGCTCGACGAATGCGGCCGCCAGGTCCGGGGCCTCGCGGAGGTCGTGGCCGATCCGCACGCCTGCCACGACGAACGCCTCACGGCGGCGTGCCACCGCGTGGAGACCGCCGTCCGGCGCCTGGTGCCCCCGGGCACAGCCGGGAGCGTCGTGCCCGCGCCCGGGGCGGCCGCGGGGACGGCGCGCCCGCACCCGCACGCCGACCGGGCCCTGGAGCACCTGCGCGGCCTCGAGGCGGCCCTGACCGGCTTGGTCGTCCCCCTCGGCGCCTCCCCGCGCCGGGAGACCGCCGCCGAGCCCGTCTGAGGCCGTGCCCCGCGCGCTGCTCGGAGGCGCCTGGGCGGCGTGCCCGCGGTGCACGGAGGCCGGTCGGCGGCGCCGGGCGTGCGTGCCGGCCTCGTGTGCGCCCCCGGGCCGAACGGGACCGGTCACGGTCGTCATGTGACCGGATTGCGTCCAACCTGGGTCGTGATGTCGTCAATTCACCCGATAGGGCGTTCCGTTCGGCCCGGCGTGCCAGGATGACTGACTCCGGACGAGTGGTGAGACCGATTCCAGTCTCGTGCCGTACCCGTGGGCCGTGCGGAAACGGTTCACGCAGGACGGTCTTGGGGGTGCCAGGCGTGCTGAGATTTCTGCGCCGTACCGGGGGGAAGAGCGAACGGCGTACCGGGCCGGCCCGCGTCCCGCCCGCGGCGGAGCACCAGCGGATGGAAGGCCCGGAGCCGCTGGCCGGCTGCCCGGCGGGCCATCCGCAGGCCGCGGAGGAGGCGGCCCCGCAGGCCGCCGGCGCGGGACGTCCCGAGCGGGCGGCGGCCTCCTGCCCCGTCGACGGCGCGGACGGCCCGGACGCCGCCCCGGCCGTCCGGCACAAGGACGTGGACGTCCGCGCGCTGGCCACCGACTTCCTGCGGCAGTACCACCGCGAACTGCCCGGCGCCGCCGGCGACCCGCAGCAGCGGCTGGCCGCGGTACTCGCGGAGATCGACGCGACGGGCACCTACCGGCACACCCACGAGGAACTCGTCTTCGGCGCACGGGTCGCCTGGCGCAACAGCAACCGCTGCATAGGGCGGCTGTACTGGAACTCCCTCCAGGTCCGCGACCGCCGCCACGTCGCGACCGCGCGCGGGGTGGCCCTGGAGGCCGCCGCCCACCTCAGGGTCGCGACCAACGGCGGGCGGATCCGCCCGGTCATCACCGTCTTCGCCCCGGACACGCCCGACCGTCCCGGCCCGAGGATCTGGAACGACCAGCTCATCCGCTACGCCGGCTACCCCCGCCCCGACGGCGGTGTCGTCGGCGACCCCGGCAACACCGGCATCACCGAGGTGGCCCGGCAACTCGGCTGGCCCGGCGGCCCCGGCACGCCCTTCGACGTCCTGCCCCTGGTCGTGCAGGGCGGAGCCGAACCACCGCGCCACTTCCCGCTGCCGGCCGACGCCGTGCTGGAGGTGCCGATCGCCCACCCGGAGCTCGACTGGCTGGCGGAGTGGGGCCTGCGCTGGCACGCCGTCCCGGCCATCTCCTCCATGTGCCTGGAGATCGGCGGCGTCTGCTACCCGGCCGCCCCCTTCAACGGCTGGTACATGGGCACCGAGATAGGCGCCCGCAACTTCGCCGACGCCGACCGCTACGACCTCCTGCCGCGCTTCGCCGACCGGCTCGGCCTGGACACCGGCAGCGACCGTTCGCTCTGGCGCGACCGGGCCCTGGTCGAGCTCAACCGGGCCGTCCTGCACTCCTTCGACAGCGTCGGCGTCAGCATCACCGACCACCACACCGAGTCCCGGCGCTTCCTCGCCCACATCGAACGGGAGGAGCGCAAGGGCCGGCCCGTGCCCGCCGACTGGTCGTGGATCGTGCCGCCCATCTCCGGCTCGGCCACCGGCGTCTTCCACCGCTACTACGACACCGGTGAGCTGACCCCCGCCTACGTCCACCACCCCGAGTCCCTCGCCCTCGCCCGCGGCGAGACGCTCGTGTGACGGGGGCAGCGGGATCGGTTTCCGGCCACTGCGTTACTCTCAGCCGCCGTACAGACAACCTGCGGAAGAGGTACGGCAGTGGCCGGGCACGTTTACATCGGGTCGTTCACCTCGGCGGGCGGCAAGGGACTGACCACCGCCGCCGTCGACCCCGACTCGGGAGCGCTGACGGTGCTGCGCGCCGACTCCGCGGTGGAGGACCCCTCCTTCCTCGTGCTCTCCGAGGACCGCGGCCTGCTCTACACCGTCAGCGAGCACGCCGAGGACGGCGGCGCGGCCGCGTTCTCGCTGGCCGACCCCGCCCGCCCCGAACCGCTGGGCGCCACGGTGCCGGTGGGCGGTGGCGCGCCCACCCACCTGTGCTTGCACCGGGGGCACCTGCTCACCGCCAACTACGCCTCCGGCACGGTCAGCGTGCTGCCGGTCGACGACCGCGGGGCGCTGGGCTCGCCGCGCCACGTCATGGAGCACGAGGGCGACGGCCCGGACCCCGAGCGCCAGGAGGGCCCGCACGCCCACATGGTGCTGCCCGACCCCTCCGGGCGCTGGGTGCTCACCGTGGACCTCGGCACGGACTCGGTGCGCGTCTGTGAACTCGACGCGGACAGCGGTGAGCTGGAGGTGGAGCGCGAGATGGGGCTGCGTTCCGGCACCGGCCCGCGCCATCTCGCGTTCCACCCCCGCGGCGACCGCGCCTACGTCATGAACGAGCTGGACTCCGTGGTGACGGTCTGTCACTGGGACGCCGAGGTGGGCCGTCTGAAGCCCGTCGCCGAGGTCTCCGTGCTGCCCGCGGACGCCGGCGGCCCGAACTACCCCTCCGAGCTGGTCGTCTCGCCTGACGGCCGGTTCGCCTGGGCCGCCAACCGCGGCCACAACAGCATCGCCGTGCTGTCCGTCGACGAGAGCGGCGACGGGCTGGAGCTGGTGGAGACGGTGGACTGCGGCGGCGACTGGCCGCGCCACCTGACCCTCGACCCCTCGGGCAAGCGGCTCTACGCAGCCAACGAACGCTCCGGTGACGTCAGCTGGTTCGACGTGGACCCGGCCACCGGTACGCCGAAGCTCGCGGGCTCGGTGGCGGTGCCCGCGGCGTCCTGCGTGGTCTTCGGCTGACGGCGGCCGCCCCGGGAACGCGACGGCGTGGTGGCCCGCCCCCGGGGATCCCGGGGGC
>NZ_JBEXYN010000051.1:0-58078 GCF_040630935.1 Streptomyces sp. NPDC005722
GTCGAGGAGGGCCGGGGCCCGTCCTCGACGGCGGTGTACCGGTCGTCGCCGCTGCCGCCTACCGTCCGGTGCGCGCCGGACGGCGGGGCGTCACTTCAGGTGCCGGTCCAAGAAGCGGCACCCGTCCTCCAGTTCGAACCAGGGGGTGCCGGTGTGCCCGCCCAGGTTGGCGTGCAGCGTCTTCTCCTTGCTGCCGAAGGCGTCGAACAGGTCCAGCGCCCGCTGCCGGGGGTTCCCCTCGTCGTCCCACTGCAGCAGGAACAGCAGCGGGACGGTGACCTGCCGGGCCTCCTCGCGCTGGGCCCGGGGCACGTACCCCCCGGCGAAGAAGCCCGCGGCGACGATGCGCGGCTCGGTCACCGCAAGGCGGATGCCGAGGGCGGTCCACCCACCGGAGTACCCGACCGGGCCGCCGATCCCGGGCAGTTCGAGGAGGGCGTCCAGCGTGGCCCGCCATTCCGGGACCGCGTTCTCGACCAGCGGGCCGATGAAGGACTCGAAGATCTCGTCGACCGGCTCACCGGCCTGCATCGCCCGCCGGAGGTCGGCGCGGGCCCGCTCGTCGGCGGCGGAACGGGGGCGGTCACCGCAGCCGGCGGCGTCGATGGTGGCCACCGCGTAGCCGCGCGCCGCGGTGTGACGGGCCCGGGCCACCAGCCGGGGATCGGCCTTGGGCAGGCCGTTGTTGTGGGACATCAGGACCAGCGGTGCGGGTGCGGGTCCGGGCGTCCACAGGGTGCCGGGGGTCTCGCCGAGGAGGAATTCGCGCTCGAGGACGCCGTCGTCGAGGCGCTGTTCTGAAGTGAATCGCACGGTCGTGCCTTTCGGGAGGGCTGTTGAACGGCGCTCCCGGACGACCTATCGCCCGACCGTGACCCCGGAGGGGAGCACCCACGTCGACATGATGTTCACGGGTACCACCTCCTGGTTCTCTCGCACGGCCTCGGGGAGAGTAGCAACGCCCGGCCCGTCCCGCCAACGGGTTTTCGGGCCCGGCCCGACCCGTCAGCGGCACGCGTCCTCCGGGCGACGGCCGCGACCGGCTACGCGTCCCTGCGCCGGTCCCTGACCTCGGGGCGCGGCCGGAAGCCCGCCGCGGTGTAGGTCGCGACGGCGGCGGCATTCGAGCTCGGCGTGCAGACGATCGCGCTCGACGAGCCGAGCTCCCGCAGCGCGGCCGCGGCGGCGACACTGATCGCCGTGCCGTAGCCGTTCCCCCGGTGTTCCCGGTGGACGCCCATCGGCTCGAGCAGCCCGGGCCGCCCCGGGCCGGCCGACCACACCGTCACCGCCGCCACCGCGTCACCCCGGTGGTCGTGAGCGACCAGGCACCGGGCGCCGGCGTACGGCAGCCCGCCCGCCATCGCGTGCCAGCGCTCCTCCGTGAACGTCGACGCCTCGAACGCGGCCCGTTGTACGGCGGCCCGCACGCCGGCCCGCCCCGGCCCGGTCACCTCGATCCGCACGCCCGGGTCCTCCACCGGCTGCGTGAGCTCACGGCGCAACGGCGTCCACGGCTCGTCGGTGTCCCAGCCGGCCTCGGCGAGCAGATCCTGGACCAGCGCGCCCGCCGGCGCCTCGACGTACGCCTCGCCCGCCTTCAGCACGCCGCGTCCGGGGTCGGTCACGTCCGCGACGACCTGCCGTGCCAGCTCCTCGTCCCGCTGCAGGTCCGGCGCGAAGGTCAGCCGCAACAGGCCGACGCCGTCCAGCAGTCCGACGGCGAGGATCCGTCCGCCCCGGCTCCAGGTCCGTACCGCCGCGGCCGTCGCCTCCGCGCCGAACCGCCAGAACCAGCCCACGTCCCCCGGGTGCAGCTGCATCGGCGCCCCCTCGTACTGCCACTCCCCCAGCGCGCCCACGGCCGCGCCCAGCCCGTCGGCTCCCGGCCTGCCCACCACGATCGCCATGCCCCGATCCCACACCACCGCACCACCGTCCCGCACCCCGGTTTCGCGGGGCGCGGCCCCATCGGTCGCGGCGGGGCCCGGCCCCGGTGGACGGCGAACTCTGCGCTGCCCTGCGCTCCGTCACACGTCCTTCGGGCGCGCGATGAGGAGGGCCACGTCGTCACGGTCGGCGGGGTGGCGCAGGGCCGCGAGGAGGCGGTCGCAGGTCTCCTCGACCGGCTCGTCGGGGGCGTCGAGGAGGCGGAGCAGGTCGTCGAGGCGTTCGTCGATGGCGCGGTCGCGGGTCTCGACCAGGCCGTCGGTGTAGAGGACGAGGCGGTCGCCCGGGACGAGGTCGACGGTGGTGCTCTCGAAGGGCACGCCGCCGACCACCCCCAGCGGGGTGCCGGTGGGCAGGTCGAGCAGTTCGGGGCGCTTGCCCGCGCGGACGACGACCGGGGGCAGGTGGCCGGCGTTGGCGAGGTGGCAGACCCCGCGCGCGGGGTCGTGGACCGCGTAGACGCAGGTCGCGATGTAGGGGTCGAGCCCGTGGGTGATCCGGTCGAGGTGCCCGAGGACCTGGGCGGGGTCGAGGTCGAGGCCGGCGAGGGTGGAGGTGGCGGTGCGGAGCCGTCCCATGGTGGTCGCCGCGGGGACGCCGCTGCCCATGACGTCGCCGACGACGAGGGCGACCCGGCCGTCGTCGAAGGGGATGACGTCGTACCAGTCGCCCCCCACCTCGCTGCTGGCCTGGGCAGCGCAGTAGCGGGCGGCGAGTTCGAGGCGGGGGTGGGCGGGCGGGAGCTGCGGCAGGAGGCTGCGCTGCAGGGTCTCGGCGGTGCTGCGCAGTTGCTGGTGGAGGCGGGCGTTGTCGATGGACACCGCGGCGCGGGAGGCCAGTTCGCCGGCGAGGGTCTGGTCGTCCTCGTCGAAGGGCTGGGGGGTGCCGGCGCGGGCCAGGCCGAGGACGCCCAGGATCGCGCCCCGGGCGATGAGCGGGACCGCCATGGCCGTGTGGACGCCGGCGCGGGCCAGCAGCGATGCGGCGTCGGGGTCACGGGCGACGCGTACCAGGCTCCGCTCGTCGGCGTGGGTGATCAGGCCCGGGCGGCCGGTGTCCAGGCACCGCGCGGCGAGGTGGTCGGGGGCGTAGCTGACGAGCCGGCCGGCCCTGCCGAAGGCGCCCGCCGCGTCACCGGCGTCGACGCACTTGGAGGAGAGCGCGCGGAAGCGGGGGCGGTCGAGGCCGGGCTCGCCGCCGTCGTCGCGCAGCGCGGAGTCGAGGACGTCGACCGCGGCGAAGTCGGCCAGCTCGGGGACGACGACGTCGACGAGTTCGCGGGCGGTGTCCTCCACCTCCAGGGAGGTGCCGATGCGGGCGGAGCTGTCGGCGATCACGGCGAGCCGCCGCCGGGCCCGGTCGGCCTCCTGGGCGGTACGGTGCCGGTCGGTGACGTCCACCACGGAGGTCGCGATGCCCAGGACGTTCCCGTTGCGGTCCTCCAGCCGGAAGTAGGACACCGACCAGGCCCGGTCCGCGGTGGGGTCGGCGGACGTGCGGCCGACGACGTACCGGTCGACGATCGGGGTGCCGGTGCGCAGGACCTGCCGGAGCGCGTCCTCGGCCATCCGGAACCTGGGCCCGGGGAGCACCTCGCGGAAGCGGCGCCCGATGTGGTCGCCCTCCGTCATGCCGTGCATCCTCGCGAGGGCGGGGTTGACGGTCAGGTAGCGCAGGGAGGTGTCGAGCACCGCGAGCCCGATCGGGGACTGGGCGACCAGCTGGAGCGAGAGGGCGAGGCCGCGTTCCAGCCGTTGCAGCACGGGGCGGTCGGTGGCTATCCCCAGGGCGTAGACGCGGCCGCGGCTGTCCGTCAGGCGGACGTTGCGGAACTCCGCCAGCCGGGTCGAACCGTCCTTGTGGCGCACCGGAAACGCCCCCGACCAGCTGCGGCCGGTCTCGAGCACCTCGGTGAACAACTTCATGGCGTCGTCGCGGTGCTCGGGCCGGACGAGCAGCGGCGCCGCGTAGCGGCCGACCGCCTCACCCGCGGAGTAGCCGAACAGTTGCTCCGCCTGCGGGCTCCACATGTCGATGCGCCCGTCCGACTCGAGCAGGACCGCGGCCACTCCCAGCAGGTCCATGAGTCCGCTGGGGCCGAGTGCCCTGGCCTCGAGCTGATCGGCGCCGAGCGGCTGCCGCGCTTCGCTCATCGCAGGCTCCCTCTTCGCCCGCCCCTTCGCCGATCCCTTCCTCGCTTTCCGACCGTCCGCCTACCCCGGCTGCGGCGAGTGAGTCCTGCTCGTCGCCGGCCGGGCGGCCCGTGCGGCCACGTTTCCCCGGCCGACTCCCGGGCAGGTGCCCATTTCGTACGAGAAGCGCGCAGAATGTACAGAAGGTACGAAAGAGGGAAAATCCATGGCTGCAGAGTTTCCGGGCGGCCGCCGCGTCCTGGCGGTCGTCAGCAATTACGGGGTCGAGCAGGACGAACTGGTCGTCCCCGTCGAACACCTCCGCGAGAAGGGCGCCGACGTGACCGTCGCGGCGACGCGGCGGGACGTCGTGCAGACGCTGGTCGGCGACAAGGACCCGGGCAAGGTCGTGGAACCGGACACCACCCTCGACGAGGTGGACCCCGCCGGTTTCGACCTGCTGCTCATCCCGGGCGGCACGATCAACGCCGACAACCTGCGGCTGCAGGGCAGGGCGATGGACGTGGTGCGGGCGTTCGCCTCGTCGGGGCGTCCGATCGCGGCTATCTGCCACGGCCCGTGGGCGCTGGTCGAGGCGGGCGTGGCGCAGGGCAAGACGCTCACCTCGTACGCCTCGGTGCGGACGGACCTGCTCAACGCGGGCGCCGCTTCCTGGGTCGACGAGCCGGTGGTGAGCGACGCCTCCGCCGGGTACCCGCTGGTCACCTCGCGCACGCCGAAGGACCTGGACGCCTTCCTGGGTGAGGTCGACAAGGTCCTCGCCGGGGCGTGAGGCAGCCCGGCGGCCGGAGTCGGGGCGGGATCAGGGCTCGATGAGTCCGGCCCGGATCGCGTAGCGGGTGAGTTGGAGGCGGTCGCGCAGACCGAGCTTCTGCAGGAGGTTGGCGCGGTGCCGCTCGACCGTCTTGACGCTGATGAAGAGCAGGCCGGCGATCTCCTGGGACGTGTGGCCCTCGGCGACGAGCTTGAGGATCTCCTCCTCGCGTTCGGTGATGGCGCGGGCGGGCAGGGGCTCGCCCTGGCGGGCGCGTTCGAGGTAGCTGCGGATCAGGGTGGTGACGGCGCCCGGGTAGATGAACGGCTCGTCGCGCACGGCGGCCCGGCAGGCCTCGACGAGGTCGCGGTCGGCGACGGACTTCAGGACGTATCCGCTGGCCCCGGCCTTGAGGGCCTCGAAGAAGTACTGCTCGTTGTCGTACATCGTCAGGATGAGGATGCGCAGGCCGGGGCGGAGCCTGCTCAGTTCCCTGGCGGCCTGCAGGCCGGTCATGCGGGGCATGGCAATGTCCAGGACGGCCAGGTCGACGGGCTCCGCGCGGGCCTTGGCGACGGCTTCGGCGCCGTCGCCGGCCTCGGCGACGACGGTCAGGTCGGGTTCGCCGTCGAGGATCAGCCGGACCCCCCGCCGCACCAGCGCGTGGTCGTCGGCGAGGAGGATGCGGGTGGGGGGCGGGGCGGTCATCGGGGGCCGTCCGCCGGCGGCGCGGGTACGTCGAGACGGACGTCGGTGCCGCCGCCGGGGGCGGCGCCCACGGTCAGCGCGGCGCCGATGAGCAGGGCCCGTTCGCGCATGCCGCGCATCCCGGCACCTTCGGGGACCTGGCCGAGGCCCTTGCCGTTGTCCCGGACGAGCAGCTCGGCGCCGCCCCCCGGGACGGCGCCCAGGTGGATCTCCACCCGGTCCGCGCCCGAGTGCCGGGCCGCGTTGGTGACGGCCTCCTGGGCCACCCGGTAGAGCACCAGCTCGGTCTCGTGGTCGAGCGCCGGGAGGGCGGGCGCCGAATGGTCCACGTCGACGACCGTGAGCCCGGGGGTGGTGAACTCGCCGGCCAGGGCGCGCAGGGCGCTGCGCAGGCCGAGTTCCTCCAGGACGCCGGGGCGCAGCCGCCGCGCGATGCGGCGGATCTCGTCGAGCCCGGCGCGGGTGGTCTCCTGCACCTGCCGCAGGTCGTCGCCCAGAGGTCCGGGGGCCAGGTCCGCACTGCGTCCCAGCTGCAGGACGACGGCGGTGAGGGTCTGGCCGACCTCGTCGTGGAGTTCCCGGGCGATGCGCTGCCGTTCGGCCTCCTGCGCGGACAGCACGCGGGCGCTGGTGGTGGCGCGTTCGGTCTCCAGACGGTCGAGCATGGTGTTGAACGTCGTGATGAGCGCGGACACCTCCCCGGACCCGGTGACGGCGGGGCGGCCGCCGGGGCGGAGCAGGTCGGCGGAGTTCATCGCCCGGCTCAGCCGCTGCAGCGGCGCGAGGCCGACCCGCAGCAGCAGGGCGTTGGCGCCGAGCATCGCGGCCAGTCCCACGCCGATCACCAGCGCCTCGCCCAGCAGGACGGGGGTGGAGACCGTGACGGGCCCGAGCAGCAGGACCGTGGCGACGACCAGCACCGCGCCGTTCAGCAGGAAGATCCGCCAGTACAGCGACATGGTCCCGCCTTCCTCCGGGGCCCACCCCCACCGTCCGCCGGCACCGCGGTGACGCCCGGGCGGGGACGCCGCGCCCCTCCTGCCGCGGGTGGTGGGCACCCGGGTCCCGCTTCCAGCCTGCCCCGGCCCGGGGGGTGGCCGCCATCGGGGCCGGCACCCATTTCCGGACCGCGGGATTGGGTGCCGGACCCGATGGTTCCGCGGGCGGGCGCGGGCGACGGTGGACGTGACGGGGCCCACCGTCTCCGGGAGGAGGACACCATGCCGCACCCGCACAAGGCCATCGAGGACATCGCGGCCGAGACCAGGCGCACGGACCCCCGCTTCGCCGAGGGGTTGCGGACCGGCCGCCCCTGCGCGCCGCGTGAGTACCGGCGGCGGACGGGCTGGTTCCTGCTGACCGTCGCGCTCGCCTGGATCCTGATCGGCATCGTGCTGCCACAAGGGTTGCTGCTGGCGGCCGGGCTGGTCCTGGCCGGCGTCGGCGCGGCGGTGCTCGACCCGCGGCACGACGTCGTGGGACGGGGCCGCCGACGTCCCTGATCCGGGCGCCGGGCGGCGGGCCCGACGGCGGGACGGCGGGACGGACAGGCGCCGGGCCGGTCCGAAGGTTGTTCGCGGGGCCCGCGTGTGGCGCCGTTGCGCACGGCTCGGGCGGGCTATTGTGTCGCCGACCGTAAAATTGCGCAAATCGTCACATTTGGGAGCCCTACGTGATCGAAGGCATCGGCAGGCGCCGTTTTCTCGCCGCGGGGGCGGCCGTCGTAGGGGCGGGCGCGACGAGCAGGGCATGGGCGGGCACACCGCTTGCCGATGTACCACCGGGCGGGGTCCTGCGGAGCAAGGCCCGGCTCCCCCGCCCGTACCAGGTACCCCTGCCGATCCCGCCGGTCCTCCAGCCCACGCTGCGGACCCCGACGACCGACTACTACAACATGACCCAGCGCGTGGCGAAGCTGGAGATCCTCCCGGGACTGCGCACCAGCTGCTGGACGTACGACGGCTACTTCCCCGGGCCCACGATCCTCTCCCGCTCGGGGCGCACCACGGTCGTCACGCACCGCAACGAGCTGCCCCAGCCGACCGTCGTGCACCTGCACGGCGGCCACACGCCCGAGGAGAGCGACGGCTACCCGATCGACCTGACGATGCCGGTCGGCAGCCGCATGTCGTACGACGACGCGATGGCGGGCATGCCCGAGATGCACGGCTCGTCCGGCCGCATGAGCCACGGCCAGCGCAGCTACACCTACCCGATGCTGCAGCGCGCCGCGACGCTCTGGTACCACGACCACCGCATGGGCTACACGGGCCCGGCGGTGTACCGCGGCCTGGCCGGGTTCCACCTGCTGACGGACGACGAGGAGGACGCGCTCGACCTGCCGCGCGGCTCCCGCGACATCCCGCTGCTGCTCGCCGACCGGGCGTTCGGCGAGAACGGGTCGCTGCTCTACCCCGCGGTCGACTCGGGCATGCACAAGCCGGGCGTCGTGCACGCGCACCACTTCGGCATGATGGGCGACGTCATCCTGGTCAACGGCGCCCCGTGGCCGGTGCACCGGGTCAAGCGGCAGCGCTACCGGCTGCGGTTCCTCAACGGCTGCAACGTCCGGGACTTCCGCCTGGAGCTGGACCCCCCGCCGCCCGGCGGCAAGGGCCTGCTGCAGATCGGCAGCGACGGCGGACTGCTGGGCCGCCCGCTGGCGCACGACAGCCTGCGCATCGCCCCCGCCGAACGCTTCGACATCGTCGTGGACTTCGCCCGCTACCGGCCCGGCACCAAGGTGCGCCTGGTCAACCGCTACGGCAGCGGCAGCACCGCGCAGGTCATGCGCTTCGACGTCTCGCCGTCGTCCCGGAAGCCGCACGACGACAGCCACATCCCCAACCGGCTGTCGCGCCACCCGGCGACCGTGCTCGACCCCAGCAAGGCGGTGGCGCACCGCACCTTCGCCTTCCGGCACTCGCGTGACGGCTGGACGATCAACAACCTGCCGTACAAGCCGGGCCGTTCACTGGCCAACGTGAAGCTCGGCTCGGTCGAGATCTGGAAGTTCACCTCGGTGTTCTTCCACTCGGTGCACGTGCACCTCGACGCGTTCCGGGTGCTGTCCCGCAACGGCAAGAAGCCGGGGGCGTTCGACGCGGGGTGGAAGGACACGGTGGCGACGGGCCCGGGCGAGACCGTCGAGGTGGCAGTCCGTTTCACGGACTACACGGGCAAGTTCATGATCCACTGCCACAACCTCGAGCACGAGGACATGGCGATGATGGCGGACTTCACCACGTACTGAGACCGGGGCACCGGTCCCGGCCCCCGGCCCGGCACGCGTCAGCTGGACGCGGCCGGGCCGGACGGCTGTCCGGGGCCCGTACCGCCGGGCGGGGGACCCTCCCCTCCCGGAGGTGCGGGCGTTCCGGGCCCGGGGGTGCGCGGGGCGGGGCCCGTACCGGGCGGCGGGGACTGCGGGGCGGTCCCGCCCCGTTCCCCCGTCGGCGTGGCGGAGGCCGCCGCCGAACCCCCGGGGGAACCCGGCGGGCTGCCGGACGGCACGCTCTGCGGCGCCGTCGTCCGCTCGTCGCCGGTGGCCTTGCCGTCGCCGCTGTCCCGGGTGAACCACTGGCCGCCGGCGGGGTCGCGCACCACGAACTCCTTCACCGGCCGGGACGCCGGCGCCACCACCACCGTCCTGGACGGCTGGTAGCCGGGCCACGCCTGGCCGACGGTGTCGGCGCCGTCCTTCTGCTCGACCGGCCGGGTCAGCGGATTGCCGCAGGCGCAGCGCACCCGGGGCAGGCCCCGGTCGTCCACCAGGACCGCGGTCCCGGCCTGCAGCACCGACTGGAAGGCGGTGGGCCGGCCGCCGCGGTAGCCGTGGTTGGTCACCCGGGTGTCGGCGCGGAGCTGGAGCGGGGTCAGGTCCCGCAGGTAGGCCGGCACCTCGGACGGCGTGAGGCCCAGCACCCTGGCGAACGCCTTGTTCTTCGACGGGTCCGCGGACAGGGCGCTGACCTGCTTCTCCACGTCGCAGCTCGCGACGTCGCGCGTGCCGCCGTACAGGCCCGGCGTGTTGCCGCTGTAGACCTGCCGCACGGTGCCCCCCGTGGCCGACGAGGTCGGCACTGCCGGCGGCTCCGAAGGGGCGGCGGTCCCCTCGGCCGTCGACCGCGTGAACGGGTCGGGTCCCGCGCTGCCCGCGGTCTGCAGGAACAGCTCGCCGGGCTTGCCGCCCGACACCCCGCCGGGCCGGGTGTACACCACGGCGAGGGCCACCGCGGCCACCACGGCCGCGGTGAGCAGCGCCACCTTGGGCACCGAACGCCACCACGGACGTCCGGGACCACCGCCGTCGCCGTCGCCGCCACCGCCGCCTCCGCCGTCGTCCGGCGGTTCGCCCGGTGGCGGGGGCGGCTCCCCCACGACGACCGTCGGGGTCCGGCGCCGCCGCCCGGGCGGGTCCTGGCCGGGGGGCCTGCCCTCGTCCGTTCCGTCCGGGCCGGACAGCGGACCGGCGGGCGGGCCCTCGGGGCGGGCGAGCGAGGGCGGTAGAACGCTCACAGGGCTTTCCTCCACTGGTCCCGGACCGGCACGCAGGACGGACGGTGCCGCCGGCCGCGTCAGAAGCCCCACCTGCTGACCATTGTGTGCGTCTTCCTCGCGGTCCCCGCAAGCCGACGTGTGCCGTGACGGGGCGCGCCGCGGGCCCCGTGCCGGGCCGCCGCGAGGGGTGCGCCGCCGCGGTTGCGGGGGGACCATGGAATCCCACCGGCAAGGGCGGCGGGGGACGGCGGACCGACCGGCCGGAACGGCAGGCGGAAGAGGCCCCCACCATGGACGACGCGGATCGGCGCACGACCGGCCCGGAGGGGCAGGACGGGGTCTCCACGGGCCCGAGCGGACTGATGGACCTCCTGGGCGTGGCCGCGGTGCTCCTGCAGGGTGACGGCCGGGTCGACATGTGGAGCCCGCAGGCCGAGGAGCTGTTCGGCTACACGGCGCAGGAGGCGGTCGGCCGCCACGCCGCCCACCTGCTGGTGCACGACGCGCACCGCACCCTCGTCGACCGGCTGTTCTCCGAGATCATGAAGACCGGCGAGAGCTGGGCGGGGTCCTTCCCGGTGCGCCGCAAGGACGGCAGCCGGCGGCTGGTGGAGTTCCGCAACATGCGCCTGATGGACAGCCTGGGCGACCACTACATCCTCGGCCTCGCCACCGACCGCTCCACCATGCGCGAGGTGGAGCAGGAGGTCGCCCTGTCCACCCGACTGATCTCGCAGTCGCCGATCGGCATCGCGGTGCTGGACACCGGGTTGCGGTACCTCTCCCTGAACCCCGCGCTCGCGCGGTTCCACGGCATCCCGGTCCGGGACCACCTCGGCCGCACCTTCCGCGGCGTCCTGCCCGGGCCCGAGTTCCGGGCGGTGGAGGCCGAGATGCGGCAGGTGCTGGCGTCGGGCGTACCGATGGTCGACCGCTACATCGTCGGCCACGCGCCGTCGGGGCCGCGCGAGGAGCACGCGTGGGCGGTGTCGCTGTACCGGCTGGAGGACCACCGCGGGCACGTGCTGGGCGTCGCCGAGGTCGTCGTCGACATCACCGACCGGCACCGCGCTGCCGCGGAAGCCGACCGCGCCCGGCGCCGGCTGGCGATGATCGCCGAGGGTTCCGCCCGGATCGGCACCGCCCTGGAGGTGGAGCGGACGGTGCGGGAACTCGTCGAGGTCGTCGTGCCCGACCTGGCGGACCTCGCGGCGGTCGACATCCTCGACGCCGTCCTGGACCGGCGCGGCACCGCCCCGCACCGGGACCCGCCGGTGTTCCGCTCCCTCGCGGTCCGGAGCGCCTACCCGACGGACGCGACCCGGGCCGTCCCGGCCCCGGGCGAGGCCGTCACCTACCACGCCGACCACCTCTCGGCCGGTTGCGTGCGCACGCTGCGTCCGCACATGATCGCCCGTGCCGGCAGGCAGGACCTCGAACGCATCAGTCCCGACCCCGGGTCGGCACGGCTGCTCGCCGAGGCGGGTGTCCACTCGTGCATGGCGGTCCCGCTCATCGCCCGCGGCGAGGTGCTGGGCGTGCTGGGCCTGAGCCGCGCCCGTACGGACACCTCCTTCGACGAGGACGACCTGACCCTCGCCTGCGAACTCGCCGCGCGCGCGGCCGTCTGCATCGACAACGCGCGCTGGTACCAGCAGGTGCGCGACACCGCCGAGACCCTGCAGCGCAGCCTCCTCCCGCAGCCGCAACCCTTCCACCCCGGCCTGGAGGTCGCCGCCCGCTACCGCCCCGCGCAGGCCACGAGCAAGGTGGGCGGCGACTGGTACGACGTCATCCCGCTCGACGACGACCGGACCGCGCTCGTCGTCGGCGACGTCATGGGCAGCGGCATCGACGCCGCCACCACCATGGGGCGGCTGCGCACCGCCACCTCCACACTGGCCGAGCTGGACCTGGACCCCGCCAGGGTGCTGGGCCACCTCGACAAGATCACGCGCGGCCTCGACCCGTACATCGCGACCTGCGTGTACGCCCTGTACGACGCGCGCAGCGCCAAGTGCCGGCTGGCGACCGCCGGGCACCTGCCCCCGGTCCTGGTGCACGGCGACGGCTCACCGGAGCTGCTCGACCTGCCCACGGGGACGCCGCTGGGGGTCGGCGGCGTCCCGTTCGAGAGCACGGACGTCACGCTGGCGCCCGGCGACCGTCTGGTGCTGTACACCGACGGGCTGGTGGAGACCCGCGACGACCCGATCGACGAGCGCCTCGCCCTGCTCGTGGAGCTGCTCGGCACCGCGGACCCCTCGGTGGAGGAGACCTGCGACCGGCTGCTGCGCGAGCTGCGCGGCACGGACGACCACGACGACGTGGCCCTTCTGATCGCCCGCGCGGACCCGCGCCGCCGGCCCTGCGCACGTCCCTGAACAGGTGCCGCCGGGCGGGTGGTGACCCGCCCCGCCCGGTGGGCTCGGCACCGGCACGGTGGAATGCATGGGGTTCGGCCCCGGCGCACGCCCGGGCCGTACTGCCGCACCGAAAGGCGTGAGGGAATGGGACACGGCGGAAACGTGATCGCTGAGCTGCTGGCCGACCACCGCGAGGTCGAGGAGGTCTTCGACCGCATGCAGTCGATGTCGACCGGCGACCCGGCGCTGCGGGAGCTGGTGGACGAGGTGACCATCGAGCTGGTGCGGCACTCGGTGGCGGAGGAGCAGTACCTCTACCCGGCCGTCCGCGAGCACGTCGAGGGCGGGGACCGCATCGCGGACAAGGAGATCGCGGACCACGCCAGGATCGAGGAACTGCTGAAGGAACTGGAACAGCTGCCGCCGAACGACGGCCGGTTCCACCCCCTGCTGATGCGGCTGATGGACGAGGTGACCGCGCACGTCCAGGACGAGGAGGGCAGGCTGTTCCCCCTGCTCGGTGACGCGTGCACCCCCGAGGCGCTCGACGACCTCGGCGACAAGGTACGCCGCGCCAAGTCCCTCGCCCCCACCCGCCCGCACCCCGCCGCGCCGGACACCCCTCCCGCCAACAAGATCCTCGCCCCGGGTGCGGGCCTCGTCGACCGCGCCCGCGACTTCGTGAGCGGCCGCGGCCGGTCCTGACCTCCGGCCGCACACGTGCGGCGGCGCAGGGTTCCCGTCCCTTCCGGGACCCTGCGCCGGGTCCTCGCGGGTCGCGGGCGTGATGCGGCTCATGTCGCGAAAGCGAGGTTTTGCGTACGCTGGGCGCGCCGCGCACCGGACGGGCGCGGCATCCACGCGCACGGAGGACGGTCCGCCCGGCATGCACAGTGAGTTCTCGTCGGTCATCGCCGCGGCCACCCGGTGGCTGCTGTCCGCCCACCCGGCGACCGGCGGAGCGCTCAGCCGTGCGCTGGCCGAGGCCCAGGCCCGCCAGGCCGCCACGGTCGCCGCCGCCCTGCGCTACCCGACCGCACTGGACGCCGCCCTGCTCGGGCTGCTCGCGCCCGGCGGCGCCGACCGGCTGGACCGGGTCTCCGGCGCCGGCGGCGACCACGAGGCCGTGGGGGAGGCCGGCACCGGCTGGCGGACCTGGGTGGACGAGGTCGTCGTGAGCTGGGCGGCCTGCCTGCTGTCCGACCCGGCCCTGGCCGCCTCCGCCGTGGCGGCCGTGGCGGCCACCGAGCACGGCCCCTCCCTGGCGGGCGACGCCCTCCGGCTCACCTCCCCCGGCGCCCACGACCGCGCGGCGTCCGTCCTCCTCCGCCACCCGGACCTGGTGGCCCCGATAGCCGGCCTGCACCGCGCCGAACTCGCCGCGCTGCTGGCCGCGGAGCCGCTGGACACCTCCGCGGCGTAGCCACCGGCTCCGCGCACCGGGCGTGATGTTCACAGGTGTACGCGGTGTTTGTTCGGGAAAAGGCAGAAGATGCCTATACGTGATGCCGTGACCTGGTTGGCCGGCCGCAGCCGGGACCCGGTCGTCACCCTGACCGCGCGGGCGACCGTCGCCGCGACCATCTCGTACGTGATCGCCGTGCACGTCAGTAGCGAGTCTGCCCCGCTGACGGCGCCGCTCACCGCCCTGCTGGTCGTGCAGGTGACGCTCTACTCGACGCTCACCACGGGCATCCGCCGGGTGAACTCCGTGGTGGTCGGGGTGCTGATCGCCGTCGGGTTCAGCGCGCTGGTGGGGCTGACCTGGTGGAGCCTGGGGCTGATCATCCTCGCGGCGCTGGTCATCGGGCAGTTCGTGCGGGTCGACGAGTTCGTCAACGAGGTGGCGATCAGCGCCATGCTGGTGCTCGGGGTGAGCCAGTTGACGGTGCAGGCCTGGGACCGCGTGCTGGAGACCCTGATCGGGGCCGGGGTGGGACTTCTGCTCAACGTCCTGTTCGCGCCGCCGGTGTGGGTGGGGACCGCCGGGGCGTCCCTCGAGGACCTGGCCCGCCGCATGCGTCACCTCCTGCTGTGCTGCGCGGAGGAACTGGGCTCCCCCGCCACGGTGGAACGGGCCGCGGCACGGCTGCACGAGGCGCGCCGGCTCGACCAGGACGTGGCCGAGGTCGACACCGCGCTGCGCCGGGCCGAGGACAGCCTGCGGCTCAATCCCCGCGTCAAGGAGGGCCTGTTGTCGCGGGTGGTGCTGAGGACCGGTCTGGACACCCTGGAGATCTGCGTCGTCGTACTGCGGGTCATGGCGCGGTCGCTGACCGACCTCGCCAAGCGGCGCGGCGCCGGCGAGCCCTTGTTCGACCGCGACGTGGCGGTCGCCCTGGAGGAGCTCTTCGGGCATCTCGGAGGGGCGCTCGTCAGCTTCGCCGTCCTGGTCACGACGCAGGTCAGCAGCAACGCCGAGGAGGCCGAGGCCCGGCTGGCCGCGGAGCTGACGGCGGCCCGCGCGAGCCGGGAGAAGGTCGCCGACATGCTGCTCGACCGGGTGCGGGAGCACCCGGGGGCGTGGCAGCTGCACGGCTCGCTGCTCGCCGAGGTGGACCGCATCCTCGACGAGCTGGCGCTGGAGCACCGTTCGCACCGGCTGATGGAGGAGCTGGACGAGGCCGCCCGGGCGCAGCAGGAACGCTTCGCCGTACTGGCCAGGCTGCGCCTCGTGGCCCGCGGCGAGCGCGTACGGCGCCGCCGTCGCGGCCGCGGGGCGCCCGGCGGGGACACGCGTGCGGGACGGCCGCCGGTGCCCTCGGCCCGTGCGGACCGGCCGGGCCGCGCGCCGGGCGACCGGCGCCGCCCGGGGCGCGACCGGTCGCGCTCGGGGTGACGGCCGGTCGCGTACCGGGGTGACGGCCGGTCGCGCTCGGGGGGCGGCTGGTCCCGCCCGGAGCGACGGCCGACGTCAGACGGTGGTGACGACCTCGTCGTACGGCAGGCGCGGGCCGCGCTCGCGCCAGGCGTTCTCGCCCGGCTCGCCGATGTTGACCACGGCCAGCACGGAGTGGTCGCCGTCGGGGAAGAACTCCTTGTCGACCGCGTCCGCGTCGAAGCCGGTCATCGGGCCGGCGGCCAGTCCCGCCGCCCGCACGCCGAGGATGAAGTAGCCGACCTGCAACGCGGCGTTGAAGGCCGCCGACGCCTCGCGCACCGGGCGCTCGGCGAAGAGCACCTCCTTGGCCTGCGGGAAGGCCGGGAACTGGGCGGGCAGCTCCTCGTGGAACTCGTTGTCGGCGGCCAGGACCGCGACCAGCGGCGCCGCGGCGGTCTTCGCCCGGTTGCCCTCGTTCATGTGGCGCACCAGGCGCTCGCGGGCCTCGGGGGAACGCACCAGCACGATGCGCAGCGGCTGCTGGTTGTAGGCGGTGGGGGCGTACTTGACCAGGTCGTACACGGCCTGGACCTGTTCGTCGGTCACCGGCTCCCCGGTGAAGGCGTTGGCGGTGCGCGCCTCGCGGAAGAGGAGGTTCTGGGCGGCGGAGTCGAGCCGGAGGGTCATCGGGTACCTCTGGGACGGTCGGGGGCTGGGTCTACCGCGCCACCCGGACCCGGCCACGACGACGACGCCGGGGCGGGAGCCGGGGGGCGCTTCCGGTAGTTCATGACCGGATGACCCCCCGGTCGTGTGACACCGTGGCCCGGCCCCGCCCCACGGCTCCGTGCGCCGGGAGCGGGTACGCCGCCGGCTCAGCCGCCCGCGAACTCCAGCAGGTCGGCGTTGAAGCGCTCGGCGAACTTCGGCACCATCGCCAGCCCGTGCGGGGCCCCCTCGTACACCTTGTAGACCGCTCCCTTGACGATCTTCGAGCTCTTGGCGCCGGCGGCCACGATGGGCACGATCTGGTCGTCGTCACCGTGGATGATCAGTGTCGGGACGTCGATCTTCTTGAGGTCCTCGGTCGTGTCCGTCTCGGAGAACGCCTTGACGCAGTCGTAGGCGCCCTTGATGCCCACCGACATGCTCCACAGCCAGAACTCGTCGCGGGTCCCCTGGCTGACGGTCGAGCCGTCGCGGTTCGCGCCGTAGAACGGGGCGCTGAGGTCCCGGTAGTACTGGGACCTGTCGATGGCCACGCCCTCGCGGATCTCGTCGAAGACCTCCATCGGCAGGCCCTCGGGGTTGGCGTCCGTCTTCAGCATCAGCGGCGGGATCGCGCCCACCAGCACCGCCTTGGCGACCCGGCCGGTGCCGTGCCGCCCCATGTAGCGCGTGACCTCCCCGCCGCCGGTCGAGTGGCCGACGAGGATGATGTCGCGCAGGTCGAGTTCCTCGATCACGGCCGCCAGGTCGTCGGCGTAGGTGTCGAGGTCGTTGCCGTCCCACGGCTGGTCGGACCGCCCGCCGCCGCGGCGGTCGTGGGCGACGCCACGGAAACCGTGGTCCACCATCAACTGCATCTGCGGGTCCCAGGCGTCCGCGGTCAGCGGCCACCCGTGGGAGAACACGACGGGCCGGCCGGTCCCCCAGTCCTTGAAGAAGATCCGGGTCCCGTCCTTGGCTGTTGCGTAGGGCATGATCCTGAGGCCTCCTCGCTCCGGTGGGAACGCAGGGTTTCGGGCTTGCCCGCACTCGGGCCGGGCCGAGTACGCCGTTGCTCAAACCGTAACGTCGCGGCGAGGTCACGGCGCGCCGAGACCGGCCGCACGGCCTCCGGGGCCGTGCCGGAGGCGGCCCGGGTCAGGCGGGCGCGTCCAGCAGGTGCGGGCCGTTGTTCCGGACGCTGTTCACCGCCGTGCCGACGGGGCGGACGGCCAGGTGACCGTCGGCCGGCGCGGTCAGGAGCGCGCGCAGTTCCTCCGGGTCCTGGTGCTCGGGGTCGAGCCAGGCGTCGTAGTCGGCGGCCGCGATGGTCAGCGGCATCCGGGGGTGGACCCGGCCGGCGGCATCCGTGGCCTCGGTGGTGATGATCGTGCACGTGGCCAGCCAGGCGCCCGGGTCGTCGTCGCCGGCGACCTCCTTGTTCCGCCACCACTCGTACAACCCCGCGAAGGCCATCCCCTGGCCCTGCTGCTCGGGGCCGATGAAGTAGGGCTGCTTGTAGGCCTTGCGCTCGTCGGTGGCCGGGACGGGGACCCACTCGTAGAAGCCGTCGGCCGGCAGCAGGCAGCGGCGGCGGCTGAACGCCCGGCGGTAGGCCGGCTTCTCGTGGACCGTCTCCATCCGGGCGTTGATCATCCTGGACCCGACCGCGGGATCCTTGGCCCAGGACGGGACCAGCCCCCACCGCAGCGGCAGCAACCGCCGCTCCAGCGCGCCGGTCTCCCGGTCGACGCCTTCCAGGACCGACCAGACGCTGTCCGTCGGGGCGACGTTCCAGCTCGGCGCCACGAGGGCTTCCGGGTTCCATTCGGTGACCCGGAACTGCTGCACCAAGTCCTCGGGGCGTCGGGTGGAGACGTAACGGCCGCACATGCCCACCAGCCTCCCACGCCCCTCTGACAGCGGCCGGTGCCGCGCGCGGGCCGGGGCGGTGGGGTCGAGGAAGGCGGAGGGGGGTATTACGGTCGTAAACATGACAGAGTCACCCCAGACCCGGGCCCGTACCTGGCTGATCACCGGGGCGACGTCGGGGATCGGCCGCGAACTGGCCGCCCAGGCGCTCGACGCCGGGGAGAACGTCGCCGCGCTGGCCCGCAGTACCGCGTCGCTGGCCGAGCTGCGGGCGGCGCACCCGGACCGGTTGCTGCTGATCGACACCGACGTGCGCGACCAGGCGGCCGTGGCGGCGGCCGTCGCGCAGGCGGTGGACCGCTTCGGCGGCATCGACGTGGTCTCCAACAACGCGGGCTACGGCCTCTTCGGGGCGGTCGAGGAGGCCACCGACGAACAGGCCCGCGCCATCTTCGACACGAACGTCTTCGGCGTGCTCAACGTGCTCCGGGCGGCCCTGCCGGTGCTCCGCGCCCAGCGGTCCGGCCACGTCTTCCAGGGCTCCTCGCTCTACGGGCAGAGCGCGCACTCCGGCGTCGGGCTCCTGGCGGCGACCAAGTACGCCGTCGAGGGCCTCTCGGACGCCCTCGCCGACGAGCTGGCCCCGCTCGGCATCAAGGTCACCATGGTCCAGCCCGGGCCCACCGCCACCGGGTTCCTCGGCAACCTGGACGTCGCGGCCGCCATCCCCGACTACGACCCCACCGTCCGCGAGGTCCAGAAGGCCATCGGCGCGCAGCCCGCGTCGGCCTTCGCGTCACCGGCACGCATCGCGGCGGGCATCCGGACGGCCGCCGCGAGCGACAGCCCGCCGCTGCGGCTGGCCCTCGGCGTCGCCGGCGCGGACGCGATGCGCAACGCCCTCAGCGCGCGCCTGGCCGAACTGGACGCCTGGGCCGGGACCACCCGCGCGGTCGACGCCTGACGGCTGCCGCCACGCCACGGGCCGGCGGCCCGCCGGTTCAGCCGCGCGGTGCGACGGAGGCGTCCAGCAGCGGGCCGAGTTCGCGGGCGACGGCGGTGAGGGCGCGAACGTCACGTTCCGCCCTGGCGATGACGACGGCACCCTCGATGGCGCTGATCATCAGCGTCGCCAGCGACGGTGCCCGCGCGGCCGGCACGCCCATCCCCTCCAGCGCCCCGGCGACGGGCCCGGTCCAGGTCGCGAAGGCGGCGGCCGCCGCGGAACGAGTGGCGTCGGAGGTCCCGGCGCAGTCCACGGTGGCCGCGGCGACCGGGCAGCCGGCGTCGTAGCCGGAGCTCAGGAACTCGTCCGTCCACTGGCCGACCATGGCGGCGAACAGCCCGGCGGGGGTGGGCTCGGGCAGGGCGGCGAGGAAGCGGGCCACGCGGTTGCCGGCGTAGCGGCCGGCCCAGCCGACGGCCTCGTTGACCAACTGCTCCTTGCCGCCGGGGAAGTAGTACTGCAGCGAACCCCGGGGCGCCCCCGCGTGGGTGGCGACGTCGCGCATGCCGGTCGCCGTGACGCCGCCGCGACGGATGAGCTGCGCGGCGCTGAAGACCATGCGCTCGCGCGGACCCCGCTCCGAACCGGTCATTCGCCGACCTCCCGCCCTCTGCCCTTCCGTCCGCCCGCGCCCGGGGTGGCGGCCGTGCCCGGTGCGCGTCAGCCTAGCGACGCGCGTCGCGCAACGGGGGCCGGCGGCCGGCGCCACGGGTCTATTATGACCGCTGTCATAGCGCTTATGACAGCCGTCATAACGCGCGGGTCGATCGGCCGGACGGGCCGGGGACGGCGGTGGGCAGTGACGGACGTGGGTTTCATCGGCCTGGGGATCATGGGGCAGCCCATGGCGCTCCGGCTGGCCGGCTCGGGGACGCGGCTCGTGGTCTGGAACCGTACGGCCGCCCGGTGCGCCCCGCTGCGCGCGGCCGGGGCCGAGGTGGCCGACGGGCCCGGTGCGGTGTTCGACCGGGCCCGCGTGGTGGTCCTGATGCTCGCCGACGGCGCCGCCGTCGACGCCGTCCTGGGCCGCGGCACCCCGGACTTCGCGGCCCGGGTCGCCGGGCACGTCGTCGTGCACATGGGGACCACCTCGCCCGCGTACTCGCACGGCCTGGAGGCCGCCGTGCGCGCGGCGGGCGGCCGCTACGTCGAGGCTCCGGTCTCCGGCTCCCGCAAGCCCGCGGAGGCGGGGCAGCTCGTCACGATGCTCGCCGGTGACCCGGAGGCGGTGGAGGAGGTGCGGCCGCTGCTCGCCCCGGTGTGCCGGGAGTCGTTCGTCTGCGGTCCCGTGCCCGGGGCGCTGCTGATGAAGCTCTCGGTGAACCTCTTCCTGATCACGATGGTCACCGGGCTCACCGAGGCCTTCCACTTCGCGGAACGGCAGGGCCTGGACACCGGGCAGTTCCTCGACGTCCTGGACGCCGGGCCGATGGCCAGCGCGGTGTCGCGGATGAAGGCACCGAAACTGCGGGAGCGCGACTTCTCCGCGCAGGCCGCCGCGGCGGACGTGCTGCACAACAACCGCCTCATCGCCGAGGCGGCCCGGGCGTCCGGCCTGGCCTCGCCGCTGCTGGACGTCTGCCACGCCCTCTTCGGCGAGACCGTGGAACAGGGCGGCGGACGTGCGGACATGGTGGCCGTCCTGCGGGCGATCGAGGCCAGGACGGACCTCTCCGGCGACCTGGTCGCCGACGTGCCGCAGGGAGGTGGCCGGCGATGAGCGCGACCCTCACGCCGGCGGAGGCCGCCGCCACCGCCCGGCGCGTCTGGCGGCTCGCCGAACCGGTGCACGCCGTCACCTATTTCGCGCCCGAGGCGCGCGCCGCGTACGAGGAGGCGGGGCTGCGCGGCTACTGGCGCGGGTACTTCGCAGGTCGCGCGGCGCCCCTCGGCCCGGTCGGCCCGGAGCCCGTCGTGGCCGCCTTCTTCGGCTTCGCGCCCGGCATGGTGGCCCGCGCACTGCCCGGCGTCTGGGCTCTCGCGCCGCCCGAGCGCGCCCTGGAGGCGCGGCGGCGCGGGGCGGGCGCCGCGCTGCGGCGGCTGCTGGCGGGGCGGGAGGCCGCGGTGGCGGAGGCGGTGGAGCTGCTGCGTCCGGTGACCGGCGGACTCGACATCGCGGGCCGCGTGCTCGCCGCCGCGAACCTGGCGCTCCCCTCCCCCGGCGACCCGGTCGACGCCCTGTGGCACCAGGCCACCCTGCTGCGCGAGCACCGCGGCGACGGCCATGTCGCGGCGCTCGTCGCCGCGGGCCTGGACGGGTGCGAGGCGCTGGTGCTGCGCACGGGCATCGACCTGCCGCGTACGGAACTGCAGCCGCACCGCGGGTGGACCGACGGGGAGTGGGACGCCGCGGCGGCCCGCCTCGCCGCCCGCGGCCTGCTCGGCGCGGACGGGTCCGCGACGGTCGCGGGGCGGGAGGCGCACCGGGAACTGGAGGAGGCCACCGACCGCGCCGCCGGGCGGCCGTGGGAGGCGTCGGCCCCGGAGGCCGTCGAACGGCTCGCCACGGTGCTGTCCGCCGTGGCGCGGGCCTGCGCGGTGGCGCTGCCGTACCCGAACCCGATGGGCGTGCCCGCGCCCTGAGGGGTGGCCGAGGCGGCAGAGGCGGCTCAGGCCGACAGCAGCCCGGCGATGCAGGCGTCCCAGTCGATGCGGGTGCCCTCGGTGCCCAGCGGGACGAGTCGTGCGGTCGCGGCCAGGAAACCGGCGAGCTCGCCCGTGGCGACCTGCAGGACGGCCGTGCCGCCGGGGCCGGCGAGGGTGATCAGGGTGTGGGCGTGGTCGCCGGGTTCGACGTGGACGTCGCCGTCCCCGGCGGAGGCCGCGAGCCCGGCCAGCAGCAGGTCACGGGAGAGCACCCACTCCGCCTCGTCGGCACCGCCCCGGCCGAAGCGCATCCGGACGGTGTAGGGGTCGTCGGCCCGGTACTCGCAGTCCGCCGACAGATCGAGGAACCGCCGGGTCCCGGTGATCAGCCGCAGGGACAGGTGCTCGGTGAGTGCTCGCATGGACGCCCCCTCGTGGGCCCGGTTCGGCCGCGTCGCCGTCCGGCCCTGTTGCCGTTCAGCAGCATGTCGTTGCCCTGCGCTTGCCCCGGGACGGGCGGTCCGGGCCGGGGTGACGGGGAAGATTTCGTGAAGGCTCGGCGAGGTCGCCGCCCGGCGGGGTGAAGCAGGCCGTGATCGTCTTGCCGTTCGTCCGGGTCCGGGCGTGGAAGTGGTCCGCGACGGCGTTCACCAGCGCCAGTCCGCGCCCACCGGTGGCGGTCCACTCGGGGAACCGCACGACGGGCACCTGGTGGTCGGCGTCGTGGACGCTCACGTGCAGGCGGCTGCCGTCCCAGGTGAGGACGAGGTCGGCGGCGCTGTGCGCGTGGACGTGGGCGTTGGTCACCAGTTCCGACACCGTGAGCAGCACGTCGTCGACCGTGCCGGGGGCGTGCGCCGTCCAGTCGAGGGTGGCCAGGTGCTCACGTGTCCAGTGCCGGCCGGCGCGCGCCCCGCCCGCCGCCGGGAAGGACCTCGCCCAGCCGACCGCCTTCATGGAACCGCCGGTCATCGGAGTCTCCCTCCGCCACGGGTTGCGGCGACGCCGTCCCGGTCGGGGCTCCTGCCCCAGGGGCGGGGTGGGCGAAACGGCGGTTCACCCGGGTGCCCGCTCAGGAGTGCCGGTCCGGCGCCATGGCGTCGGCCGCGCCGGGGAGTTCACCGCCGATCGCGGGCACCGGGGGCGGGGCTCCGTCCGTCGCGCGCTGCGGCAGCGGCACCCCGGCGACGGCCGCCGCGCGTTCGGTGCTGTCCGGGGAGCACCCCAGCCATGCGCAGAACAGCACCGTCGCGTCGTCCTGGAACTCGCCCACCTGGTGGTCCGACACCCGGCGCATCAGCCGGCACAGGGTCTCGGGCAGCGGCAGCCGGTCGGCGTGGTGGCGGATGAGGAAGTCGAGGAACCCGGTGAGGCCGAACTCCCCGCCGGTGACGGTACGCGCCTCCGGGATGCCGTCGGTGTACATCACCAGGCGGTCGCCCGGCTCCAGTTGCTCACGGCACACCTGCGGTGCCACGCCCAGTCCCAGCCCCATGGGGTCGCCGGGCGAGCAGGCGAGTTCGGCGACCCAGCGGCCGCCGCGGATGAGGATCGGCGGGTGGTGGCCGCGGTTGACCCATTCGAAGAGGCCGGTCCCCGTGTCGAGGCGGGCGACGACGCCGGTGGCGTAGCGCGTCCCCTCGAACTGCTCGACCACCGCCCGCTCGATCTCCTCGGTGATCTCGACCAGGTCCGCCTTGCGGCGGCGCGCGTTGCGGCTGGCGCCCATGGCGAGGCTCGCGGTCAGTCCGGCCGCGGTGTCGTGCCCCATCGCGTCGAAGATCGACAGGTGGACCACCGGCCCGTCGAGCGCGTAGTCGAAGGCGTCGCCCCCGACCCGGTAGGCGGGTTCCAGCGCCGCGGAGATGACCACCCGGCCGTCCGAGTACGAGCGCGGCGGCAGCAGGCGCCACTGCATCTCGGCGGCCACGTTCATCGCCTCGGTGCGCACCGTGCGGGCGTACACGTCGCTGTAGTCGCGCTTGGCGGTGACGATGAGGGCCACCGCGTCGGCCAGCGACTGCACGTTCTCGCGGGTACGCAGGTCGTCGCCCTCGGTCGTCACGCGAAGCAGGCCCAGCCGTTCCGAACCGCCCAGCAGCGGCGCCCACCAGCGGCACTTGCCGGGGCAGGAGGAGACGGCGGGGAGCAGCCTGCCGTACTGGAAGGCGCGGCCGGGCACCGTGCCCTCGATCCTCAGCTCGGCGCTGTGGTTGCGCCGGCACTCGTCCGCGCCGTCCTCGGCGAGATTGCGCAGTACACGGCGCTGGAGGTCGGCGAGGTAGATCGTCACGTGGTCGAGGCCGGCCGGCAGCGCGTGCTCGGCCACCTTGGCCGGCAGCTGCTCCAGGGGCATCAGGTGGCTGTCGGCCAGCAGGCCCGCCAGCATCCGGTGACCGAGCCGATCCCTGTCCTGAACCGTCACCCTGTGCTCCTCGCCGCCCGCCCGCGGAGCCGGTGTTCCGGCGACCGCGCCCGGGCCGGGTGGCCCCCGTCCTGAACCCCTCCCATCGTACGCACACCGGGCACAGGGGATGTAACCGGCAGATCCCTGCGGCCAGGGCCCATGGCGGGGCGCGAAGCGTGCGCCGATGACGTACGGCGGTACGGATGGCGGGGCGCCCCGCGGAGCGCCGTTACGTAGCTTGACGGACGCCTTTCGGCGGGTTTCGCCCTAGTTTTTGCTGTGTCCGCGGCCGGGGACCGGGCGACCGCGGACGCGTCGACACGGAGGTCTGCGATGACGGCTTACGACTACATCGTCGTCGGTGGCGGGAGCGCGGGGTGCGTGCTCGCCGCGCGTCTCTCGGAGGACGGACGGTTCCGGGTGCTGCTGCTGGAGGCGGGGCCGGCCCGGGCCGCGGCGGGCTCGTCCGCGTGGTGGACGCGCTCGGTCGGCAGCGGCATGGACTGGGGCGACCGGACGGTGGCGCAGCGCGGGGCGGGCCGTGCCGTGCTGCCGTACCCGCGCGGGAAGGCGCTCGGCGGATCGAGCACCATCAACGCCATGGTCCACCTGCGGGGGCACCGGACCGGCTACGACGCGTGGGAGCGGGCGGGCGCGACCGGCTGGAACTTCGACACCCTGCTGCCCTATCTGCGGCGCAGCGAGCGGGCGGCGGGCCGTGACCCGGCGTTCCGCGGCACCGAGGGGCCCATGCGGGTGGCGCCTCCGCACCGGGTCCACCCGCTGTCCCCGGCGTGCCTGAGCGCCGTCCAGGCGGCGGGGCACCCCATCAGCACCGACCTCAACGGCCGTCACCAGCAGGGCGGCGGCTGGGTGGACCTGAACATCGTCGACGGGGCCCTGCAGAGCGCCGCCGACGCCTATCTGCGGCCGGTGCTGCACCGGCCGGGCCTGACCGTGGTCACCGGGGCGCAGGTGCACCGGCTGCTGGTGCACCACGGGCAGTGCACGGGCGTGGAGTACCGCCGCGACGGCGTCGTCGAACGGGCGGGGGCGGAGCGCGAGGTCGTCCTCGCCGCCGGTGCGGTCGGTTCACCGCACCTGCTCATGCTGTCGGGGATCGGCCCCGCCGACGAACTGCGGACGCACGGCATCGGCGTCGAGGCGGACCTCCGCGAGGTCGGCGGCAATCTGCACGACCATCCGGTCACCGTCGTCAACTTCTCCGCCTCCCGCGAGGTACCCGCCCCGACGGGGCCCGCGTTCGACGCCGCCGCCGCGCTGTGCAGCACGCACGCGGACACCGCCCCCGACATCCAGCTGCTGTTCCTGTGCGCGCCCTATGTGCCGCCGACGCTGGGGGGCGCGGAGAACGGCTACAGCTTCGTGGTGGGCCTGATGACGCCGCGCAGCCGCGGCTCGGTCCGCCTGGCCGGGGCGGACCCCCGCAGCGCGCCGCTGGTCGACCCGAACTTCCTCTCCTCGCGTTCCGACGTCGAGCGCCTGATCAGGGGGGTGCGCATGGCCCAGGAGATCGGCAGCGAGCAGGTGCTGAACGTGTGGCGCAAGGAGGAGGTCCTGCCGGGGCCGACCGCCTTCAGCCACGGGCTCCTGGAGGACTACGTGCGGCGCAGCGTCGGCAGCTTCTTCCACCCGGGCGGCACCTGCCGCATGGGGTCCGACGACCACGCCGTCGTCGATCCGGAGCTCCGGGTGAACGGTGTGTCGGGGCTGCGGGTCGCTGACGCCTCCGTGATGCCGTCCCCGGTGTCGGCGCACCCGAACGCGACCGTGCTGGCCGTCGCAGAACGGGCGGCCGACCTCATCAGGGGCGAGACGGAGGACGGTGCCGGCGGCGCGGCGGAACGTGCCGCCGCGTGATCCGTGCGGCCGCCGGGTTCGGCCCCGGTGGCTCGGAGTCCCCGGCGCTCAGGACCCCGGCGCTCAGGACCCCGGGGGGAAGAAGCGGGCCAGCTGGCTGCGTGAGGTGACGCCGAGCTTGGGGAAGATCCGCGACATGTGGGTGCTGACGGTGCGGTGGGAGACGTAGAGCCGCGCGCCGATCTCCTTGTTGGACAGCCCTTCGGCGGCCAGCATCGCGATCTGCAGTTCCTGCGGGGTGAGCCGGTCGGCGGCGCGGGGCGAGCGCTGCCGGGTGGTCTCGCCGGTGGCCTCCAGCTCCTGCCGCGCCCGCCGGCTCCACGCCGCCGCGCCCAGGTCGTCGAAGGCGTCCCGGGCGGCCCTCAGCGGGGCCCGGGACTCCAGCACGCGGCGCTGCCTGCGCAGCCACTCGCCGTACGCGAGCCGCAGACGCGCCCGTTCCAGGGACCAGCCCGCGAGGTCGGCGTCCAGGGCGGAGGCGAAGGCGGCCTCGCCCTCGTCCCCGTGGGCCAGCACCGCCCGGGCGTGACGGGCGGCCAGCCGCACGCGGGCCGCGGGCGTCCGGCCGGCCAGCGGTGCGAGACGTTCCAGCACCGCTCGCGCTTCGTCCTTCTCGCCGCAGTGGGCGGCGGCCTCGGCGAGGTCGCCCACCGTCCACAGGGCCGTCATCACATGGTGCCCGGCGTCGGCGGGGTCGGCCAGCCACCGCAACTGGGCGTAGGCCTCGGCGTGTTCACCACTACAGGACAGCGCCGTGCCGCGGGCCATGCGCACCGTCGCGTGCAGGAGGGGCGAGTTCAGGCGGACGGCGATCGTCCGGGCCTGCCCGATCAGCCGGTGGGCGGTCGCCGCGTCGTCGCGCAGGGCGGCGACGCAGCCGAGCACGGTGAGCGCGGTGGCCTCCCATTCGGGCTGGCCGGTCTCCCGGGCGAGCCTGCGCGCCTCGTCCGCGTCCAGGCGTGCCGGATCGCAGCGGCCCGTGGCCGCGCGTCCCGAGGCGCGCAGGGCCAGCGCCTCCGCGAGCGACGCCAGCCGCCCCTGGTGGCGGAGGCGTTCGACGGCGGCGGTGAGGAAGGGGTCCGCGCGTTCCGGCGCCCCGACGCACCACAGCGCGCGGGCCGTGGTGTGCAGCGCCGCGGAGTCGTCCGTCCGGTCGGCAACGGCACGGGCGGCGTCCAGCACCGCGGCGGCGCGCTCGACGGGCGCGGCGTGCGCGGCTATCAGCAGCATGGCGGCGCACGCCGTGTCGCAGCGGCCGTCCCGTTCCGCGGCCAGCCGGTCGGCGGCGCGCAGGACCTCCTCGTGCAGCGCGGACTCCTCGTTGCCGCGGTAGAGGTGGACGGCGGCGGCACCCGTGAGCCGGACCGACAGGGCCGTCTCGCCGTCGGCGCGCATGCGTTCGGCGGTGCGGAGCAGCGTGCGCACGGCGACCGGCTCCCGTCCTCCGCAGATGATCAGGGACTCCGAGATCCACAGCAGGCGGGCGGTGTCCTTGGGCGTCAGCTCCAGCCGCTCGGTGATGCTCACCAGGCGGTGGACGAGGTCGCGGCGGCCGAGGCCGACGGCCAACTCCGCGCTGCGCAGCACGAGGTCGGCCTGACGGCCGGCGTCGGCGAAGGCGGCGGCGTGCTCGAAGGCGTGCACGGCCGCGACGACGGCGCCCCGCCGCAGCGCCCGTTCCCCGCACCGTTCCAGGCCCTCGGCGACGGCCCCGTCCGGGGGAACGGTGGACGCGGCCAGGTGCCACACGGCGCGGTCGGGCCGGGCGGCGTGGACCGTGGCGAGCGCGGCGTGCACGGCGTTGCGCTGCGTGACGGAGGCGGCCTGGTGGATCGCGGAGCGTACCAGGGGATGCCGGAAGCGCACGGTGTCCCGGTCGGCGCGGACGAGCCCGGCGTCCGCGGCCGGTTCGAGGCCGTCGACGGTGACGGGGCCGCCGGTCACGGTGGCGGCGGCGGCCAGGACGTCACCGGTGGCCCCCTCGGTGTCGAGGGCGGCGGCCAGCAGCAGGGTGCGGGTCGTCTCCGGCAGGTCCAGGATGCGGGACTCGAAGGCGCGTTGCAGATTGACGGTCAGCGGCAGCCAGCGCGGGATGACCGCGACGGACTCCAGCCCCCCGGCGGCCAGGGGGAGTTCGACCAGGGCCAGCGGGTTGCCGTCGGCCTCCTCCAGCAGCCGTGCGCGGACGAAGGGGGCGAGCGCCGGAGCGCCGGCGTCCAGCAGCCGCGCGGCGTGGTCGGCGTCGAGCCGGCTCACCGTCAGTTCCCCGACCCCTTCCCACAGCGGCGGCTCCGTCTCCCCCTGGGTGGCGGCGGCCAGCAGCACGACGGGGTCCGAGGACAGCCGGCGGGCGACGAAGGCGAGCAGGTCGCTGGTGGACCGGTCGAGCCACTGGACGTCGTCGACGAGCAGGAGCAGCGGCCGGTCGGCGGCGCACTCCGCGAGGAGGTCGAGCACGGCGAGGGCGATGCGGAAGGGCTCGGGGCTGCCGCCGTCGCGCAGGCCGACCGCGGCCAGCAGCGTCTCGCGCTGCTGCCCGGGGAGGCGGCCGGTGTCCTGGAGCACCGGGCGCAGCAGTTGGTGGAGCCCCGCGAACGGCAGGTGGGACTCGGCCTGCACACCGGCCAGGGCGAGCACCCGCCGTCCCTGCTCGGCCGCCCGGACCTGGGCGAGGGCCAGCAGCGTGGTCTTGCCGATCCCGACCTCGCCCCGCAGCACCAATGCGCCGCCGTGGCCGTCCACGGGGCGCAGTAGGGCCTCGATCGCCTCGGTCTCGGCCTGCCGGCCGACCAGGGAGGGGATCCGTGTCGCCATGGTCCGCCCTCGCGGCTTCCCGGTACTCGTACCCTCACCACCGTACAAGGGGATGAAAGGGTTCATTCCCACCGGGCCGCCGGGGTGGGGGGTGCGGTCAGACCTCGGCCGGTGCCGGCGCGGGCGCGTCCGCGTCCTTCAGACGTCCGGCGACCGCGGTCAGGATCTCGTCGGAGAACCCGGGGTCGGCGACCGCGCGCGAGATCAGCATCGCGCCGACGAGGGCGCTGAGGGTGACCATGGCGTCGGCCCGGGCGGCTTCGGGGTCGTCGCCCTGCGCCGCCTCGCCGATGAGTTCGAGGTAGTTGCGGACCTGCTGCTCGTAGGCCTGCTTCAGCGCCTCGTCGCCGCGACCGGCGGCGGCGCCCAGGGTCACCAGGGCGCAGCCGGTACCGGGGGCGTCCCGGTGGCGGGCGCTGAGGTAGGCGTCGATGAGGCCCGAACGGGGCGCCTCGGGGTCCCTCCGGGCGGCCGCGGCCATCTTGTCCTCGCCGTCGGCCAGGGCCAGCGCGGCGGCCTGGCCGATCAGGTCGTCGCGCGACGTGAAGTGCTTGTAGAAGCCGCCGTGGGTGAGCCCGGCCTCCTGCATGAGGTCCGCGACTCCGGGGCGCGCCATGCCCTCCTCGCGGATCCGGCGGGCGGCGATCCGCAGGACCTTCTCACGCGACTCGGCCTTCGCTGCCTGCGAGTGACCCATCGCCTGACCTCCCGGGTGTACGTCGGACCGGGCCGACCCATGTGGATGACGGACATCATACACCGCCCCACCGGGACACCCCGGAGGCCACACCCGGGGCCTCGCGCGGACCTTTGACATGCAGGATGACACGCATCATCCTGTTTGTGAGGATGACGTCAATCATCCGGGAGCGCATCCGGCGCGGGCCTCCACCGGAGCAGGCCCCGCCACCGCTCCCCTCCCGCCCGCGAACCCTCCGCGAGGACCCATGACCACCGCAGCAACCCGGCCGGACGTCAAGCGGGGAACCCTCCCCGTCTTCGCCACGGCGACGGCGATCACGGTCGCCAACATCTACTTCACCCAGCCCCTCCTGGACCAGATCGCCCGGGGCTTCGGCATCTCCGCCTCCGCCGCGGGCCTCGTGGCCACGGCGGGGCAGATCGGCTACGCGCTGGGCATCGTGGCCGTCGTCCCGCTCGCCGACCGGGCCCGGCTGCGCCGGCTGTCCCGGGTCCTGCTGGCGGTGACCGCCCTCGCGCTCCTCGCCGGTGCCGCGGCGCCGTCCGTCGCCCTGCTGGGCATGGCGACCCTCGTCCTGTCGGCGAGCACGGTGCTCCCGCAGGTGATCATGCCGACCGTCGCGTCCATGGCCGCCCCGGGCCAGGCCGGACGGGTCCTCGGGGCGGTCGGCACGGGGCTGACGATGGGCGCGCTGCTCTCGCGCACCGCCTCCGGGCTCATCGCGGAGGCCGCGGGCACCTGGCGGGCCGGCTTCCTGGTCGCGGCGGCGGCCACGGCCGCACTGCTGCTGGTCCTCCCCCGCTACATGCCGGCCGGGCGGCCCGACGGGGCCGCGGCCTCCGGCGGCTACGGGCGGCTGCTGGCCTCGCTCCCCCGGTTGCTCGTGGACCACGCCCCCTTGCGCCTGTCGGCCGCGCTGGGCGCGACGCTCTTCGCCTCCTTCTCCGCCTTCTGGTCCACGCTCGCCTTCCACCTCACCGCACCGCCGATCGGGCTGGGCCCGGCCGTGGTCGGCCTCTTCGGCCTGTGCAGCGTTCCGGGCGCACTCGCCGCCCGCTACTCGGGACGCCTCACCGACCACTGGGGCCCGCTCGCGGTCAACACCCTCTCCGTCGTCTCGGGGGTGGCGGCCTTCGTCCTCTTCGGGGCCGCGGGACGGTCGCTCGTCGTCCTCGCCGTCGGCTGCAACCTCCTCGGCTACGGGGTGACCAGCGGCCAGATAGCCAACCAGGCCCGCATCTTCACCGCGGCACCGGCGATCCGGGGACGGCTCAACACGGTGTACATGTTCGCGGTCTTCGCCGGCGGCGCCGTCGGTTCGGCCGTCGCCGGCGTGCTCTTCTCAGCCCGCGGCTGGCACGGCGTGGTGGCGGGCGGTCTGGGCTTCCTGCTCCTCGCGGGCCTGACGCTCGCCCGGTACGGCCTGCGCGCCCGCCGTACCGGCACCCGCCGGGGTGACGACGCCCGGCCCGGCGGGACGGACGCGGACAGCGCCGCGGCTCCCGCCGTACGCACGTAGTCGCCTCCCGCACGCGGACGGGGTCGCGCGCCGGGGACGGCCGCTACCGTCCCGCGCGCTCCCAGGTCAGGACGCCCGTGCGGATCGCGCCCCAGATCCTGCCGGGGCCGGGCAGGCTCAGCCGCAGCCGGCGTCCGGCGAGGTCCGCGATCCGCTTCTGGGAGCCCCCCACCCAGTTGGGGAACAGGCTCATCTCGACGTGGTGCACGACCGTGTCCGCCGCCGGGACCTCGAAGGTGCCGGCGTACGCGAGGTAGCCCGCGGCCGCCGCGGCCAGTTCCCCGGGCAGCCCCTCCTCCAGCCGCCCGTGGCGGAACTCCGGGCGCCCGGCCCGCATGATCTGGGCCGCCATGCACCCGTCCGGCCCGTAGGTGAGCAGGCCCCGGGGCCGCGGCCCGAAGGGCTCGACGACCTCTCCGGTCACGACGTCGGTGGCCTCGTAGGACACCAGGCGCCAGCCGCCGGTCAGGGATGCGCGCAGTTCGTCAGGGGCCATCTCGGTACCTCGCCGTCGTTCCTTGACTTCCAGGATGACGAGAGTAATCCTGAATGAGGATGATGCAAATAATCCAGTTTGGAAGGGACCCGTCATGACCGACACCTACGACCCCACGCGCACGGCGATCCTGCTGGTCGACCCCTACAACGACTTCCTGTCCGAGGGCGGCAAGGTCTGGCCCGTGCTGGAGCCCGTCGCCACCGAGGTCGGCCTGCTCGGCAACCTCCGCGCCGTCGTCGGCGCGGGGCGCGCCGCGGGCCACAGGGTCTTCTTCGTCCCCCACCGCCGCTGGCAGGAGGGCGACTACGAGGACTGGCGGCACCCCAACCCCACGCACCGCCTCATCCAGGAGCGGCACACCTTCGCCCTGGGCACCTGGGGCGGCGAGTTCCACCCCGACTTCCGGCCCGCAGAGGGGGACGTGGTCGTCCAGGAGCACTGGTCGCAGAGCGGGTTCGCCAACACCGACCTGGACTTCCGGCTCAAGCAGCAGGGCATCACGCACGTGGTCGTCGTCGGGCTGCTCGCCAACACCTGCATCGAGTCCACCGGCCGCTACGCCATGGAGCTCGGCTACCACGTCACGCTCGTCCGCGACGCCACCGCGGCCTACCGCCCCGAGATGATGCACGCCGCCCACGAGCTCAACGGCCCCACCTACGCCCACTCCATCACCACCACCGCCGACCTGCTGAAGACCCTGGGGAACGGAGACCACTGACATGCGACGACTGACCGGAGAGATGCTCATAGGCGCGTCGTCCGTCCCCGCGTCCGAGGGCACGATGAAGGCGCTCGACCCGGCGACCGGCGAACCGCTCGGACCGGAGTTCGCCCTCGGCGGGGCGGCCGAGGTCGACCGCGCGGCGCGACTGGCCGACGAGGCATACGACAGCTACAACCGCACCGGCCTCGCGGAGCGCGCCGCGTTCCTCGAACTCATCGCGGACCGGCTGGAGGGGATCAAGGGCGAACTGGCCGAGCGGGCGGCCCTGGAGACGGGCCTGCCGGCCGCACAGCTGGAGGCGGAGGCCGTCAAGTCCGCCGGACAGTTCCGGCAGTTCGCCGACGTGGTCCGGCAGGGCCGCTTCCGGCAGGCCGCCGTCGACCCGGCCCAGCCGGAACGCCGGCCGAGGCCGCGCACGGACCACCGCATGCAGAGGATCGCGATCGGTCCGGTGGCGGTCTTCGGCGCCAGCAACTTCCCGATCTCGTACTCGGTCGCGGGCGGCGACACCGCCGCCGCACTCGCCGCGGGCTGCCCGGTGATCCTCAAGGCCCACAACGCCCACCCCGGCGCCTCGGAGCTGCAGGGGCGCGTCATCCAGGGCGCCGTCGCCGACTCCGGGCTGCACGAGGGCGTGTTCTCGATGGTCCGCGGAGCCGGCAACGCGATCGGCGAGGCCCTGGTGGACCACCCGCTGGTCAAGGCGGTCACCTTCACCGGCTCCGAGGGCGGCGGCATGGCCCTGTACCGGCGGGCGCAACTGCGTCCCGACCCGATCCCGGTCTTCGCCGAGATGACCAGCGTCAACCCGACCTTCGTCCTCCCCGCGGCCCTGGCGGCGCGCGGCGGCGAGATCGGCGACGGCTTCGCCGAGCGCATGCTCGTGAACGTCGGCCAGGCCTGCCTGAAGCCGGCCGTGCTGCTGGCCGTCGACGGCCCGGGGTACGCGGAGATGCGCGAGGCGGCCGCGGCACGGGTGAGCGCCATGGGCGCGCGGACGATGCTCACCCCCGGCATCCACGACGCGTACGGCCGCGGGGCGCAGCGCCTGCGCGACTCGGGTGCCGCGACCGTGGCGGTGGGCCCGGAGCCGGAAGGCGCCTACGAGGGCCACGCGCAGCTGCTCGAGGTCGACGGGGACCGGTTCCTGGCCGAACCCGCGCTGGCCGAGGAGGTCTTCGGGCCGGCCGCGCTCCTCGTCCGGCTGAGCGGCACGGAGCAGATGACCGAGGTGGCCCGGAGCTTCCGCGGCCAGCTGTCGGCGACGATGCACCTCGAGGAGGAGGACCATCCGCAGGCCGCCCGCCTGCTGCCGGTCCTCGAGCGCCGTACCGGCCGGATCGTGGTGAACGCCTTCGCCCACCCGCAGGAGGTCGGCCACGCCACCGTCCACGGCGGCCCGTTCCCGGCGACCACCGACAGCCGGTTCACCTCCGTCGGCATGAGCGCGATCGAGCGCTTCCTGCGGCCCGTCACCTACCAGGGCTTCCCGGACGCCCTGCTCCCCGAGGCGCTGGCCCCGGACAACCCGCTCGGGCTGTGGCGGCTGGTGGACGGGCGCGTCACCCGCGACTGACCGTGCGCCGGGCGCGCGGCGCGGTCACGGGAAGCGGGCCAGCTCCTCCCGGGTCCTGGCGATCCAGGGGTGCTCGTCGCCGAGGTGACGCACGCGGTCCTGGAGGACCTGGCGCAGCAGCCGGGCGGCGCGCGCGGCGTCGCCCGACGCGCCCACCGAACAGGCGTGGGCGTTGCGGCTGTTGAGGGTGGAGGGATGGTCGTCGCCGAGGACGCGGGTGCGGTCCTGGACGAGGATCTCCAGCAGCGCCGCCGCCTCCCCGTGGCGGCCGGCGGCGGCCAGGCAGCGGGCGTGGCCGCCGCGGGCGGTGAGCGTCTGCGGGTGGTCCTCGCCCAGCCGCTCGCGGCAGTCGTCGACGAGCCGCTCGCAGCGGTCGGCGGCCTCGGCCGTGCGGCCCGCCCGCAGGACGCAGCGGGCGTGCGCGGCGCGGACCGCGAACAGCTGCGGGTGACCGGCGTCGAGGATCTGACCGCTCTCGGTCAGCAGCGCCTCCAGGAGCCGTACGGCCTCCTCCGCCGCCCCGGCCTCGCTGAGGAAGACCGCCTGGTAACGCCGCCAGAGCAGCGGGATGGGGCTGTCCGGGCCGTGGGCGCCGGCTCCGCGGCCGTCCTGGATCAGGGCGTCGAGCAGGGCCGCCGCGCGGCCGGGGTCGCCTGCCTCGCCCAGGAACCGGGCCCGGCCGTGGCGGACGGCGAGGGTGTCCGGGTGGAGCGGGTCGAGGACCTTCAGGCAGTCCTGCAGGAGTTCCTCGAAGAGCCCCGCGGCCCGCGCGGCGTGCCCAGCCTCGCCGAGGAAGTGGGCGTGATGGCGGCGGTTGTTGAGGGTGTAGGGGTGGTACGGACCCTGCGTCCGGGTCCGGTCGGCGACCAGGCTGTCGAAGAGCCGGGCGGCCTGTCCCGGGCGGCCGGCGTCGCCGAGCAGGTAGGCGTAGCCGTAGCGGCTGCTGAGGGTGTGCGGATGGTCCGCGCCCAGCAGACGGGTCCGGTCGGCGAGCACGGACTGGAACTCGGCGACCGCCTCGTCGAGCCGTCCCGTCTCGCCGAGGAACAGCGCGAGGTTGTTGCGGCTGTTGAGGGTGTGGGAGTGGTCGCGGCCGAGCATACGCGTACGGTCCGCGATGACACCGCGCAGCAGGCCGACGGCCTCCGCGGGGTGGCCGGCCATGCCCCGGTATCGTGCGTGGGAGTTGCGGTTCTCCAGCGTCTCCTTGGCGTCGGGGCCGCCGCGTCCTTCGGCCTCCTCGACCAGTTCGCGGTAGAGGTCCGCGGCGCGCCGCGGGTCGCCCGCCTCCCCCACGCAGGTGGCGTACCACTGACGCGGCAGCTGACCGGGGTCGGCGCCGGCCTTGTCGAAGGCGGCCATGGCGTGGTGCAGGTCGCCGCGCTGGTAGGCGGTCGCGCCGATGTCCAGGGCGCGTACCGGGTCCGCGTGGTCGATGAGGATCTCCCACACCTCGTCCGGGATGCGCGGCGGGGGCACCTGCTCGTCCAGCGTCTGGTGCAGGTAGTCGAAGGCGAGGTAGGCGCCGTCGTCGCGGGGCAGCAGGAGGCTGGAGGTGGCGTGCAGGGGGTCGGTGGCCCAGCTCAGCGCCTCCTCCCAGGACTCCGGCCGGAGGCTGCTGCCGCCGTGCAGTTCGAGGTGGATCTCGTGGAGGCGGCGCAGGACGTCCTCCGGCAGCGGCCGGTGGTGCCCGGCGCGCCGCGCGTCCACGGCACCGGCCACCAGGGCGGCGGCCCGCGGGCGGGCCCCGGCCGCCCAGGCGTTGCGGAAGTCGTCGAGCAACTGGGGCGCCGCGGCGAGGTACTCGGCCACCCCGCGGCTGCCGGTCCGGGCGCCGTTGACGGCGGCCCTGATCCTCGGGTCGTCGGTGTGGTGCTGGGCCCGGGCCAGCTCCGCCTCGCTCCAGGTGCGGTCGACCCGGACGACGGAGGCCAGCCGCAGCACCTCGCGGCCCGAGCGCAGGACGTCGCCGCCGGGCTCGTCGTCGGCGGCGGAGCGGGCGCCGAAGCGGATGTGCTGGCGGGCGCTCATGGTCGCCACCACGGCCACCCGGCCCGATCCGGCGTCGAGCAGCCGCTGCACATGACCTGCCGTCAGCCCGCCCGCGCCGAGGTAGTTCTCCAGGTCGTCCAGCCACACCACGGCCCGGTGCCACCGGGACACCGGGTCGACGAGCGCGACCATCGCCTCGCGGCTGTCCGGGACGACCAGCCGGTGGCGCGGGAAGTGCTTGCGCACCACCTCGTACGCCAGGCGGGTCTTGCCCGCCGTGGAGTCCCCCACCAGCAGCAGGAAGCCCCGGCCGCCGCTCAGCACCGCCTCCGCCTGCGGCATCGCGTCACGGCCGACGAACACCGGGACGCGGCCGAAGCCCGCCGTCCCGCCGCCGCCCGGCGCGGCCGGGTGGACGCCGAGGCCGATGGGGTCGGCCACGTCCGCGACCAGCGGGGCCGTGCCGCGCCGGGAGATCCGCAGCAGGCCGGGCAGTGCGCGCCGGCGGCCGGCCGTCTGCTCCAGCGCCCGGCCTCCCGAGGCGGCCGCGGTCTCGGTCGCCGCCCCGGCCACCGCGCCCGGCGGGCCGAGCAGCACGGTCAGCGCGGGCCGGGCCAGCCCCGCGAGCATCCTGAGCAGCCAGCCCGCCGCGCCCGCGGTGCGGCCCCTCCCGGCAGCCATCGCGTACTCCCCCCGTTCCCCCGGTACTTCCCTGCCGTGGTGCATTCCCGGTGGCGCCGCGGGCTATCCCCCCGGGGCGCGGTAACGGTCGGAGGCGTACGAGAAGTCGAGGAAACCGCGGGCCCAGGCGTGGACGCCGTCCGCGTACTGGCAGACCGCCGCGAGTTGGGCCGGGCTGAGGTCGCCCGCGAGGGCGGTGGCGTACAGGTCGCGCGTCGCGGTGCGCAGCGCGGCGACGCTGCGGGCGTGCCACAGCCGCGTCTCCTCGACGGCCTCGTCCAGCGTCAGGCCGTGGTGCCGGCGCAGGACGAGGACCAGGTTGGTGCTCTCCCCCGAGCGCAGCTCCTTCTCCACCGAGAACAGGTCGTTGGTCCAGCCGATGACGTCGGCGGCGGCCTCGCGCAGCGCGCGGCAGGCCGGCGAGTACCAGACCGCCGCGGGCAGTTCCGACTCCTGGGCGTACTCGATGAGGTCGAAGCACCAGCCGGTCGCACCGGAGACCCGCCGCCAGGCGACGTACGCCTCGGGGGTGGGCACCTCGTGGCCGGCCCGGATCCGGATCGAGTCCTGGTTGGTACGGATCCAGGCGGCCAGGTGGCGGCGGAAGCGGTCGCCCCAGGCGGGCCCCATGACGGCGGTCACGCGCGGCACCACCTCCGCGAGGACGCGGACGGCCGGCGGCGCCGACGCTGGTACGGCGCGCGCCCAGCCGCCGACGGCACGTGCCATGGCGTCGAGTCGGCCGCCGGTCCCCGTGACCGGGCCGGTGTCGCTGTCGTCGTCGACGGCGAACATCCACAGCGTCAGCCGGGCCAGCTCCGTCAGCCGGGCCGGGGCCGCCCACGGCCACACGTGCCCGGCCATGGCGACCTGCCGTTCCCGGCCGGCCTGACCCGAGGTCGGCGCCGAGAGCAGGCCGGCGCTCCGGGCCCACGCCATGACCTGCGGCTCCACCTGCCCCAGGGCGGGATTGAGCCGTGACGGGCCCGGTACGTGGACGGGCCCCCCGGCCCGCTCCCGTACCGTCCCACGGCTGTGCGCGGCCCGTCCTCCCGGACCGTCGACACGGACGAACACAGACGTCTTGCCCACCGAGACCCCCCTTCCCGGGCCGTCGGCGACCCGGGCGAGGACGACGAGTTCCAGCCATCCCCGTCCCGGTTCCTACCCCGCGTCCGGACATCGGACGCCACGAACGGGCACGCGGCGTCAGAACACCGTCACAGTCGGGCGAATGAGGCGGGAACCCTTTCCGTCCCCGTCGCGTCATGATCCGGGCGGACACCGGACGTCCGTCGCTCCTTCACGTCGAATCCACGTCCACATCACCGTTCACCTCCATGTCCACCGTCACCTTCATCGAGGAGAGAAGTGCACAGACAACGCCGCCCGTACTCCGCCGCCGTGGCCGCCGCGCTCCTGGCCGCCCTGCTGGGCGCCTGCGGAAGCCCGGACTCGGCCGCCGTGGCCGGATCCAGGCCGTCGGCCGCCGCTTCCGCCGGGACGCCCACCGCGGTCGCGAAGGCGGACCCGCCCGTGACGGGGAGGCTGGACGACCACCGGCACGTGGCGCGCAGGACGACCACCGGGCGGCGCCCGCACATGGTGCAGCGGTGCACCGACCGGACCCGGCAGGTGCGGCACACGTCCTCGAGCGGTTCCGGCAAGCGCAAGTCGACCCGGACCTGGTACACCACCGAGCACTACAAGGACTGCCGGAAGGTCCAGCAGGGCACCGAGTCCTACAGCCGCGTGGTGTCGGCGGAGCGCTGGTGCGTGGAGCTGGACGACGTCGGCGGCGACCGCACCCGCGACGACGTCTGGTACGAGGTCGACTCCGCCACCTATCGCACGGCCGCCGGCTCCGAGGAGGGCACCCCGATGTCCTTCACCCCTCTGGCGAGCGGCTGCTGACGCCCCGGGGCGACACGGGACGGCGGGCGCGGGCGTAATACGGGTGCGCCGCGTCGGGTGCGTCTGCCATCCTCGCGCCCATGTCCACGTTCCGTGATCTCCTCGCAGAGGGGGAGGCCGTCCCGACCGAGGGCTGGGACTTCTCCTGGTTCACCGGCCGCGCCACCGAGCAGCGCCCGTCCTGGGGCTACGCCCGGCTGCTCGCCGAGCGGGCCGCGCGGGCCGGGGCCGTGCTCGACATCCAGACCGGCGGCGGCGAGGTCCTGTCGACCGTGCCCACCGCCCCGCCGGTGGTCGCGGCCACGGAGTCGTGGCCGCCCAACCTGGAGATCGCCCGCCGCAACCTGGCGCCCTTCGGTGCCACCGTCGTGGAGGCCGGGGACTCGGCCGACCTCCCCTTCCCCGACGGCCGCTTCGACCTCGTCGTGAGCCGCCACCCGGTGGTGACCCGCTGGGACGAGGTGCGCCGGGTGCTGCGCCCCGGAGGCACCTACCTGTCCCAGCAGGTCGGCGCCGGCTCGGTGCGCGAGCTGACGGACTACCTGATGGGGCCGCGGCCGGTCGCCGCGCACGCGACCCCTGACCCCTTCACGACCACCGCCGGCTCCAGCCCGGTGGAGGCCGCCGCCCGCGCCGAGGCCGCGGGCCTGGAGGTCGTGGACCTGCGCCAGGAGGCACTGCGCATGGAGTTCCACGACATCGCCGCCGTGGTCCACTTCCTGCGCAAGGTCATCTGGATCGTGCCGGGCTTCACGGTGGACGCCTACCGCGAGCGGCTCGCCGAGCTGCACGGCTTCATGGAACGGCACGGACCCTTCGTGGCGTACTCGCAGCGCTATCTGATCGAGGCCCGCAAGGGCTGACCACGGGAAGCAGACACCGGTGAACGCACCGACGACCAGGCCGTTCGCGGCGTCCGACCTCGACGCCGCGGCCGGCCTCCTCGCCGCCCGCCACCGTCGCGACCTCGCCCGCGAAGCGGCACTCGGCCCCGGTTCCGCCGAACCGGCCGCCTGCGCGGCCCTGCTGCGGGACGCCTGGGAACGGGGCGCCCGCGGCGCGGTCGCGGAGACGGCGGACGGCACGCCCGCCGGGTACCTCCTCGCCGTGCCCGGCGACGACGTCCGCGGACGGCACGTGTGGACGGGTCCCGGACACTACGCCGCACGCGACGAGGGCGTCCTGCGCGGGCTGTACGCGGGCCTGTCCGGCCCGTGGCTGCGCGAGGGGCGGCTGCACCACTACGCCGTCGCGGCCCCCGACGACCTGCCGGCCTGGCTCTCGCAGTGCTTCGCCTACGAGCAGGTCCACGCCGTGACGGACCTGGCGGCCGGGGCGGGCCGCTTCCACGAGGACGTACGGGCCGCCGGGCCGAAGGACCTCGCCGCGCTGGAACCGCTGTTCGGCCTGATCGCCGACGCACACACGGGCCCGCCGGTCTTCGCCTTCGTCGAGCCGTCCTTCTACGAGGGCCTGCGCCCGGGCCACGCGGAGCTGCTGGCGGACCCGGCCGTGGCGTACTGGCTCGCCGAAGGGCCGGAGGGGGTAAGGGGCTTCTGCGTCATGCGGCCCGTGCCCGACGACGAGGTGTCGCTGACGGCACCGCGCGGTTCCGTCGAACTGCTCCTCGCCGCGACCGTTCCCGAGTGCCGGGGCAGCGGGGTCGGGCGCCGGCTCACCGAGCACGCCTTCGCGGACGCGGCCCGGCGCGGGTTCCGCGTGTGCGTGACGGACTGGCGGGCGGCGAACCCGCTCTCGTCGGCGTTCTGGCCGCGCCGCGGCTTCCGTCCCGTCGCCCACCGGCTGCACCGCCTCCTCGACCCGCGGCTCGCGGCGGGCTGAGCCGGGCTGAGCCGGGCCCTCTCCCGCGCATCGCGTGCCGGGCGCCCGACGGCGCGCGCCGGCCCGCGACACGGCGGGGGACGTCCTAGTCCACCAGGCCGAAGTCCTCGGGGAAGTCCTCCAGGAACGCGCGGCGCCGGGGGTCGGCCTCGGCCGCCGTCATCTCGCCCAGCAGGTCGAGGAACGCGGCCCGCTGGGCCTCCGGCATGCGGTCGAAGACGGCGGCCACGCCCTCCAGGGCCTTCAGGGCGTCGTCCTGGTCCATGACCTCGTCGTCCGTGTCCTCGACGAACCAGGCGAGGTCCACCAAGGCGTCCGCCAGGGCATGGGTGAGCGAAGGGTACGGAGGCATCGGCGTGTTCTCCCCGGGGACGTCTGCGGTGGTGTTCCCCGGCATCCCATCATGCGCCGCCGACAGCTCCGCCCCCAGGTCGGTCCGGAAGGTGTTCGAGGGTGACCTCGGGGAGGGCGTACGGGCCGCCCTGGGGCGCCGCGGGGTCCGGTGCGGCGTCGCCGGGGGCGGTCAGGCGGGGGGCGTGCCGCTCGGCGTCGTCGACGGGGGTGTAGGCGAGCACCGAGGGATCGGGGAGCTCCCAGAAGCGGCGGGTGTTGGCGGAGACGGCGTAGGCCGTGGCGAAGCGGACGCCGGGGGGCGCGAAGAGGGCGGCCCTGATCCAGCCGAGGGCGTCGCGGTGGCTGAGCCAGGTCGCCAGGTGCCGTGACTCGCCGGGCTCCGCCTCGAAGCTGCCGATGCGCAGGCAGACGACGGAGAGCCCGAACTTGTCGGCGTAGAGCCGTCCCAGCGCCTCGACGGCCGCCTTGCTGACCCCGTACAGGCCGTCGGGGCGCACCGGCTCCTCCGGGGCGGTGAGGTGCCCGGCGGGGTAGAAGCCGGTGACGCGGTTGCTGCCGGCCAGCACCACGCGCCGCGCACCGCCCCGGCGGGCGGCCTCCAGCACGTGGTGGGTGCCCAGGACGTTGACGTCGAGCAGGTCGGCGAGCGGGGCCTCGTCGGGGATGCCGGCCAGGTGCAGGATCAGGTCGACACCCTCGAGGGCGGCCCGGACGGCGCCGGCGTCCCGCAGGTCGACCGTGTGGACCTCCTCGCCCGGGGCTTCGACGGCCAGCGGGACCCGGTCGAGCAGCACCAGCCTTGCCGTCTCCCCGCGCAGCGCCGCGCGCGCCACGGACCCGATGGTGCCCGCCGCGCCCGTGATCGCCAGCGTCCTCGCCGTCATGCCCAACTCCCCTTTTTCGGTTGGCCGTTCCACGGCTCCGGCATCATTCCACGGGGCCCGCCGCATTGCCCTGATGGGCCGTCATTCATTTCCCGTTGGCCTGCCGTTCCCACCGGGTTCCGCAAGGTGGGCACGCCGGGGGCGGATTGGCGCGGGTACCTGGGTGACCGTTTATGCTCTGCACCGTCATTGGGATAGTTGTGAACTCAACCACGTTTGGCCGTCGAGGGGACAGCGCGCCATGAACCGTCCGGGGATGTCCATCAATCAACTGCGGATAGCGGTGGCACTGCTCAGCCTCGCGCTGTTCGCGCAGACGGCGTCCTGGCTGCTCTACGACATCGTTGTCCGCGGTCTGCCGGGTGCGTGGTCGCTGTGGACCACCGGGTGGGTGCCGGGTCTGTCGGCGACCTCCTCGCTCGACCTCGGCCTCGCCGCGCTGCAGCTCTGCGCCGGTCTTGCCGCCCTGTTCCGCACCCGCGGCGCCGGCGGCCTGCTGATGACCTCCTGCGCCGTGACCCTCGGCTTCCGCCTCCCCGCCGTCTGGTACCTGCTGCTCGACTCGCCCTCCGACCCGTGGTTCGGCACCCTGAAGGGCGCCTCGCTGAACGCGGTCGGCAGCACGGCCGTCCTCGCCGTGGTGCTCGCCCTCGTCCTGGGTGGGCTCCTGCTGCTGGCCCGGCACAGGGAGTACGAGGCCGCCGCCTCGGACGCGGTGACGGGCGGCGTCCGCCCGGTGAAGGTGACGGCCACCGCCTCCGGCCTGCTGCTCGCCGTGCTCAACGTCTTCTACATCGGCCGCAACGCCGTGACGGCCGTTCAGGTCGGCCCCGGGGTGCTCACCGACCTGATCGTCGGCAAGGGCAGCGGCCGGGCGATCCTCGCGGTTCCCTCGCCGTACCAGTGGGTGTGCCTGACCGTGCTGTGCGGCGCCGGCATGCTGCTCGCGGCCCGGCGGCGGCCCACCGCCCCGGGCTTCTCGGTGGGCCTGTCGCTCTTCATGATGCCGTCGGCGTTCACGGACCTGTGGGGTTACGCGTTCGGCACGATGCCCGTGACGGCCGTGGACACCTCGCAGAGCCTGCTGGAGTTCGTCGGTTCGGCCGCGGTGGTCGCCCTCATCGTCGGCGACGTCCGCCGCGACCGCCGGCCCGCCCAGCTCGACGTCATGGCGCCCGCCGTGCCCCTGGCGGCGCCCGCCGGGTCGTCCGCCGCGTCGTCCGCCGCTCCGGCGGCAGCGGCGCGTCCGGCGACTGCGGCCGGCGTGGACGACGACGCGGCGGAGGCGGCCGGCGAGGCCGTGGCGGCTCCCGTCCCCACCCGGCGTGACGCGGACACCGCCACCGCAGCCGACGCGGACGGCGGTACGGACTCCGCCTCGGACGCCGACGCCGACCGACCGGCGAACGAGACCGCCGACGCCTGACACGGGCGCCCGACACGGGCGCCGTCCCCGGCCGGACCGGCCCCGCGCGAAAAGCATTTGCGCGGGGCCGGTGTCGGTACCGAGAGTTGCGGCATGCCCATCACCGTGCGGCGGGCCACCCCCGCGGACGCGACCGTCATCTGCGAGCTGCTCAACGCCGTCGACGTCGCGGAGCTCGGGCGGCCCGAGACCGACCTGGGGACGGTCGAGACGTCCCTGGTCCACCCCGAGGCGGACCTGGAACGCAACTCCTGGCTGCTCCACGAGGACGGCACACCCGTCGCGTTCGGGCTGCTGTGGGACGACTCCGGCGCCGAACGCATCGACGTCGACCACTACGTCCTCCCCGCCCGCCAGGAGGCGGGTGAGCGGCTGCTGGACCTCCTCCAGGAGCGGGCGGCCGAACGCGCCGCGGAGAACGGCGCGGAGCGGGCCGTCGTCCACCTCTCCCTCAACACCGAGCCCACGGTGGACACCGCCCTCCTGACGCGGCGCGGCTGGCGGACCGTCCGGCGTTACCACGTGCTGACCCGGCCGCTGTCCGCCGCCGTGGACACCGTCCCGGAGCTCCCGCCCGGACTGACGCTGCGCGACTGCGTGGACGAGGCGGACCGCCGGCGCGTCCACGCACTCCTGGAGGAGACCTTCTCGGAGCACTTCGACCACCAGCGGCGCACCTACCGGCAGTGGCTCGACGACCTCGGCTCGGGCATGGACTGGTCCCTGGTCTGGATCGCCTCGCTGGAGGGCGCCGGCGACGTCGGCGCGGCCCTGACCCGTGACGACCGGGCGGCCATGGCGTGGATCCGCAACGTGGGAGTGCGCAAGGAGGCGCGGGGCCGGGGCGTCGCCGGCCATCTGCTGCGTCACGCCTTCGGGGTCTACGCCGCCCGCGGCCGCGACACCCTGGGCCTCGGGGTCGACACCGACAACACCACGGGGGCGCCGCGGCTCTACGCCGCACACGGCATGGGCCTCCACTTCGCCGTGGACACCTGGGAAGTGACGCTGCCCGCGGCCGCCCCGGCGTGACCGCGGCGGCCGTCGATCCGGCAACGCCGGCCCGCGAGCAACGAAGGGGCCGGACGCCGGGAACGAGAGCACGAGCCCTGACCGGGTGTTCGTCGACGTGCTGACCCACCGCCACGCGGGTGCCCAACGGCGGGCCCTGACCTGGGAGTCGATCGCCGCCCATGTGGAGCTGAACCGCCTCCTGGGGCGCACCAAGGGGAGGCCGGCACAGACGGCGTCCGAGGCTGGGCCCGGAGACGACGCGGGCGTTCCAAGGCGGCCGCCGACGGGCTCCGGGCCGCGCTCGACGTCCTCAGGCGGGAGTCCCGCCTGCTCGGCTGTGAGAGCGGGGTGCGCCAGCGGTGGAACCCGCGCCGGGTCGGCCGGGCTCGATGTTGAGCGGTCTCGCGTCGGCAGCCGTGACGGCGAGGAAGGGTGACGGGATCACGCCCGGGCGACGTGCCGGCGCCGCGCGGCCGCTGCCGGACCCGGCAATGGCCCCGTCACGTCCGGCTTCGACGCCCGGCACTCGACGCGCCACCTGGCGCCGGACACTCAACGGTCGTAGTGCTCACCGTCGTCGCCCTGCACCTTTGCCCCCAAGTGCCCGGCGAGATCGCACATCTTGGCGATCAGCACGTCGCTCGGGTGCTTGGCGCTGGCCAGACCCTCGTCCCAGTGCAGCATCTCGGTCGCGTCCTCCCGTTCCGGTCGCGTCGTCATCGAGGCCGAACTGAAGGCGTCGGCCGCCCAGCCGTCGGGGACGGGCTGCATGACCAGATCGGGATCCGCGGCGACAGCGGCCTCCCACTCCTGCCGACCGATCTCCGGTCCCTCGTCGTCCCACCAGTCGTCGCGCCGCGTGATGTGCAGGTCATACCCCATGCACAACACGGTACGAGCGAGCACCGACAGAGCCGCCGGGCGCAACGCCGCACGGAAGCCGGGCCGGTCGCCGCGGATCAGGCGGCCCGGGGGCGCCGCTCGAACCTGGTGGTGCCGGAACAGCCGGCGCCGGGCGGTGAGTGTGCCGGCGTCGTCCGGGGAGGCGGGGCACGCGGGTCGCGTGGGGGGACCGGACCGTTGTCCGCTCACCGGTTCATTCGTGGTTCATGTTCCGGCCACCCCCACGAGAAGACGCCTCTTTACCGTCCCATGGGATTCCCTATACCGGACCATAGACTTGGAGGCACTGTGCGGCCGCACAGACTTCTTCCGCTGCTCCCCCGCCACGACGGTGGCAGGTCCGCCCTCACCTGCCGTTTCAAGTGCGGTGACGCCTGCGCCCACGAGGCGCCGAACACCAGCGGCAACGCGTACCTCGGCGACGTCGTCGCCGAAGCGCTCTCCCGCCGCACCATGCTGCGCACCGGCGCCGTGGTCACCCTGGCCGCCGCCGCGGGCGGAGTAGCCGTCGGGTCCGGCACCGATGTGGCCGCCGCGGCACCCGAGGCGCGGCACGGAGGCCACGGCGGTCACGGCACCGTCGACCCCGACGCCGCCAAGGGCCTGCGCTTCAGGCCCTTGGCGCCGAACACCGTGGACGGCGTCGTCGTCCCCGAGGGCTACGCCCAGAGCGTCGTGATCCGCTGGGGCGACCCCATCCTCCGCGGCGCCCCCGCGTTCGACCAGGCGCGGCAGTCCGCCGCGGCGCAGGCCGCCCAGTTCGGCTACAACAACGACTTCCTGCACCTGTTCGACCTGCCCGGTGAGCGCGGCCGTCAGGTACTCGTCGCCAACCACGAGTACACCGACGAGATCCTCATGTTCCCGGGCTACGACGCGGCGAACCCCACCCGCGCGCAGGTCGAGATCGCCTGGGCCGCGCACGGCCTCAGCGTCGTCGTGGTCGAGGAGGACCGGCACTCCGGCCGCCTGTACCCGGTGAACCGGCACGGCCTGAACCGGCGGATCCACACCAGGACCGCCTTCCGGCTGACCGGCCCCGCCGCGGGCAGCCCCCTGCTGCGCACCAAGGCCGACCCCACCGGCACGAAGGTCCTCGGCACCCTCAACAACTGCGCCGGCGGCACCACCCCGTGGGGCACGGTGCTCTCCGGGGAGGAGAACTTCAACCAGTACTTCGGCAACGCGGCCTCGGTGACCGATCCGGTGACCGCGGAGCGGCTGAAGCGCTACGGCATCGCCGGCGCGGCCAGCGAGCGCAAGTGGGAGCGGTTCGACGACCGCTTCGACCTGGCCAAGGAGCCCAACGAGGTCAACCGCTTCGGCTGGATCGTGGAGCTCGACCCCTTCGACCCGGACTCCACGCCGCGCAAGCACACCGCGCTCGGCCGTTTCAAGCACGAGGCCGCGCAGCCCCGCCTCACCGAGGACGGCCGTCCCGTCGTCTACATGGGCGACGACGAGCGCTTCGACTACATGTACAAGTTCGTGGCGAGCAGGGCGATGCGGCACGGCACCGGGCGGGCCGTCCGCGAGCACAACCTGTCGCTGCTGGACGAGGGCACGCTCTACGTCGCCAGGCTCACCGGCGACAGCCCGGCCGGCCAGTTCGACGGCAGCGGGAAGCTGCCCTCGGACGGCGAGTTCGACGGCTCCGGCGAGTGGATCAAGCTCGCCAGCGGCACCACGTCCTTCGTGGCGGGCATGACCGCCGAGGAGGTCTACCTCTTCACCCGCATGGCCGCCGACAAGGCCGGCGCCACCAAGATGGACCGCCCCGAGGACGTCGAGCCGAGCCCGCGCACCGGTCGCGTCTACGTGGCGCTGACCAACAACACCAACCGCGGCAAGGCCGGTTCCCCCGCTGCCGACGAGGCCAACCCGCGGAACGAGAACAAGCACGGGCACGTGCTGGAACTGGCGGAGTTCTTCGACGACCCGGCCGCCGACCGCTTCGCGTGGCGGCTGTTCCTGGTCGCCGGCGACCCCTCCGACCCGTCCACCTACTTCGCGGGCTTCCCGAAGGACGACGTCAGCCCGATCTCCTGCCCGGACAACGTGGCCTTCGACCCGCACGGCAACCTGTGGATCTCCACCGACGGCACGCCGGGCACCCTCGGCACCCACGACGCGCTCTTCGGCGTCGCGGTCAAGGGCGAGAAGCGCGGTCAGGTCCGGCAGTTCCTGAGCGTGCCCAAGGGCGCCGAGACCTGCGGCCCGATCATCCAGGACCAGCGCGTGCTGGTCGCCGTGCAGCACCCCGGTGAGACGGACGGCTCCACGTACGAGAACCCGTCCTCGCGCTGGCCCGACGGCGGCAAGCGGATCCCCCGCCCCTCCGTCGTCGTGGTGTGGCGCAAGGACGGCCGCGACATCGGAGTCTGACGTTACGTCACATCCGCGAGTGCCGGGTGCTGTTGGCGTACCCGGCCCTGCGTGACGCCGGCCTGTGCGACCCCTTCGGGGTCCGCGGGCCGGCGTCGTGCTCCCGTTGCCCGCCGCGGCCGCCGTGGATCAGGGATCGGGGGTGTCGTACGCGGCACGGGACCGGCTGATCTCCTCGGCATGGGCGTCGGCCCAGCCGGCCAGGTCGCGTACGACGTGGAGGAGCGAGCGGCCGCGCTCGGTGAGCGCGTAGTCGACCTGCGGCGGGACGGTGTGGTGCACGGTACGGGCGACCAGGCCGTCCCGCTCCAGGGCGCGCAGCGTGACGCTGAGCATCCGCTGGGTGATGGGCCGGGTCAGCCGCCGCAACTCGTTGAACCGGTAGGTCGACTCGCCCAGCTGGCAGACGACGACCACGCTCCACTTGTCGCCGATCCGCTCCAGCACGCTGCGGATCAGCGGACGGGACTCCTCCCGGCATCCGGGGGCCCCGGGGGCCGCTTGGGACCGGAGTTCTCCTGCAGTTGCCGCGGCCACGGTTCCCTCCGGGATACCTGGGCACTTCGAAGTGCTCTCTTGTCGCCGTCCGCCCGCCGCACCACGCTCGACCGTGAGCAGTCGGCGGTGCCCGAGCGCGATGCGCGTGTCCCCCCACTGTAAGAGCCGCGCGGCGGTGACCGCAGATCCGCGGCGGACGGCAGGCCATGCACGAGGAGAACCCCCATGAAGACGATCGGCGTAGGCATCATCGGCGGCAGCACCACGGGCTGGGCCTCGGTCTCGCACGTACCCGCCCTCGCGGCGTCCCCGGCGTTCGAGCTGCGCGCCGTCAGCACCTCCCGGCGCAGCTCGGCGGAGGCCGCGGCGGCGACGTACGGCGTGGCCGCCTACGACGACCACCGCGAGCTCCTGGCCCACCCGGGCGTCGACCTGGTCGTGGTGGCGGTCAAGGTCAGCGAGCACCTGGACCTGCTCACGGCCGCCATCGAGGCGGGCAAGGACGTCTACAGCGAGTGGCCGCTGGGCAACGGCCTCGCCGAGGCCCGGCACCTCACGGAGCTCGCGGAGAAGGCCGGGGTGCGCAGCGTGATCGGCACCCAGGGCCGCTACGCGCCGCAGGTGCGGTACGCCCACGACCTGATCAAGGACGGGTACGTCGGCCGTGTGATCGGCACCACCATGGTCGGCTCGGGCATGGTCTGGGGTCCGGAGGCCGCCACCCGGCAGGCGGCCTACTTCTACGACAACGCCAACGGCGCGACCCCGCTGACCTCGCCCTTCTCACACGCCGTCGACCCGCTCAACCACGTGCTCGGTGACTTCACGACGCTGAGCGCCAACCTCGTGGTCGGTCGTACGCGAGCGCGGATCACCGAGGACGGAGGCACGGTCCCCGTCACCGCTCCCGACCAGGTGGCCGTGATCGGCACGCTCGCCGGCGGCGCGGCCGCCTCGGTGTTCTACCGCGGCGGCACCTCCCGGGGCGACAACTTCCGCTGGGAGATCAACGGGACCGAGGGCGATCTGGTCATCACCGCGGACTGGGGCAACATGCAGGTCGCCGACCTCTCCCTGGCCGGAGGCCGTGGCGCCGACCCCACCGCCGCGCCCCTGGAGGTCCCCGCACCGTACTTCGGCGACGGCCTGACCGCCGGACTCTCCCGTTCCGTGGCCGGCAACGTCGCCCGTCTGTACGGCCGGCTCGCCCGCGACCTGGCCGAGGGCGTCCGCACCGTCCCCGACTTCCGCCACGCCCTGGACCGGCACCGTCTCATCGACGCCGTCGAGCGGGCCTCCGCCACCGGCACGGCGCAGACCCTCGCGGCCCCCTCCCCCGCCGAACGGTGACCGTCCGCCGCGCACGGCGGCCGGCCCTTCCGTGGGGCGGAACGGGACCGGCACCGCCGCGCGCCGGCTCGAGCGGCGCGGGGCGGTGCCGGACCACCGACGGTAGGTCAGTTCACCGTGACGGGCAGCTCGTAGAGGTCGTTCTGGGTGACGACGGGCTTGTTCCGCAGCTCCGTCGCCGGGACCGCCAGGTCGAGCTCGGGGAAGCGCTCGAAGAGGGCGGGCAGCGCGACCGAGGCCTCCAGCCGGGACAGCGCGGCGCCCGGGCACACGTGCGGGCCGTGGCCGAAGGCGATGTGCCGGATGGGGTGCTCGCGGGTGATGTCGAAGACGCCGGCGCTGGGGCCGTGCTGCTTCTCGTCGCCGCCGAGCGCCGCGTAGGAGACGATCAGCGCCTCGCCCTTGGCGATGACCGCGTCGCCGACCGGGACGTCCTCGGTGGCGAAGCGGATCAGCACGTGCGAGGTGGGCGTGGAGTGCCGCAGGGTCTCCTCCACCACCGACTCCCAGCTCGCCTTGCCCTCCCGCACCAGCGCGAGCTGGTCGGGGTGGGTGAGCAGGTTCACGACCGCGTTCACGATGAGGGAGATCGTGGTCTCGTGACCCGCGGCGATCATCAGCTGCAGGGTGCTCTGGATCTCCTCGTCGGTGAGGTGGTCACCGTCCTCGGAGGCCGCGATGAGCGCGCTGGTGAGGTCGTCACCGGGCTCCGCGCGCCGGTCGGCGACGGTCTTCGCCATCAGGCCCGCCAGCTCGCCGAGGGTGGCGATGACCTCCTCGGGCGGGGTCTGCGTGGAGAAGAACTTCTCGAAGAGCACCTTCAGCCGCGGCAGGTGGGCCTCGTCGATGCCCATCAGCTCCTGCACGACGTACATCGGCAACGGGTAGGCGAAGGTGGCCTTGAGGTCCAGCACCCCGCCCTCGCGCGCGGCCTCCTCGACGCGGTCCAGGAGACCGGCCGTCAGCTCCTCGATCCGGGCGCGCATCTGCTCCACGCGGCGCGGGGTGAGCGCCTGGGCGACCAGGGTGCGCATCCTGCGGTGGTCCGCGCCGTCCACGGTGAGCATGGAGCGGCCGGGGTTGGCCAAACCGATCAGCGCCCAGTCGGCGGGTATCTCACCGCGGGTGAAGGCGTCCCAGTGGGCGATGTCCTTCACCAGGCGCGGGTCGGTCAGCAGCGCGCGGGCCTCGGCGTGGTGCGTCACCGCCCACACCGGCACCCCGCCGGGGAGTACGACCGCGGCCAGCGGGCCCGCCTCGCGCAGCGCGGTGCTCTCGGCGACCAGGTCGCCCACCAGCGGGTCCAGCACGATCGGGGAGGCCGCGTGGTGGCCGGTGACCGGGCATTCCATCAGAGTTCTCCTAGCACGGGGGTGGGTGTGAAACGCACGGGGAGGTTGGTCATGCCCCGCAGCCACGGAGACGGACGGCGCACCAGACCGGCGGGGTCGACCGCCGGTTCGAGGTCGGGCAGCCGGTCCAGCAGCACCTCGATGCCGGTGCGGGCGATGGCCTCGGCGATCTCCTGCGCCGGGAACGGGCAGCGGTGCTCGCCGTGGCCGAAGGAGAACCAGGCGTTGTTGCCGTTGGTGGAGGCCCCTGCCTCCAGGTGCACCTGGGGGTCGGCGTTGGCCGCGGCGAAGCCGAGGATGAGCAGGTCCCCGGAGGCGATCTGGCGGCCGCCGAGCCGGGTGTCACGGCTGGCCCACCTGCCGGCGATGTTCTGGGTGGGGGTGTCCTCCCACAGGACCTCGTTCATGGCCTGGCCCACGCTGTGCCGGCCGCCGGTGAAGGAGGCGGCGAAGCGGTCGTCGGTGAGCATCAGCCGCAGCGAGTTGCCGATCCAGTCCGCGGTGGGCTGGTGCCCCGCCACGGTCATCACCATCATGTCCTGCACGATCTCCTCGTCGGAGAAGTCGTACCGGTCGGCGAGCATCCGCGAGACCACGTCCGCGCCCGGCTGCTCCTTCTTCGCCTGGAGCAGTTCGGTCATCGCGGTGTAGACGTAGCCCTGGCCGGCGATGGCGTCGGGACCGCCGTCGACCAGGTCCTTGACCGCCTTCACCAGGAGCGGACCCTGCTCCTCGGGGAAGCCGTACAGCCGCGCGAGCACGCGGACCGGGAGCAGCATCGCGAACTCCTCGAGGAGGTCCGCCTTGCCGGCGGCGCAGAAGGCGTCGACGAGCCCGTCGGCGTAGCCCTCGGCGTGGCGGCGCAGTTCGACCGCGTCGATGGCCTCCATGGCGTGGCCCATCATGGCGGCGCGCTGCCGGTGGCGTTCGCCCACGGTGTAGAGGATCGACGGCTGCTTGCGGCCGATCATCGGGAGCAGCGGCCAGTCGTCGGGGATGCGGTCCCACTGGTTCCACAGGTCGGAGTCGCGGCTGAAGAGCACCGGGTCGCCGGTGACGTGCAGCAGCTCCCGGTAGCCCAGCACGAGCCAGGCCGGTATGCCGCCGTCGAGCTCCACGGGCGCCAGGGCACCGTGGTCGCGGCGCAACTCGCGGTAGAGGGCGGCGGGTTCGACGTGGAAGCGCGGACCGCTGAACGGCACCGCCCCGGCGAAGGGGTCGGTGCCGGCGGCCGCGGAGGGCTGACTGGTCACGGGGTGGTCGTCTCCCGGGCGCGCGGGTGGGCGGCGGACAGGGTCTGCAGGTGCTGGACGAGGGTGATGAGGACGTCCTTGGAGGACTGCCGGGACCGCGCGTCGCAGTCCACCAGCGGCACCCCGTCCGCCAGCGACAGGGCGTCGCGGACCTGTTCCTCGGAGTGCTTGGGCCCGCCGAAGTCGTTGCGGGCCACCACGAACGGGGTGCCGTGGTGCTCCAGGCGGTCGATGGCGTACCAGGAGTCGTCCAGGCGCCGGGTGTCGACCAGCACCACCGCGCCCAGCGTGCCGGAGAACAGCCGGTCCCACAGGAACCAGAACCGCTCCTGACCGGGCGCGCCGAACAGGTAGAGCACGGTCCGCGCGTTGACGCTGATCCGGCCGAAGTCGAAGGCCACGGTGGTGGAGGTCTTGGTCCCCACACCGGCGAGGTCGTCGACGTCGGCGCCGGCCTGCGTCATCGTCTCCTCGGTGTTCAGCGGACGGATCTCGCTGACCGAGCGGACCATGGTCGTCTTCCCGACGCCGAACCCGCCGGTGATGACGATCTTCAGCCCGTTGTCGGCGCGGGGGTCGAGCGGCGCCCGCGGCCCCGGAGGGCCGGGAACCAGGCCGGGGTCAGAGGTTGCGTAGTCCAACGAGCACCTGCTCCAGGATCTCGGGGTCCGGCAGTCGAGCCGCCGTCCGGGCGGTACGGGGGTGCCGGGCGCTGATCCGGCCGGTGTCCAGCAGGTCGCACAGGAGCACCTGCGTGATGCCGACCGGCAGCCCCAGGTCGGCGGCGAGCTCCACGACCGCGGTGGGCCGGCGGCAGATCCGCAGGATCGCCGCGTGCTCGGACTGCATCCCCGGGACCGGGTCGCACTCGGCGACCACCAGGGTCACCAGGTCGAACGCATCGGACGCGGGCCGGCTGCGACCCGACGTGAGGGTGTACAGCCGGTCCGGATCCTCGTCCCGGCCCGGACGGGGTGTCATGCGCCGTCGCCGTCCTCAGCGGGCACCTCGCGCGGGGGCGCGCTCAGGTGCTCGCCGAGCTGCTCGACCAGCTCGTGCATGTTGTGGCCGATCAGGCCGACCTCGGCGTCGTCGGAGGCGACGACCGCGAGGTGGGCGCCGTCACCGGCCTCGACGATGAACAGGATGCCGCCGTAGAACTCGGCCATGGCCTGCCGCACGCCGCCGCTGCCGTCGCCGAACTCGATGGACGCACCCTGCGACAGGCTCTGGATGCCGGCGGAGATCGCCGCGAGCTGGTCGGCCTGGTCCACCGAGAGCTCGGGGGTGCGGCACAGCTTGAGCCCGTCCCGGGACAGGACCAGGGCGTGGCGGGCGCCGGGGGTGCGCTCCAGCAGGTTCTCCAGCAGCCAGTTGAGCCGCTCGTCCGTACTGGTGTGGCCGGTGGCCGGTGCGGTCATCGCGCGTCGCTTTCTGGGGATGGGGCCGTCGCGTCGTGCTCGTCGCGGTCCGCGCCGGGCGCTGACGCGGGGGGCTCGTGGTCGGGGGCGGGTGCGGCCGCGGCAGGGGGGTTGCCGTGCACCGCGCTGCGGAAGGTGCTGAGGCGCGCGGCCCGTTCGGCCGCCGTCCCGTGGCCGGCGGAGCCGGAACCCGGGCGGTCGGCGGGCCGCTCGTGGCCGGGCCGGTCATGGCCGGCGGCGGACAGCGTCTGGCCGCGGCGGCGCTTGGGCAGGCCGCCCTCGCCCAGCTCCGGTGCCGTACGCCGGACCTCCTCGTCCCGCTGCGGCGTCCCCGCGGGCGCCGGGGCGGGCGGGCCCGGGACGGGGGCGGGGGCCTCCGGGGGCAGGAGGGGCTCGACGTCGGGGCCGGCCTCCGCGCCGGGGCGCGGGACGGTCAGCAGTTCCTGCGGGATCATCATGACCGCGCCGGTGCCGCCGCGGGCCGAGGGCCGGAAGGAGACCGTCAGGCCGTGCTTGCGGGCCAGCCGGCCGACGACGGTGAGGCCGAGCCGGGTCCCGGACAGACCGGTGAGGTCCCCCGAGCCGGCGGCGACGGCGCTCTGCGCACGGCGCAGCGCGACCTCGCCCATCACCAGGCCGCTGTCCTCGACCGTGACGACCGTGCCCGCGGGCACCTCCTCCACGTACACGTGGACCTCGGCGGTGGGCGGGGAGAAGTTGGCGGCGTTGTCCATGAGTTCGGCCAGCGCGTGCATGACGCCCTCGGCGGCGTGGCCGACGACGGCGACCTCGCTCGTGGAGTGGAGCCGCACCCGCTGGTAGCCGGCGATGCGGCCCATCGCGCCGCGCAGGATCGACTCCATCCGGATCGGCTTGGCCCACCGGCGTCCGGAACGGGCCCCGGTCAGCACGGCGATGCTGTCGGCGAGGCGGCCGGCCTGGGCGGTGCGGTGGTCCAGGTGCAGCAGGTCGTGCAGCACGGCCGGGTCGGTGTGGCGGTGCTCCATCTGCCGCAGGTCGGCCAGCATGCCGGTGGCCAGCGCCTGCATGCGTCCGGCGGCGTTGGCGCCGACGGCCATCGACGCGGCACGCCGGGACTCGCTCGTGCCCACCCGGTCGGCGATCAGGGCGAGCATGCGGCGCTGCGGGCCGGTCAGCGGCTCCCGTACGCCGGTGAGGACGCGGTCCACCGTCTCACCGCTGGTGATCCGGCCGACGGCGGCGGGCAGCAGTTCGTCGGCGAAACGTTCCGCCTCGGCCCGCAGGGCGTCGAGCTGCCCGGCCAGCCGCTTCGCGCGCCAGCGCTCCTGCGCCGCCACGCACACGGCGCACGTGAGCGCCACGATTCCGGCGCCCGCGCCCACCACGGCGGGCGTGCGCACCGCCTCGGGCGCGGCACCCGTCAGCCACACGGCCACCGGCACGGTGACCACCAGGGGCGCCGCAAGGGCCCGCGCCAGGTACGCGAACGGAGCACGCTGCTCACGCGGCCGTGCCGGGATGCGCAGGCGCCCGGTCCGCGGGCGCGGGAGCGCGGTCTGCGTCGTCATCGTTTCGGACCTCGGGACCGTCTGGACGGATGGGATGAGAAAGCGGAATCCAACAAAAACGGGCACCACCACGGGCACGAATCCCGGGCGGGCTCCGTGTTCGCGGGGAACTCGCGGCCACTATATGCGAGTTGCCGAGGAGTGTTGATCAACGAGTAGATGACATGTGTTGGCTGGTGAGGATATGTGGGGTTGCCACAACGTGCGGCGCTCACCGGCCCGCTGAACCACCGGTTCCGCCCCGCCGGTGGCGCCACCGGAGCCGTACGTTCCGAAGCCGCTTCCCGGCAGCGCCACTGACCACGTCTTTTGCCGCGCCGTCAGGACCGGGCGGGCTCCCGGGAGGACGGCGCCGGGCGCCCCGCCGACCGGCGGCCCGCACGGCGTCCCGGCGGCGTGGCCACTCTGCGACATGTCGCAACCCCGCCACGCCGCAGGCGCCTCACCCCCGGGCGGACGCCCCGCGGGCGCCGGACTCCCGGCGCGCGGCCCGGCCGGCCGCCTCCCCACGGCCCCGGACGAACCTCGCGGCCGCGTCGACGGCCAGGGCCAGCGCGAGCGCGGCGGCGCCGACGGCGAACAGCACGCGGTGGTCCTGCCCGGTGCGGGCGAAGACGTAGGAGTAGAGGTACGCGGAGAGGGCCAGCGAGGCCGCCCCGGCGACGGTCGCCCTGCCCCACGCCGCCGCCTGCGCCTCGGGGCCCCGCGGTACGAGTTCGTGGACGCGGCCCAGGACGAGCGGCACGACGCCGGGCGGGAAGGAGCCGATGACGACGCTCAGCACCGCGACCTCGGCCAGACCGTGCGCCACGGCGAGCGCGGCGAGCGCCCCCGTCTGCACCACGGTGATCAGCGGCAGGGCCCGGGCGAAGCCGAGCCGGTCGCCGAGGAAGCCGTAGAGGGTGGGGCCGGCCAGCGCGCCGAGGCCGTACAGGATCCAGACCATCGAGCCGCTCCCCGACCCGCGGCCCAGGCCCCGGCTGACGAAGTCGGCGAGGAACGCCATGGCCGGGGTGAGCCCCGTCGAGATCAGGGCGTACTCCACGAACAGCAGCCGCAGCCGCGGGCGGGGGGACCGCGCGGCGTCCGGCACCCCGGGGGCCGGTGCCGCGGGGGCGGCGGGCGCCGGCCAGCCGTTCCAGCTCAGCGCGGTCAGCAGGGCGCACAGGACGGCGAGCCCCGCCCAGGTCGGGCTCAGGCCGAGGTGCAGCAGGAGCGGCACCAGGGTGCCCGAGGCCGCGATGCCGACGCCGAGCCCCGCGAAGATCGCCCCGCCGGCCAGCCCCCGCCGCTCCCCCTTCAGGTACGGGAGCACCGCACCGGCCACGCGCACCATGATCACACCGCCGGCGAGCCCCGAAGCGAACCGCCAGAGGAAGAACCAGGGCACCGACACGGGAACGCTGCACGCCAGCAGGGCGACGGCGGCGAGCGCCATCGTCCAGCGCAGGGCCCGCCGGTCGCCGAGCCACCGCCCCACCCGGCGCGCGCCCAGCGCCCCGGCCAGGTAGCCGGCGAGGTTGGCCGCCCCGAGGTAGGCCACGGCCGAGGGCGAGAACCAGTGGGCGTCGATCAGCTCGGGGACCAGAGGTGTGTAGGCGAACCGGGCGATGCCGATGCCGACGAAGCTCGCGCTCGCGCCCGCGGCGACGGCCCGCCACGCGGCCGGTCCCGGTGGTGTGGTTCTCATGTGCTCGTTTCCGCTCTCCGCCCGGTGACGACGGGTCCGGGCGCCGCCCGGTCCGTCCGCCGTCCGGGCCATCTTTGACAACCCCGTCACGTTTGACACCCTTGCAAACTTTGACGGAGCCGTCAAAGATGAATTAGGCTCCGGGGCATGGCTGGACGGCGTCAGTTCGATGAGCAGCACACCCTGGGCCGGGTCCTGGACGTCTTCTGGAACCAGGGCTACGGAGCGACCTCCATGCAGGACCTCGCCACCGCGACGGGCGTGCAGCGCGGCTCGCTCTACAACGCGTACCGCGACAAGGAGACGCTCTTCCTGCGGGTGTTCCAGGACTACGCGGACGCCTTCGTCGCCGAGGCCGCCGCCACGCTGGACCAGCCGGACGTCCGGCGGGCCCTGGAGGAGTTCTTCGACTTCACCATCGCCTCCATGACCCTCGGCACCCCCGCCCGCGGCTGCCTGTCGACCAAGACCGCCACCGACACCCAGGCCGACGCCGAACCCATCCGTGCCGCGATCCGCGGCCTGCTGGACCGGCTCGAGGCCGTCATGACCGAACGGCTCGCCCGCGAGGACGCCGCCGGACTGCTGGCCGTCCCGCCCGCCGAGGCCGCGCGGGTCCTGGTCACCATGACCCGCGGCACCGTCGTCATCGAGCGCGTCTACCAGGACGCGGACCGGCTCCGGGCCACCGCGAGGTCGCTGATCGCGATGGTGCTCGGCGCCCGGCGGCAGACCACCGCCTGATCAACCGGCCCGGTAGGGTGCCCCGATGACCACGGCGGAGGGGAACGGGCCCGGCTGGACGGCCACGCGCGCCTGGGTGGACCGGCACCTGCCCGAGGGGGAACGGGTCGCGTCGGCGGAGCGGCTGCGCGGCGGCTGGACCTCGCGGATGCGCAGGCTGCACGTCACGGGCCCCGGAGGCGGACGCCAGTTGGTGCTGCGCTCCTTCGTCGAACCCTTCTACCGGCGGCACGCCGAGGGCCTGCTCACCCGTGAGGCGCGGATCCTGACGCTGCTCGGCCCGACCGCCGTACCCGCCGCGGAACTCCACGCCCTCGACGCGACGGCGGAGCACTGCGACCACCCCTCGCTGCTCATGTCCCTCCTCCCGGGCGAGGTACGCCTGGAGGACGCCGAGGCCGGGGCGCGGGCCTGGCTGATGGCCCGCCAACTCGTGCGCGTCCACGGGCTGGACGCCGGCGAGGGGGACCGGCCCCGCGCGTACCAGGCCTGGACGGCGCCGGAGCGCGTCCGCCCGCCCGCCGCCACGGGCCGTCCGGACCTGTGGGCCCGCGCGGTGGACGTCATACGCCGTGACCCGCCGGCCCACGAAGGCTGCTTCCTGCACCGCGACTTCCACCCCGGCAACGTCCTGTTCACCGGGCACGGCACCCATCTGCGCGTCTCCGGCGTCGTGGACTGGGTGGAGACGTCCTGGGGCCCGGCCGACCTGGACGTGGCCCACTGCGCCACCGCCCTCGCGCTGCTCCACGGACCCGGGGCCGGGATGCGCTTCGCCGACCTCTACACCGCCGCGGGCGGCCACCTGGCCGCCTCCCCCGGCGCCCACCTCTACTGGCGGCTCCTGGACGCCCTCGCCTTCGCGCCGTACGCCGAGAAGGTCGCCGTGCCCTGGCGCGAACTCGGCCGCACCGACCTCACCCCGGCGACGCTCGCGACCCGCCTGGAGACCTACGTCGGTGCGCTGCTCGCCCGCTACGCGGGGCCGCGCGGCTGACGTCCGGGGGACGCCGCGCTCGCCCACCGGCCGCGGGCCCGCCGATCCGCTCGGCCACCGGAGCACCCTCACCGGCGGGGGTCAGGGCGTCGCTCCGCACGGGGCATCGGGTGCGGGCGAAGGCCCGACCACGCCGAACGGCACGTCGCGGCGGAGCGCGACGGCCTGGCCGGCCGGGCCACCGCCCTCCGCACGTACTTCGGCTTCCCATCTGTGCAACTGCGCGTACTCCCCCCGGCTTTCGTCTTGTCACCCGGGTGTGATCGCCAGCAGGGTGC
>NZ_JBEXYN010000052.1:0-57545 GCF_040630935.1 Streptomyces sp. NPDC005722
GCGGGGCGAAGACTGGAGCGTCGGCCCGAGGCGCCGGGCCGCGCGCCGCCGCGCTCTGCGCGGCGGGAGCGCCTTGATGAGGTAGAGAAAGTCTTACCGCGCAGGGATCGTTTCATGATCGTTTAGGGCAGCGGCCAAGCATGCTTCCAGGCCGAAACACCAAGCCTCACGTGAGGCTCGGCAACGACTCGGACAGACCGTGCTGGACATGTGGATCACCTCGTGACAGGCGAGGACCAACGGCCTTAAGGTGAGGCGCGGTTGCTGCAGGTTGCGAAGGTCATTGCCGCTTGGCGGCCCCTGTGGCTGTCTCTGGGGGGATGCGGTGTTCGGTCCGGCGATTCCGGTGGCCGTTGTGTCGATTCCTGTCCTGTGGCTCTCGTGGCGCATTCGCCAGGGAAGCAATGCGTTGCGTAAGCGCGGGGTCCGGACTCGGGCGACGTGTGTGAACATTGGAGGGGGGCCGAACGGAAGCGTCATGCTCATGGTCCAGTTCACGACGGACAGCGGCGAGGGCGTACGTACGACGATCGGGCCGTTCAACTTCCCGCCTGCGCGCGTAGGCGGCGTAGTTGAGGTGGTCTACGATCCGCGGGAACCCGGCAACGTGCTGACCCCCGACAATGTGGGGAGCGGCAGAGTGGCCCTCTGTTTCGTGGTCGGCTCGGCAGCGACGCTTCTGCTCTCGCTCGCCCTGCTCGTCCTCGGCTAGCTGTACCGGCGGCACAGGCGCAGGCCTGTCGGCGGGGTCAGCGCTGGCGAGACCCGGGGCGTTCGGTGACGGCTCGGACATCACCGAGCAGGCTGTCGCCTCCTACGTCGCCAAGTACGCCACCAAAGCCGCCGAGAACACCGGCACCCTCGACCGCTGCATCGGCGAACTCGCTGAGCTTGACCGCCACCAGGTGCCCGACCACGCACGCCGCCTCCTCCAAGCCTGCCGCGACCTGGACGACCTCTACCCCGACCGGCGGCTCTGGGCGTGGGCACACATGCTCGGCTTCCGCGGCCACTTCGCCACCAAATCCCGCCGCTACTCCATCACCCTCGGCACGCTGCGCCAGGAACGCGCCGACTACCGCGCCGCCCAAGAGCACGCGGACCTCGGGCTGGAGGACATCGAGCCGGACACCGTTCTGGTCCTGGCCGACTGGCAGTACGCCGGCCACGGCCACACCCCGGCGAATCCGCGCTTGCCGCGTCGATCGCACGGGACCTCCAGCTCAACCGCGAAACCGCACGTGAAGCCCTGCACGACCAACTGGCCCTGGAAGGAGCCGCAGCATGAAGGACCGATACCTCAGCGTCGACCAGGTGGCCGAGATGCTCGGCACCTCAGTGCGCTTTCCGGCGCCTGATCGCCGAGCCCCGCATCACGTTCGTCAAGGTCGGCCGCCACGTCCGCATCCCTGAGAGCGCGGTCGAAGCCTTCATCGCGGACCACACGGTCCGGCCGGTTATGAGCGGCACTGCGCGGCTGAAGGCGGTGGCCTGATGGCGAATTCCAAGGGGCGACGTCGTCGCTTTGGGTCGGTGCGGAAGCTGCCTTCGGGACGTGTCCAGGCGCGCTACCGGGGCCCAGATGGGCTGATGCGGACCGCGGACAAGACCTTCGCCAGTCAGACGGACGCGGACCGCTGGCTGGTGAAACAAGAGGCCAAGATCCTCGACGGCGACTGGCAGAACCGCGACGTCAAGATCCCGTTCGGTGAGTACGCCGAGACCTGGTTCAAGGACCGCGACTATGCGGCCACCACCCGCGAACGGAACGAGAGCGCGCTGAACTTGCACATCTCTTGCCGACCTTCCGCGCGGTGCCGCTGAGGGACATCACCACCCCTCAGGTGCGGCGTTGGCGGACTACCCTCCTTGACCAGGGCGTCGGCGGGGCGACCGTCGCCAAGGCGTATCAGATCCTCCGCGCCATCATGAACACCGCCGTGGACGACGGCCTGGTCCAGCGCAATCCGTACCGGATCAAGGGCGGGGCCACCGCCCCGAGTGCCGAGCGACCGTTCCTGTCGGTGGTGGAGGTCTTCCGGCTCGCGGACGCCGTACCCGCGCGCTACCGCATGATGATCCTGCTGGCGTCCTTCACGGCGCTGCGCTTCGGGGAGCTGGCCGGTCTCCAGCGGTGGGACGTCGACCTGGAACGCCGCACGATCTCGGTCCGCCGGGCGGTCGCCGAGACCCGGTCGGACGGACTGACGGTCAAGGCTCCCAAGTCCGCGGCCGGCGTGCGCACCGTGGCGTTCCCCGCATCCCTCACGGTCGAGCTGGCGGGCCACCTGGCCGACTACGCCGAGCCCGGCCGCACGGGTCGGATCTTCGTCGGGCCGCGCGGGGGAGTGCTGCGGCGGAACAACTTCCGGCGGATCTGGCTGCGCGCCATCGCTACGGCCGGCCTCGGTGATGTTCACTTCCACGATCTGCGGCACACCGGCAACACCCTCGCCGCGACGGGCGGGGCCTCCACGCGAGAGCTGATGCATCGCATGGGGCACTCGTCGGTGCGGGCCGCGCTGATCTATCAGCACCTCGTCAACGGCCGCGACCACGAGATCGCCGGGCACGTGGACGACCAGATCCGGCGGGTCAAGGGGACCGACGCCGATCCATCTGGCACGTGAGTGGCACGGCGGCCCTCATAGGCGGCAAAAGATCAAGGCCCCAGGCTTCCGGACTCATGCCGGATGACCTGGGCCTTTGCCATGTGCTGGGGCTGGTGGGCGTGGACGGTTTCGAACCGCCGACATCTGCCTTGTAAGTTCGGGCCGGGGCGCGCGATAACGCCGGAAGACCTAGCCCTGAGGCTGTCCGGGAATGCTGGGGGTTACCGCTGTCCGTCGTCGTTGATGTCACGTGTAGACGTCAGAATCGGCGGTTCGGTGCCCTCTGAGATCTGCCTAGCGAACAGGTCGACGAGTTGTGGCTCCATCCGTCCGGCGTCTTCGTTCTCCAAGGCCTCCACGAGCGCCGGGCGGACCTGCCCATACGGTTGCCCGGCATGGGCGGTCCAGGTTTGACTCACGGCTCGCCGCACCCTGGCCAGATGGGCCCTGATGTGAGGCACTGCCGTCCGTGGTTGTGCGCCCGTGTTCGGGGTCGTTGTAGCGCAGTAAGACACTCAGTCGATGCTTGCGCCGTGCCTAACCCGTATTGCTGACTGGGTCGGGCTGAGCCCTGTCGTGGCAACATGCCAGCATGCCAAGTTTCGCAAGCAGTGGCGATCTTACTGAGGCGATCGAGGACGGTCTGTCGCCTTCGAGGTCCGTGCGGGCCGCTGCTGGCCCGCGACTCGCCCCGCACGCGGGAGCGGCGTCTGCTGCGGCCGTTCTGGAACGCCTTTTGCTGGATCCAGAGAACACGTTCGTGGCCAGGGTTACGGCAGAAGCCCTGCTGAGGCAGGGGTCGTTGGCTGTGGTGCGGCTTGTGGCCCGTGCTGTCGCTCGCGCTGATGACAACCATGGCGATTGGTTGCAGACTGCCGCGCACGATGTGGCCTGGCCGCCAGGTGAGGCGGGTCGTGGCGTTTCGGCTGCGTGTGCTGCTCTTGCCGGCGATCCGGATTGGGCCGTCCGCCGTGGTGCCGCGGAAGTCGCGGAATGGGTCCGCACGTAGCCGACAGTGCTCGCTCGCAGAAAGATCCCCAGTTTGGGGAAGACTGAGGCTGCGGACCACGCCTCAACTGGGCTGACGCTGACCTGCGGCAACGTGGCCTTATCGCCGCTGTTCCCCGCCCGGCACCGCCTCACCTGGCGCGGCTGTGGCACGCCCGTGCTCCCAGCAGTGCTGCTCCGGCCGCACCGTTTAGCCCGACGGCCTCACGACGGCGAATTTGGCACTCATGGGCGGACCGAGATGGCTCACGAGGCCGTATCCAGGCTGATCTGGCCACGGCAGGTAGTAGAGGAACCAGCCGATTGTCTCGGTTACTTCGGGGATGTCCCGTTGTAGCTGATCCTCCAAGAACCGCAGTGTGGCGCGCCAATCAGACTCGGTATCTCCTCCGAGGAACGACGTGACGGTTTCCTGAGCGACGTCCCAGAAGAACGCGATCGGAAGGACGCCGTCCTCATTGAACACGTGCGAGTCATATAGGTCTTCGAAGCCGGGTACGCCGGCCGCAAAGTCCTGCACCAACTGAACGTCTTGGTCCACGTCGTCCCGTCTCCTGGGTGCACAGCATCGGGCGGAACGGCTTGCACGCTGCCACACGGCCGGGGCGTAGAGGCTTTGGGCGGGAGCTGCCATGGGGCGAGAGATCGGAAGCCCGTAAGCTTCCCGCGACTCGGGCAGTCTCTGGAGCTGCCCGCAATAGCCCGATGTGGGCCCCGATCTTCGAGGCTCGCCCCATGGTGGCTGCCTAAAGCATCGGAGCGCCGGCCGCCCCAGCCACCGCGGCTTTGACCTCATGCCCTTCCGGCCTACCTTGTGGGCGCGCGGCGGCGGGCGGCTGCGCCGAGCGGGACGGAGGCCGGAGCGTGGGCGCGGCCGGACGCGGGCCGCGCGCCCGGCGGAGCGTGAGCGACGCCGGGTGCCTTGATGAAGTAGAGAAAGTCTTACCGCGCCGCGTCGCCGCGTTCGAGGCGGAACTCGTCCAAGAGGCTGAAGAACAGGTCCAGGGGCGGAGTGCCCGTGGCTTCTGCTGCCAGTTCGATCTCCCTCGACCAGCCCAGGGAGCTCTCGTAGCCCAAGCCGAGCCGCAGCCCGAGCCACTTGTTGAACGGTCCGCCGGGGTCGAAGTCTGTCGTCGACGGAATCCCGTTGATCTCGCATGCCACGCGGTACCCGTACAGGATCGAGGCGAGGTGATGGATGGAACTGCCTCGCACGTACATGTCTGGCCGTAGGCGCACGTCATCGAGGTAGTCGTGTACGTCCTTCAGCTCGTGCAAGGGTCTCGGCTTGGGGAGCTTGGGACTGCTGGTCATGCTGATGCCTCCAGGAGTTGCCGGCGGTCGTAACTCCGGACGTGTGGCCCTGCTCCGTCCAGTGCATCGAGCAGGCGGACCGCGTAGGACTCGCTCATCCGCTCGGAGGCTTCTTCTGGTGTGAGCCAGTCGACGGCTGTGGACTCTTCGGAGGTGCGCTCGATGCCACCGGAGGGCTTGCAGCGGAAGACCAGGGCGACGATGCCGCGGGTGGTGTTCTTGTAGACGTCGGTGAGTTGGTCGACCTCGACGTGGATGCCGGTCTCTTCCCAGACTTCGCGCTTGAGGCCGTCTTCGGGTGCCTCGTCCAGTTCCGTGACGCCTCCGGGGAGTTCCCAAGTGCCGTTGTCGGCACGGCGGATCGCCAGGAGCCGGCCGTCTTCGCGCACCACGGCTCCGGCCACGGATACCGAGTGCAGTGGTGTCGTTGACGCCGATGCCTGCGATGTACTCACCTGCTGAAGCATAGAGGGGCGAGGCTCTACTGCACCTTGATCAACTCATGAAGTGCCAGGACTGTCGGGTGTCCAAGGTCCTCGGCTACCGTGCGGTCCATGCCTTCTGCGCTGGACACGCCCCATGGAGCGGCCGAAGTGGCCGAGTCGGCGTTGCCGCCGCTTGGGAACCGATGGCTGCATACGCAGGCCGTTGCAGCGCGTGCCCGCGAGGTGTCCGCGGCCGTGCCGGCGGGTGAGCGTGATCTCCTCGTGGCTGCCGCGTGGCTGCACGACATTGGTTACGCCCCGGAGCTGAGGGACACCGGCTTTCATCCGGTCGACGGTGCTCGGCACCTGGAATCTCTCGGTGCACCCGACCGGCTCGTGCGCCTGGTCGCCCATCACTCGGGTGCCGTCTATGAAGCGGAGCAGCGGGGACTGTCGGTGGAGCTGGCCGTGTATGAGCGGGAGGACTCCCCGTTGCTCGATGCGCTCATCTGTGCCGACATGACGACGGGGCCCGCCGGCCAGGCCTTCGACTTCGAACAGCGCATGGACGAGATCCTGGTCCGGCACGAGCCGGGCAGCGAAGTGCACACGGCGATCAGCAACGCGCGCCCGTACCCGCGGGCAGCCGTAGAGAGAACGCAGGCCCGCCTCGTCGATCAGCCGATGTAGGGCTCGGCGCGAGTGGCCAATCCGTGGTCGATCCGCATCCGCATGGACGGGTGGATGCTCAGTCCATCCAGCTTGCTCGGGTGGACGAATACCACTTCCATGCTCTCGCTGCTGGCGCGGAGCTTGCCGCCGGTGATGCGGGCGTGGAAGCAGATGGAGAACTGCTGCCGTACCTCGCCGTCGTCGTAGGCCATGACGTGCGCCGGGTTGGTGTAGATGCCGATCAATCCGGTCACCTCTATATCGAACCCGGTCTCTTCCCTCGTCTCGCGTACGGCTGCGGCCGGCGCGGACTCCCCGACGTCGACGCCTCCGCCTGGCAGGGCCCACAGGTTGTTGCGGTCTTGTGGATGAGCAGGATCTCCCCGGACTCGTTGAGGGCCACCGCCGTGACTGAGGGGACGATGCTGTTTGCCTTCGGGGCGTTCGGGTCGTTGAAGTAGTCGACGCGGGCCATGCGTCCAGCCTTGCACACACGACCTGTCTCCTTCAGTCCGTCGTGAAGGGGGCGTATCCGGTCGGAACCTCGCTGACGCGCAGGTCAGAGAAGAGCAAGGTCAGCCGGTGCGCGTTCGTCTCGATGCAGACCTCATGAAAGTCGAGCCCGGTGGCACGGGACCAACGGCGAGCCGCTTCTGACTCAGGGAGAATCGACGCGCCCGGGTACATGCAATGCGACTTGACGCCCCAGACATAACCATCGAGGTCAGCACCCGTCTCGTGGTCGATGAGCCGGTCGTCCAAAGAGGCACGCCAAGTCTCGGGCGGCACAGAAGACTCGCACCGGGCCTCGACGCAGTACCTGAAGAGGTACCTCCGATGGGCCGGCTCGATGCCGGTTCGAGGATCCGCAGTCATGTAGACGATGACTTCGTAGTCGCGCATGTAGTCGGTGTATCCGTGGTACACGACAGCGTGATCGAAGGCCTCAGCCAGCAGTCGGTCCAGTTCAGCGACGTCCATGTCGCCGTTCTATCTCACGTGATCAGCTCTCCGCAGTCAGGTATCCGCCGGTGCTGGCTGGTAATGCGGCTCCAGCGATCTCCCGTCCAGGACCTCGATGTCGACGATGGCGGTTCCAGTCGGGTCGAGGTTGAGCCAGATCACCGCCTCGCCGTCCTCCTCCAGTTGGCAGATGTAGGGCTCGGGTGAACCTTGCGGTGACGTCCGAAGGTTGTGACACGTGGCCGAGCAGGTGCATACGCCGTAGTACCTCAGCGTCGGGACCTGCTCGCTGAGGACCCCACCGTCCGGCTCAAGCAGGCGCAAGATGTCGGCGGCCAGCTCCGGGAAAGCCTCGGCGAACAAGTGCAGGTCGGCGGTCATCGGACGGCGGGAGTCCCGCGCTCCCATGCGTAGTCGAAGCTGCGATCAGCGCGGCCCGCACCGACGAGTGCCCCATGCGGTGCATCAGCTCTCGCGTGGAGGCCCCGCCCGTCGCGGCGAGGGTATTGCCGGTGTGCCGAAGGTCGTGGAAGTGGGCGACGAGGAGGGTATCGGCGGGGACCTGGCCGGGCACGTGGACGACCAGATCCGGCGGGTGAAGGCGACCGACGCCGATCCATCTGGCACGTGAGTGGCACGGCGGCCTTCATAGGCGGCAAAAGATCAAGGCCCAGGCTTCCGGACTCATGCCGGATGACCTGGGCCTTTGCCATGTGCTGGGGCTGGTGGGCGTGGACGGTTTCGAACCGCCGACATCTGCCTTGTAAGGGCAGCGCTCTACCGCTGAGCTACACGCCCGCTGGACATGCGAAAGCACACCCTACCCTGCCATACCCGGTGGCCAGCAAACGCACGCCCGGGGTCAGGTGTAGGTCACGCGGAGTTCCTTCACGCCGTTGAGCCAGGGGGAGCGGAGGCGGCGGGGTTCGCCGGCGAGGCGGATGGCGGGGAGGGTGTCGGCGATGGCGTTGAAGATGAGGTCGATCTCGAGGCGGGCGAGGCTGGCGCCGAGGCAGAAGTGGGGGCCGCCGCCGCCGAAGCCGAGGTGGGGGTTGGGGTCGCGGGTGATGTCGAAGGCCTCGGGGGCGGTGAAGACCTCGGGGTCGTGGTTGGCGGAGGCGTAGAAGATGCCGACCCGGTCGCCCTCGCGGATCTTGGTGCCGCTCAGCTCCGTGTCGTGGGTGGCGGTGCGCTGGAAGGAGGTCACGGGGGTCGCCCAGCGGACGATCTCGTCGGCGGCGGTGCGCGGGCGCTCGGCGCGGAAGAGTTCCCACTGGTCGGGGTGGGTGAGGAGGGCGTGCATGCCGTGGGTGATGGCGTTGCGCGTGGTCTCGTTCCCCGCGACGGCCAGGACCAGGACGAAGAAGCCGAACTCGTCCGTCGTGAGGTTGCCCTCGTCCTCGGCGGCGACCAGCTTGGTGACGATGTCGTGGGCGGGGCAGGCCTTGCGCTCGGTGGCCATGTTCATCGCGTAGGAGATGAGCTCGATGGAGGACTCCGTGCCGACCTCCTCGGTGATGGCCAACTCGGGGTCGTCGTAGCCGATCATCTTGTTGGACCATTCGAAGATCTTGCTGCGGTCCTCCTGCGGGACGCCGATGAGTTCGGCGATGGCCTGGAGGGGCAGTTCGCACGCGATGTCGGTGACGAAGTCGCCGGTGCCGTGGGCGGCGGCCCCCGCGACGATGTGCTCGGCGCGGCGGCGGAGGGCGTCCTCGAGGGCGCGGATGGCGCGGGGGGTGAAGCCGCGCTGGACGATCTGCCGCAGGCGGGTGTGCTCGGGCGGGTCCATGTTGAGGATGATCAGCTGCTGGGCGTCGATCCGGTCCCGCTGCATGTGCTCGTTGAAGCGGATGATCGCCGTGTTGGTGCGCGAGGAGAAGGTCTCCGGCGTGGTGGAGACCGTCCTGACGTCGCTGTGCCGCGTCACCGCCCAGTAGCCGTCGTCCCCGAAGCCGGCGAGGCCATGGGGCTGGGGGATCCAGGAGACGGGTGCCGTGCGCCGGAGGGCGGCGAACTCCGGGAGCGGTATGCGCTCCTGGTTGACGTCCGGGTCGGTGAAGTCGAAGCCGTCGGGGAGGGCGGGGCAGGAGGGGGGCGGCGGCGAGGCGGACATCGGCGGCTCCTGGTCCGGTTGGCTCCTGGTCCGGTGTTGGTGTTGGTGCTGGTTCTGGTGCTGTGCTGGTTCCGGTCCGGTGGTGGTTCCGTTCTGGTGCCGGTCGGTGGTGGTCGCGTTCTGGTGCCGGTTCGGTGGTCTTCCGGTTCGTGGTCCGGTGCGTCCCCGCGTACCGTCTTCTGACGGGGCATCAGATGTGCCTGTGGACGGTAGCCCCGCCCCCTTCAAGTCGCAAGGCCCGTGGCGGTGCGGATCGGCCGGCTTGGTGCACGCCCCTTGCGCCCGCGTACCGCCGGTAATCAGACTGCTGGGCAGAACTAGAACGCGTACTAGTTCTGCCGTGGGCGCCGGGACGCCCCGCGGCCGAGGAGAGGACGAGGTACATGGCCGCTGAACCCGTCATCGTCGAAGCTGTACGCACCCCCATCGGCAAGCGCGGCGGCGCGCTCGCCAATCTGCACCCCGCCTACCTGCTGGGCGAGACGTACCGCGAACTGCTCGGCCGCACCGGCATCCAGCCCGACGCGGTGGAGCAGATCGTCGGCGGTACGGTCACCCACGCCGGGGAGCAGTCCATGAACCCGGCGCGCACCGCCTGGCTGGCCTGCGGGCTGCCGTACGAGACGGCGGCGACCACCGTGGACTGCCAGTGCGGCTCCTCGCAGCAGGCCAACCACATGGTCGCCAACATGATCGCGGCCGGGGTGATCGACATCGGCATCGGCTGCGGCGTCGAGGCCATGTCGCGGGTGCCGCTCGGCAGCGGTTCCAAGCACGGCCCCGGCAAGCCCTTCCCGGACGAGTGGAACGTGGACCTGCCCAACCAGTTCGAGGCCGCCGAGCGCATCGCCCGGCGCCGCGGGCTGACCCGCGAGGACGTCGACCGGTTCGGGCTGCTGTCCCAGGAGCGGGCGGCGCGGGCCTGGGCCGAGGAGCGCTTCAAGCGGGAGACCTTCGCCGTGCAGGTGCCCACGACCGAGGAGGAGCAGCTCGCCGGCCAGGGCATGTGGCGGCTGGTCGACCGTGACGAGGGGCTGCGCGACACTAGCATGGAGGCGCTGTCCGGGCTGAAGGCGATCATGCCGACGGCCGTGCACACCGCGGGCAACTCCTCGCAGATCTCGGACGGCGCGGCGGCCGTGATGTGGGCGTCCAAGCGGATGGCGCGGGCGCTGAAGCTGCGGCCGCGGGCCCGGATCGTCGCGCAGGCCCTGGTCGGCGCGGACACGCACTACCACCTGGACGGGCCGGTCGACGCGACCCGCACGGTGCTGGGCAAGGCCGGCATGACGCTGGACGACATCGACCTCGTCGAGGTCAACGAGGCCTTCGCCTCCGTGGTGCTGTCCTGGGCCCGGGTCTTCGACCAGGACCTGGAGAAGGTCAACGTCAACGGCGGCGCGATCGCCCTCGGCCACCCCGTGGGCGCCACCGGGGCCCGGCTGATCACCACGGCGCTGCACGAACTGGAGCGCGCGGACAAGGAGTTCGCGCTGATCGTGATGTGCGCCGGCGGAGCCCTCGCCACCGGCACGATCATCCAGCGGATCTGACCCGGAGGGTGCGGCCGGCCCCCGGGTACGCCCGGGGGACCACCGCATTCCGGGCGGAGGCCGTCGCGGCGGGCGGCGGCGCCGGGCACGGGCGCATGCCTTCCCACCCCACGGACCGGCGTCCTCCGCGAGCGCGGCGGAGGGCGCTCACGAGCGCCGCCACCGGCCTCGCGACGGCTATGCGATCGGCGCGGTCGCGGGGCCGGTGGCGGCCGTGACCGCCCCGCGTCCACCCGCCGCGACGGCCCCCGCCGGCCGCGGCCGGCTGCTCTCTGTGACCCGCCGGCGACGTACGACCGCGCCGCGTTGGTGCGCCTGCCCGGCGACACCGGCCGTTTCGGCGCGTTCCCGCGCCGGCCCGTCAGCGCGGCTGAGCCGGCCCGTCCGGTGCGCGCGGTCCCCCGTCCCCGAAGGCCACCGGGGCGCCGAAGGCGGCGCGCCGGGTGGCCCGGCGCAGCGCGCGCAGCACGAACGGGCCCAGGGTGAGGGCCAGCACGGCGGTCAGCACGGCACGCGGGAGGTCCCAGCCGAGGGAGGTGGCCAGGCAGTACGCGACGAAGCGGGCGAGGTTGTCCGGGAGCGGGTCGCCCGGCACGAAGGAGACCCCGGAGGACAGGCCACCCAGGTACGGCCAGCCCTGCAGGTTCATGACCGTCCCGTACGCGATCGAGGACACCGCCCCGTACCCGGCGAGCAGGACGAGCTCGCCCCGGCCGCGCAGCCGCGCGGCGCCCGGGAGCAGGCCCGCGCCGAGCGCCACCCAGCCCATCGAGAGCATCTGGAACGGCATCCACGGCCCGACCCCGCCGGTGAGCAGGGCCGAGGCGAACATCGTCAACGCGCCCAGCGAGAAGCCGAAGCCGGGGCCGAGCACCCGGCCGGACAGCACGACGAGGAAGAACATCGGCTCGATGCCCGCCGTGCCGCCGCCGAGTGGCCGCAGGGCCGCGCCCGCCGCGGCCAGCACACCCAGCATGGCGACGGACTTGGCGCTCAGGCCCTCCTCGTCGTCCGCGATCGTCGCCATGACGACGGCGAGCAGCAGCGGCAGCAGCAGCGCGAACAGCCAGGGGGCGTCCGCGCTGTGGGCGAGCCCGGAGCCCGGGTCGGCGAGCAGCGGCCAGCCGAACGCGGCGACGCCGATCACCGAGACGAGGGTCAGCGCGACGACGGCCCGGCGGCCCAGCCGGACCGCGCGCGGCCGACGCGCGCTCACGTCGTCCCCGTCAGGGCCGCCTCGACCTGGCCGACGGTCAGCCAGGGCAGGGGACCGAGCACCTTGGCGACCTGCGGCGCGAAGGCCGGGGAGGAGACGACGACGTCGGCGGTGGGCCCGTCCGCGACGAGGTCGCCGTCGGCGAGGACGACCACGCGGTGGGCGAGTTCGGCGGCCAGTTCGACGTCGTGGGTGGCGAGGACGACGGCGTGGCCGTCCGCGCCGAGCGCGCGCAGGTGCGCGGCGAGACGGGCCTTGGCGGCGTAGTCCAGGCCTCGGGTCGGCTCGTCGAGCAGGATCAGCGGGGGCCGGGCGGTCAGCACGACGGCGAGGGCGAGCGCCAGGCGCTGGCCCTCGGACAGGTCGCGCGGGTGGGCGCCGTCGGCGACGCCCGGCAGCAGTTCGCCGACCAGGGCGCGGCAGGTGCCGGGCGTCGCGCGGGCGTCGGCGTCGGCGGCGGCGCACTCGGCGGCGACGGTGTCGGCGTACAGCAGGTCCCGGGGGTCCTGCGGGACGAGGCCCACGTGGCGGATCAGCTCGGCCGGCCTGGTGCGCGACGGCTCCAGGCCGCCGACGCGCACGCCGCCCGAGGTGGGCGCCCGCATCCCGGCGAGCGCGGACAGCAGCGTGGACTTGCCCGCGCCGTTGCGGCCCATGAGGGCCACGGTCTCGCCCGGCCGTACGGTCAGGTCCACCGAGCGCAGCGCCTCCACGCGGCCGCGGCGCACGGTCAGTCCCGTCACGACCGCGACGGGCTCGCCCGTGGCGGGCGCGGGCGGCGCGGGCGGGGTGCGGCCGGCGAGGCGCTCGCGCAGCGGGGCGGCGGCACGGCGGGCGTCGCGCACCGACAGCGGCAGCGGGGACCAGCCCGCGAGGCGCCCGAGCGCGACCACCGGCGGACGGACCGGCGAGACCGCCATGACCTCGGCGGGCGGCCCGTGGACCGGGGCGGCGCCCCCGCCGGGGAGGAGGACGACCTGGTCGGCGTAGTGCACGACCCGCTCCAGGCGGTGCTCGGCCAGCAGCACCGTCGTCCCCAGGTCGTGGACGAGCCGCTGCAGCACGGCGAGCACCTCCTCGGCGGCGGCGGGGTCGAGCGCGGACGTCGGCTCGTCCAGCACCAGCACCCGCGGGTGGACGGTGAGGACGGAGCCGATGGCCACGCGCTGCTGCTGCCCGCCGGAGAGGGTGCCGATCGGGCGGTCGCGCAGCTCGGCGAGGCCCAGGAGGTCGAGGGTCTCCTCGACGCGGCGGCGCATCACGTCGGGGGGCAGGCCGATCGACTCCATGCCGTAGGCGAGTTCGTCCTCGACGGTGTCGGTGACGAAGTGCGCGAGCGGGTCCTGGCCCACGGTGCCGACGACATGGGCCAGTTCGCGCGGCCGGTGGGTGCGCGTGTCGTGCCCGGCGACGGTGACCCGGCCGGTGAGGACGCCGCCGGTGAAGTGCGGCACGAGACCGGAGACGGCGCCCAGGAGCGTGGACTTGCCGGTGCCGGAGGGCCCGACGACCAGGCAGAGTTCGCCCTCGGGGACGGTCAGGTCGACACCGGCGACGGCGGGTTCCGCGGCGCCGTCGTACGTGACGGAGACCTGCTCGAAGCGGATCACGGGCGGGCTCCCTTCAGATGGGCGGGCAGCAGGCCCAGCAGGACGGCGGCCGCGGGCCACAGCGGCAGCGTCGGCGCGGTCAGCGGCACCACGGGCGGGTCCAGGTCGGCGGGCGAGGCGCCGGCGGCCCAGATCGTCAGCGCGGCGACGGCCACGCCCGATGCGGTGATCAGCCACGCGGTCGCGTCCCAGCGGTCGGGGCGGTAGCGGGTGCGTACGGAGCGGCGCCCGCCGAGCCGCAGCCCCGCGACGGCGGCCGCCGCACCGGCCAGCAGCAGGGGCAGGCCGTACGCGGCGCCCTCGGCGGACAGCAGCGCGTAGGTGCCCGCGCACAGCCCGAGCAGCCCGCCGAGGGTGAGCGCGACGGTCGCCCGGCGCACGGCCGGCGGCACCGCGGCGGTGCGGCCGTAACCGCGGGCGTCCATCGCGGCCGCGAGGGCCACCGAACGCTCCAGGGCGCCCTCGAGCACGGGCAGGCCGACCTGGAGCAGCGCCCGTACGCCCTTGTCCGCGCGGCCCCGCAGCCTGCGGGCCGTCCGCAGCCGGCGGACGTCGGCGACCAGGTGCGGCGCGAACGTCATCGCGACGACCACGGCGACGCCCGCCTCGTACAGGGCACCGGGCAGCGACTTCAGCAGCCGGGCCGGGTTGGCCAGGGCGTTCGCGGCGCCCAGGCAGGCCAGGAGGGTGGCCAGCCGCAGGCCCTCCCGGAACGCGAACCACAGCCCCTCGGCGGTCACCCGCCCGCCGAGGCGGACCCCCTGAGCCCAGTCGGGCAGGGGCACTTCGGGGAGGGTCAGCACGGTGTGCGTGCCGGGCACCGGGGAGCCCAGCACGACGGCGAACGCGAGCCGGATGGCGACGACCACCAGGCCCAGGCGGAGGAAGGCGGCGTACGACCGTGACCAGGGCGCGTCCGGCACCCGGCACACGGCGACGACGTAACCGGCGACGGCCGCGAGCAGCGCGAGCAGTGCGGGGTTCGACGTCCGCGACGCGGCCGTGGCGAGCCCCAGCGCCCACAGCCACCACGCCCCGGCGTGCGGTCCCCGCGCCCGCCCCCCGGGTGCGCCTTCCGCGCCCCCGTCCTCCGCACGGTCCGGCCGCCGCATCAGCGCCCGCAGGCGGCCGGGGTGACCGTCGCCGCCCGCGGTGGCCGAGCCGCCCCGGGTGCGCGGCCGCGGCCGGCCGGGTAGGGCGCGGGCCGTCGAATCGTCCGGGCCCTCGGCGACGGCCGGGCTCCAGCGGGGGCCGGGGGCGGCTGCCCGGTGGTCGCGCGGGCGCGGCCGGGCGGGCCCGGACGAGGGGGGTGATGCCGTGGCCCGTGTGGGGGTTGCGCCGAAGGTGCCGGGTCCGGTGGGGGAGTCGCCGAGGGGGATGCCCGTGCGCCGGGGCCGGGTGGCCGGGGTGGTCGAGCCGCCCCCGGCGGGCGTGCCCGGCGGTTCGGGCCGGGCGGCGGTCGTGCTGCCCGGTGTCGCCCGCGCGGTCGGGCCCGCCAGGCTGTCGCCATCGCCATCGCCGTCACCGTCGCGTGGGCGCAGAAGCCGCAGCAGCCGAAGCAGGCCGAGGCCCCGCAGGGCCCGCGGGCCGGGGAGCGGAGTGCCGCCGGTCCACGGCAGGGGTGTGCCGGCGGTCACGGGCGGTCGTTCCGGCGGCGGCGGATCTGCCAGGCGGCGGCCGCGGCGACGAGGAGGACGACGCCGGCGGCGCTGTACGTGCCGAGCGCGGGGCCGGGGGAGGAGGTGGGCGCGGGGGGTGCGGCGTCGTCGGTGACCTGCTCGCCGCAGCCCTTGGCGGGGTAGCCGGTGATGGCGCACACCAGGCCCGCGGAGTTGTAGCGGAGCGGGGGCGCGACCGCGGCGAGGGCTTCGGCGGAGGTGGCGTCGACGGGGACGCGGGCGCAGGCGGCGCGGGCGGCCGGGGCGTCGGCGGCGGTGCCGAAGTCGAGCAGCAGGGCGACGCGCTTGGTGCCGGGGCGGGCCGGGGTGCCGTCGCAGACGGCGGCGAACCGGGCCGTGCCGCGGGGGCGGGCGGCCGAGTCGGCGTCGGGGCTGACGCCGAAGCGCCAGCCCTCGACGGCACCGTCGTCGGGGCGGCTGAGGGCGGGCCCGGTCGTGGCGAACGTCCAGGCCTGGCCGGCCGCGTCACGCTGCCAGAAGGACCAGTAGCGGTAGGCGGCCGCGTGCGCGGGCGTCGCGACGAGGGCGGCCACCAGGGCCAGGAGGAGTGCCGCCGCCGTGAGGGGCGGCCGCCTCACAGCCGGTGCTTCCGGCCGGCGAGCAGCACACCGATGCCGATGCCGGCGACCAGGCAGGCGCCGACGAACCACCACACCGAACTGCCGCCCGAGGAGTCGGGCTTCTGCTCCGCGACCGGGCCGAGGGCGCTGAGCCGCGTGATGTGGTCGCGCATCGGGTTGCCGGTGGCGTACGCGGCGAGGGCGAGCTGCGCGAGGGCGGTGGGGTTGTCCTTCGCCCAGGCGCCGGAGTTGGCGGCGAGCCAGTTGTACGCGCCCTTGGCGGCGTCGAGGTGGCCGCCCGAGGCGAGGGCGACGACGGCGTCGGCGGTCGTGCCGAAGTCCGGGGTCTTCTGGTCGGAGCCCGGGGTGACGGCCTCGAAGTGGCTGCCGCCGGCGGTGAGCCGGGCCGCGAGCCAGGCGGCGCCCGCGTCGGAGGCGCTGCCGCCGCACTCGGTGCGCACGGCGAGGTCGCGGTCGGGGGCCTCGACGACGAAGCCCGCGCCCTCGGCGCCGCGCACGGCGTCGGCGGTGGCCTTGGCGTTGGCCGCGAGCGCCCCGGACTTCGCGTCGGGCTGGTAGGCGAACGCGCCGCCGTCCTCCTTGCCGCAGGCCAGCTGGAGGGAGCGCAGCGCGTCGTAGGGCGACCGGCCGTCGGTGGTCACGGACTTGACGTCGGTTCCGGCGGCCTTGAGGCCGCCGATGACGACGCCGGTGGAGTCGGCGTCGGAGGCGCCGCCGGGGTTGTAGGACCAGCCGCCGTCGCGGTTCTGCACCTTGGCCAGCCACTCGGCGGCGCGCTTGACGGCGAAGTCCTGGCCGTGGACGGCGAGCGCCTGCACGGCTATGGCGGTGGCGTTGGTGTCCTCGGTCCTCGGGTCGCAGGGCGCCGTCGGGTCGGGACGGTACGAGGCGAAGCCGCCGTCCGCGCACTGCTGCTTGGCGAGCCACTCCACCGCGTTCCCGGCCGGCTCCGTGTCGGCCGCGTGCAGCGCCAGGAGCGCGTACGACTGGCGCCACACGCCGTCGTACGTCGGGTCGGCCTCCCCGTACAGCGCGGCGGGCGCGGTCGCCGACGACGGTGAGGGCGACGCGGCTATGAGGAGCGTGCTGACGGCGGCCAGGGCGGCCGCGGCGGTGCGGCGCAGGTGCATCGGGTGGTGCCTTTCGGTGAGCGGTCGCGCAGACGGATGCGGGCGCGCGGTCACGGCACCGGGCTCCGGCTCCGTGTACCTCGACGGAAGAGCCGCTCCCGTCCGCGCGGGTGCTCCGGCTGGGCCCTCCCCGGACGGGGACGGCTCACGGTTGCGGGTCAGCGCCGGATTCGCACCGGCTTCCCCCGCTCGGACGTGATGGGACTTGGTTGTGTCGTGCACACCTTAGCCGGGACCGCGTGCCGTGCCGCCCCCGGCCGTGTGCGGTCTGCCTCACACCGGCGCCTTCACACCGGCGCCCTCACACCGCGGTGTACGCGACCGGGTCGGACCCGGGCACCGGCTCGGCGTGGCCGAGCTTGACCAGGCGGCGCAGGTGCGCCTCGGCCTCGGCGACGGCGATGTTCCGGGAGGGGAAGGGGATCTGCTCCCAGGGCCGGTTCCACTGCATGGCCACGGCGAGCTGCCACGGGGTGCGGGGGGCCTCGGCGATCAGGGCGCGCAGCGAGGAGAGGCGGGCGGTGTGGTGGTCCAGCAGTTCGCGCACGCGAGTGGCGGCGCCGGTGAAGGCGTGCTCGTGGGCGGGCAGTACCTCGGCGGGGGCGAGCCGGGCGACGCGTTCGAGGGAGTCGAGGTAGTCGCCCAGGGGGTCGCCGGCGGTCGCGTCGTCGGGGTCCTCGTACAGGCCGATGTGCGGGGAGATGCCGGGCAGCAGGTGGTCGCCGGAGAACAGGCGGCGGCCGTCCTCCTCGAAGAGGCAGACGTGGCCGGGGGTGTGGCCGGGGGTCCACACGGCGCGGACGGCGCGGCCGGCCAGCGGTACCCGCTCGCCGGGGACGATCTCGCGGTCGGGGAGGGCGGGCCGCAGTCCGGGGACGTCGGCGGCGCGGCGCTCGGCGCGCACCGCCCGCAGCGGGGCGAGGTGTTCCTCGGGGGCGCCGGCGGCGGCGAGCTTGACGGCGAGGTAGTCCAGCCACACGCCGGGCCGGGCGCCGCGGGCGCGGCGGACGACGGCGGTGTCGGCGGGGTGCATGGCGATCCAGGCGCCGGAGGCCTCGCGGACCTGGCCGGACAGGCCGTGGTGGTCGGGGTGGTGGTGGGTGACGAGGACGCCGTGGACGTCGGCGACCCGGGTGCCGAGCGCGCCGAGGCCGTCCGCGAGGGCGTCGTAGGAGGCGGGGTCGTCCCAGCCGGTGTCGACCAGGACGGGGCCGCGGTCGGTGTCGACGACGTAGACGAGCGTGTGGCCCAGGGGGTTGTCGGGGATCGGGACCGGGATGCTCCAGATGCCGTCACCGTGCTCCATGAGGTCCCCTCTCCGATCCGTCACGCGCATTGCCCACCATAACTAGAACTGGTATCAGTTCTGAAGCAGGGTCACCTTCTGGCGAGGCATCAGCCGTGGGCGGGACGGGACAGGCATGGACGGGAACGGGATCGTCGAACACGGACAGCTCTACATCGGCGGGCAGTTGGCGGACCCGCTCGGCACCGGCACCATCGAGGTCGTCTCGCCCCACACCGAGCAGGTCTTCGCGCGGGTGCCGCACGCCTCCCGCGAGGACGTCGACCGGGCCGTCGCCGCGGCCCGCCGGGCCTTCGACGAGGGCCCGTGGCCGCGGGCGAGCCTCGACGAACGCATCGAGGTCGTCACCCGGATCAAGGACGCGATCGCCGTACGCCACGAGGAGTTCGCCCGCGTCATCAGCGCGCAGAACGGCTCGCCCTACTCCTGGAGCGTGCTCGCCCAGGCGCTCGGCGCGATGATGGTCTGGGACGCCGCGATCACCGTCGCGCGCGGCTTCACCTGGGAGGAACGACGGGCCGGTGCGCTCGGCCCGATCCTGGTGCGCCGCGAGCCGGCCGGCGTCGTCGCCGCCGTCGTGCCCTGGAACGTCCCGCAGTTCACCGCCGCCGCCAAGCTCGCCCCCGCGCTGCTCGCCGGGTGCACGGTGGTCCTCAAGCCGTCGCCGGAGTCACCGCTCGACGCGTACCTGCTCGGCGAGATCGCCGCCGAGGCGGGGCTGCCCGAGGGCGTGCTGTCGATCCTGCCCGCCGACCGCGAGGTCAGCGAGTACCTGGTGGGCCACCCCGGCGTCGACAAGGTCTCCTTCACCGGCTCGGTCGCGGCCGGCAAGCGCGTCATGGAGGTCGCCTCCCGCAACCTCACCCGCGTGACGCTGGAACTCGGCGGCAAGTCCGCCGCGCTGGTCCTGCCCGACGCCGACCTGGACACCGCCGTCCCCGGCATCGTCTCGGCCGCCTGGATGAACAACGGCCAGGCCTGCGTCGCCCAGACCCGCATCCTCGCGCCCCGCTCCCGCTACGACGAGACCGCCGAGCGCCTGGCCGCGGCCGCCTCCGCCCTCGTCGTCGGCGACCCCCTCGACCCCGCGACCCAGGTCGGCCCGCTGGTCGCCCGCCGCCAGCAGCGGCGTTCCCTGGACTACATCGCCCTCGGCCAGCAGGAGGGCGCCAAGGTCCTCACCGGCGGCGGCCGCCCGCAGGCCCAGCCCACCGGCTGGTACGTCGAGCCCACCCTCTTCGGCGACGTCTCCAACTCCATGCGGATCGCCCGCGAGGAGATCTTCGGCCCGGTCGTCTGCCTGCTGCCGTACGAGGACGAGGCCGAGGCCGTCCGCATCGCCAACGACTCCGAGTACGGCCTGTCCGGCAGCGTGTGGACGGCGGACGTCGAGCACGGCATCGACGTCGCCCGCCGGGTGCGCACGGGCACGTTCAACGTCAACACCTTCAGCCTCGACATGCTCGGGCCCTTCGGCGGCTACAAGAACTCCGGGCTCGGGCGCGAGTTCGGCCCCGAGGGGCTGGGCGAGTACCTGGAGCACAAGATGGTCCACCTGCCCGCCGGCTGGGAGGGCTGACCCCGTGGGGGACCGCTGGCACATCGAGGTCGACCGGGGGGTGTGCATCGGCTCGGGCATGTGCGTGAACTCCGCCCCGGACGGCTTCACCCTCGACTCCGCCCGGCAGTCCCACGCGGCGGCCCCGGACGCCGACGCGGCCGAGGCGCTGCTCGCGGCGGCGGAGGGCTGCCCGGTGGAGGCGATCAGCATCACGCTGGCCGCCTCCGGCGAGGCGGTCTTCCCGCCCGAGGAGTGAACGGTCCGCAGGGGTCAGGGCTGCGCGCGGCGCGGATCGGTGAGGTCGATCAGCCGGCACACCGTCTCGATGTCGATCTTCACCTGGGCGATCGAGGCGCGCCCGGACAGCCAGGTCACCAGGGCGGAGTGCCAGGTGTGCTCGATGACGCGCACCGCCGACAGCAGCTCGGGCCCGGGCGGCTCGTCCAGCCGCATCGCGTCCAGGACGATCGAGGTCGTCAGCCGCGACACGGCGTCCACCTCCGGGCTCACCGAACGGTCGGCGAACGTCAGCGCCCGCACCATGGCGTCCGCGAGGTGCGGCTCGCGCTGCATCGCGCGGAACGCGCGCATCAACGTCTCCGCCACGCGGTCCGCGGGCGCGGAGGCGGTGGGCGGGCGCTTGCGCAGGGCCTCGTGGAGGTGCTCCAGCTGGTCGCGCATCGTGGCGACGAGCAGATGGATCTTGGACGGGAAGTAGCGGTAGAGGGTGCCGAGCGCGACGTTCGACTGCTCGGCGACCTCGCGCATCTGGACGGCGTCGAAGCCACCCCGGACGGCGAGTTCGGCGCTGGTGCGCAGGATGCGGCGGCGGCGGGCTTCCTGACGCTCGGTCAGCGGCACCGGGGACGGCTGAGGAGCTGCGGTCATCTGTCCCTATCCGAATCTGTGCGCCGAGCGGAACCGTCCCCCAGGGTAAGGGCTGCGCCGCCGGCCGGTGCGGTGTGCGTGACCCTTCGTGCCTCGGCGCGGGTGCGTCGTGGTTTCTGTTGGGGGTTCGCCCACCCGCCCTCCCTCCCTCCCCCAGCCTTCGGCCAGGGGGACCCCCACCTCCCCCACCCCCTCCGTCTCGACAGCGACCGCCGTCTCGCGCCCTGCGGGCGCAAAGATGCTGGCTGCGGGTGGGAGGGTGGGGGGCCTGCTTTGCCTGCGGTGTGCGGGTCGGTGGGCGGCTGGGGTTCAGGCGCCGGAGCGGGGCTGGTTGTTCGTCTGGCTCGGGTCTCGTTGCCGTCCGCGGGTATAGATGGCCGGTGACCACGCCCACCCTCCGTGGGTGGCGCGCCCGCCGTAACCGGCGTCTGCGGGTGCTTCCCCGATCGGACATCGGGCCCTCTTCCGACGGCTATACCGCTGAAAGCGAGCCCGATCCCCCGCCGACCGCCCCCAGCAGCACCCCGAAGCACCCGCAGTCGTGGCGGCCGGGTGGTCAGAAGTCAGTCCGGGGTACCGCACGTGTCCGATGCATCCCTCACCGGCTGTCATCGCCCACGCGAGAACGGCGCCGCCCAACGGAATGGACGGCGCCCGACGCAGACGTGGGCGGCAACCCCGGACTGCCTACTTTCCCCCCACCGGCCGTAATGCGGCTACACCGGCCGGAGGGGGAACGGCGGTGGAATTCGGTGCCGAATGATGCGGGCTTGAACCGCGGGGCCGTGGGGGTCAGTGAGCGGTTCGGTGCGCCTCGGACTGCCTCCGCACCCCCCACCGGCCGTTGTGCGCCCATACCGGCCGGAGGGGGTGTGTCGGGGTGGGCCCATGGGGGTCCCCCCGGCCGAAGGCTGGGGGAGACGAGCGGTTAAGCGCGGTGCCCAAGGATGTTGACGTAAACCGCGAGCGTTCTGGGGGTTCCCCCGGCCGAAGGCTGGGGGAGGGCGGGAGGGTGGGGGAAACCCAACAGCAACCACAACGGCGCCGCACACGAACACCGGCCAGCCCGCCGCAGGCGCGGCGTGGCGGGAATCACCCGCACCAGCCAGGGCACCCCGCACGGGCCCAGGTATCTTCGTGCTCTCGGGCCAACTCCTGAGTAACCGATTCTGAAACTTGTTCTACCCGGGCACGGGCGGCTACGCTCCCGCTGAAGTGCAGTGAGAAGGGGGCCGTGAGTGACCGCAGAGGCCAGGCCGCTCCGGATCGCGCTGCTCACCTACAAGGGGAACCCGTTCTGCGGGGGCCAGGGCGTGTACGTGCGCCATCTGTCGAGGGAACTCGCCCGGCTCGGCCACAGCGTCGAAGTGATCGGTGCCCAGCCCTACCCCGTGCTCGACGCGGTCGGTGACGGGGTGCGCCTCACCGAGCTGCCGAGCCTGGACCTCTACCGCTCGCCGGACCCGTTCCGCACCCCGAAGCGCGGCGAGTACCGCGACTGGGTGGACGCGCTGGAGGTCGGCACGATGTGGACCGGCGGCTTCCCGGAGCCGCTGACGTTCAGTCTGCGGGCCCGCCGTCACCTGGCCGCCCGGCGGGGCGCCTTCGACGTCATCCACGACAACCAGACCCTCGGCTACGGCCTCCTCGGCGGCCCGGACGCCCTCGGCGCGCCGCTGGTGACGACCATCCACCACCCGATCACCGTGGACCGGCGGCTCGAACTCGACGCCGCGCAGGGGTGGAAGCGCCGGGCGTCGGTCCGCCGCTGGTACGGCTTCACGCGGATGCAGCGGCGGGTCTCGCGGCGGCTGCCGTCCGTGCTCACCGTCTCGGGCAGCTCCCGTCAGGAGATCGTCGACCACCTCGGGGTGCGTGAGGACCGGGTGCACGTGGTGCACATCGGCGCCGACACGCGGCTGTTCTCGCCGGACCCGTCCGTGCCCGAGGTGCCGGGCCGGATCGTGACGACGTCCAGCGCCGACGTGCCGCTCAAGGGCCTGGTCCACCTCGTGGAGGCCCTCGCGAAGCTGCGCACCGAGCACCCCGACGCGCACCTCGTCGTCGTCGGCAAGCGGGCCGACGACGGCCCGGTGGCCGCCGCCATCGAGCGGTACGGGCTCGGCGGCGCCGTCGACTTCGTCAAGGGCATCAGCGACGAGGAGCTGGTCGACCTGGTGCGCGGCGCCCAGGTGGCGTGCGTGCCGTCGCTGTACGAGGGGTTCTCGCTGCCGGCCGCCGAGGCCATGGCCACCGGGACGCCGCTGGTCGCCAGCACCGGCGGCGCCATCCCCGAGGTCGCCGGGCCCGACGGGGAGACGTGCCTGGCCGTGGCGCCGGGGGACCCGGGCGCGCTGGCCGCGGCGCTGGGCCGGCTGCTGCGCGACTCGGAGCTGCGCCGCCGTCTCGGCCGGGCCGGCCGGGAACGCGTACTGGCCCGCTTCACCTGGGAGCGGGCCGCCATCGGCACCGCCGAGCAGTACCGTGCGGCGATCGAGGCCGCCGCGGGGCCGCGGCCCACCATCCAGTCACCGTCCCGGACGAAAGCAGACTCCACGTGCTGACCGTCGACTTCTCCCGCTTCCCGCTCGCCCCGGGCGACCGCGTGCTCGACCTGGGCTGCGGCGCGGGCCGGCACGCCTTCGAGTGCTACCGGCGCGGCGCGGACGTGGTGGCCCTGGACCGGAACGGCGACGAGATCCGCGAGGTCGCCAAGTGGTTCGCCGCGATGAGGGAGGCCGGGGAGGCCCCGGCCGGGGCGACCGCCACGGCGATGGAGGGCGACGCGCTGAGCCTGCCGTTCCCCGACGACACCTTCGACCGCGTCATCATCTCCGAGGTCATGGAGCACATCCCGGACGACAAGGGCGTGCTCGCCGAGATGGTGCGCGTCCTCAAGCCGGGCGGGCTGATCGCCGTCACCGTGCCGCGCTACGGGCCGGAGAGGATCTGCTGGGCGCTGTCCGACGCCTACCACGAGGTCGAGGGCGGCCACATCCGCATCTACCGGGCCGACGAACTGCTCGGCAGGATCCGCGAGGCGGGGCTGCGCCCGTACGGCAGCCACCACGCGCACGCGCTGCACTCCCCGTACTGGTGGATCAAGTGCGCGGTCGGCGTGGACAACGACAAGGCCCTGCCGGTGAAGCTGTACCACAAGCTGCTGGTCTGGGACATCATGAAGAAGCCGCTGGCCACCCGGCTCGCCGAGAACGCGCTCAACCCGCTGATCGGCAAGAGCTTCGTCGCCTACGCCACCAAGCCGCACACCCCGAAGGCGGGCGTCGACGCGTGAGGCGGACCGAACACCTCGTCCTGCCCGGCGTCCTGACCTCGGAGCAGGCCGCGCAGACCGTCGCCGGGATCCTCGCCGTGCAGCGGCCGGACGGCGCCGTACCGTGGTTCGAGGGCGGCCACCTCGACCCGTGGGACCACGTCGAGGCCGCCATGGCGATGGACGCCGCGGGCGAGCACGAGCACGCCGAGGCCGCCTACACCTGGCTCGCCCGCCGGCAGAACCCGGACGGTTCCTGGTACGCCGCCTACGGCTTCGCCGACGGCGCCGAGGGCGAGCCCACCGACCTGGGCCGGGAGAGCAACTTCTGCGCCTACGTCGCCGTCGGGGTGTGGCACCACTACCTCTCCACCGGCGACGACGCGTTCCTGGAGCGCATGTGGCCGGTGCTGTACGCGGCCGTCGAGTACGTCCTGGAACTCCAGCTGCCCGGCGGCCAGATCGCCTGGAAGCGCGAGGACGACGGGACGTACCCGCAGGAGGCGCTGCTGACCGGCTGCTCGTCGATGTACCAGGCGCTGCGCTGCGCGCTGGCCGTCGCCGAGCACCGCGAGGACCCGCAGCCGGACTGGGAGCTGGCCGCCGGCGCCCTCGGGCACGCCGTCGCCCACCACCCCGAGCGGTTCCTGGACAAGGACCGCTACTCCATGGACTGGTACTACCCGATCCTCGGCGGGGTGCTGCGGGGGGAGGCCGCCCGGGAGCGCTTGCTGGCCCGCTGGGACGAGTTCGTCGTGCCCGGCCTCGGGGTCCGCTGCGTGGTGCCCAACCCGTGGGTGACCGGCGGGGAGAGCGCCGAACTCGCCCTCGCGCTGTGGGCGATGGGCGAGTCCGACCGCGCTGTGGACATCCTGGCCGAGATCCAGCACCTGCGTGCCGAGGACGGCATGTACTGGACCGGGTACGTCTTCGAGCCGGACGAGGAGGCCGGTACCGGCCCCGCCGTGTGGCCCCGGGAACGGACCACGTGGACGGCCGGGGCCCTGCTGCTCGCCGTCGCCGCCCTGGGAGGGGACGAGGCGACGACGGCGGTCTTCGGGGGTGAGAGGCTGCCGCTCGGGCTGGTGCCCGGGGCGGCGGGGTGCTGCGCGGGTCGGTGAGCGGGCGTCAGGCCCGGTTGACGCGACCCGCCACGGCGTGGCCGACGACCAGGTAGACCGCCGCCGGCAGGCCGTAGTTCAGCAGGGTGCGCGCCCACGCTGAGTCGGTGTCGAAGATGTCGTGGGCCCAGCCGCCGAGCCAGGACGCGACGTCGTGGATCCACTCCACGAGGTCGTTCGCCCGGTTGGCGTCGAGCATCCACAGCACGATCCACAGGACCAGGATGAAGGCCGCCACGTCCGCGGCCACCATGATGACCGTGGCGGCCAGATTGCCGCGATATCGTCTGGACATACCTGCCGTCTTGCCCCGATCGGCGGACTGAAACGTGGCGGGCCGGCCCTCGCCTGACGCCCCGTACGGCCCTGTGCGGTGGCCGGTGCCGGGGGCCCGGGCGAGGATGCGATCACGCACCGCATCCCCCCCGGGAGAACCGTCATGCCCTTGCGCCGTGCCCTGACCGCCCTCCTGCTCTCCGGCGTGCTGATGCTCGTCCCCGCCTGCGGTGGCGACTCGCCGCAGACCGCGAGCGTCGGCACCGCGAGCCCCACCTCCTCCGTGCAGAAGCAGAAGCTCGCCAAGACGCGCTTCGTCGCCAACGCCGGACTGGCCGCCGGCGCGACCTACCAGTGGATCGTCAAGCCCTACCGCGAGGGCAAGTTCAAGAAGGACGCCGAGGGCCGCAAGCTGGCCCTGGTGAAGGCGGGCCTGGCCGGGGCCTTCGCCTACAACCGGCTCAAGGCCGCCTCGGAGAACGCCAAGGGCGACCCGACCCTGGCCAAGCTGGTGGCCCCGCTGAACGCGGGCATCGAGTCGCTCAAGGACCTGCCGGCCAAGCTGCGCAGCGGCCAGGGCACGGACGACATCGTCGGGACCTTCCAGGACACCATCACCGGCGTCAAGTCGGCCGGCGAGGGCGCCGGCGCCAAGGTCACCGACAAGGTGCCCTCGCTGTCCGAGCTCAGCGGCGGATGAGCTCGGCCAGCACCCGCAGGGTGGCCGGGTCGGGCGCGGTGACCAGCAGGTCGGTCACCGGGCCCGACCGCCACACCGCCAGCCGTTCCGCGATCCGCTCCCGCGGGCCGACGAGCGAGATCTCGTCGGCGAAGGCGTCCGGCACCGCCGCGACCGCCTCCTCGCGCCGCCCGGCCAGGAACAGTTCCTGGATGCGCCGGGCCTCCTGCTCGTAGCCCATCCTGGCCATCAGGTCGGCGTGGAAGTTGCGGGTGGCCGCGCCCATCCCGCCGATGTAGAAGCCGAGCATCGCCTTGACCGGCAGCAGGCCCTCCGCCGGGTCGTCGCAGAGCTGGGCCCGCGCCATCGGGGCGATCATGAAGTCCTTCGGCGCGTCCGTCAGTGGCACCTCGTACACGTCCGTGCGGAACGGCGACCAGTACAGCGGCAGCCAGCCGTCGGCGATGCGGGTGGTCTGCGCGATGTTCTTCGGGCCCTCGGCGCCCAGCAGGACCGGCAGGGCGGCCCGCAGCGGATGGGTGATCGGCTTGAGCGGCCGGCCGAGGCCGGTCGCGTCGGGCCCCGCGTACGGCAGCGGGTGGAAGCGCCCGTCCAGCGCCACCGGGCCCTCGCGGCGCAGCACCTGGCGCACGACGTCCACGTACTCCCGGGTCGCGGTCAGCGGACTGCGCGGGAACGGCCTGCCGTACCAGCCCTCCACCACCTGCGGCCCCGACAGGCCGAGCCCCAGCATGACCCGGCCGCCGGAGAGGTGGTCCAGGGTCAGCGCGTGCATGGCGGTGGCGGTGGGGGAACGGGCGGCCATCTGGGCGATGCCGGTGCCGAGCCGGATCCGGCTGGTGTGCGCGGCGATCCAGGTGAGCGGGGTGAACGCGTCCGAGCCCCAGGCCTCCGCCGTCCACACGGAGTCGTAGCCGAGCCGTTCGGCCTCCTGCGCCAGGGCCAGGTGGCCGGGGGAGGGGCCGCGCCCCCAGTAGCCGAGGGCCAGTCCGAGCCGCATGCGCACGCCTCCCACCGGAGCTGACGGTACGTCAGCCGTACGGTACGGCAAGCGCCCCCGCCCCGGAAGAGCGGACAGCCGTGCCCCGGGCCGGACGGCCCGGGGCACGGCTGTCGCGTGTGTGCGCGGGTGGCGCTTCGGCGGGGATCAGCCGCGCTGGATGCCGCCGGCGTCCTGGAGGACGCCGCGGCGGCCGTCCTGGGTCTGCGCGACCAGGGCGGAACCCCGCTGCTCCACCGCCAGGTACCAGGTGCCGGGGGCCAGCTCGGCGATCTGCCGGCCCGAACCGTCCTCCGCGTACAGCGGACGCGCCACGGGCACCGCGAACCAGAAGGCCGCGAACTCCGCGGAGGGCTGCGCCTGCGGCTGCTGCTGGGCCTGCGGGTAGCCGTACTGGCCACCGCCGAAGGACGGGTCGGCCTGCGCGCCCTGACCGCCGGTCTGCCCCGGGTACCCGTAGCCGCCCTGCTGCACGCCCGGGTAGGGCTGGCCCTGCTGGCCGCCGTACGGCTGCGCCTGCTGGGGCTGCTGCGGCCGCGGAGCGGGCAGCAGCGGCGCCTTCAGCACGGGCAGGCCCTGCAGGGTGAGCAGCATGGCGGCCGCGAGGGCCGCGGCGGCGACGAAGGAGAGGTACGCGCCGGCGGCCAGCTCGAAGGCCTCGCTGCCGTGGAACAGCGACCACAGCGCGTCCCAGGCGGCGGCCACGGAGAGGACCGCGCCCCAGTGCGCCGGCCCGATGCCGAGCAGCTTGCGCCCCTCGGGCTGGAAGCGCGAGGCGACGAACAGGCCCGCGGCGATCAGGCCCAGGAGGTGCACCGAGGGCAGCAGCGGGAACAGCTCGCTCTTCCACGCGCTGGCTCCGCACTCGTCGGAGCTGCATCCCTTGAACGTGTAGAAGTTCAGGAACGAGGCGATCAGCAGCAGCAGCGCCGCGCCGATCACCGCGCCGTCTCCTCGGGTGAGGGAGCGGTTATTCACTAGGAGTCCTTGTCAGTCGTCTCGTTGTCGCTGTCGCCGGGCGGTTCCCCATCGTATGAGGGCCGTTGCCGCCGGGTGGGACCGGTCCGCCCCTCGGTGACACGATCGGGACCCAATGCTCACCGGCCGATCACCCGCGGTCCTCCAAGAACGCGGTGATGCCGTCCGCGATGCCCTCCGCGGCCCGCTGCCGCCAGGCCGGGCTGGTCATCAGCGCGGCGTCCCTGGGGTCGCGCATGTTGCCGCACTCGATCAACACCTTCGGCCGGCTGCTGAGGTTGAGTCCGCCGAGGTCGCTGCGGACGTCCAGGCCGGTGCCGCCGCCGATGTAGTTGGACGGCCGGGTGCCCGTCTCCTCGGCGAAGTGCCGCTTGAGGGCGGTGCCGAGCAGTTTCGACGGCCCGCTGATCTTCCGGGTGTCCGCGATGCCGCGGTGCACCGGGGCCGGCATGATCACGTGGAAGCCGCGGTTGCCGGCCGCCGAGCCGTCGCCGTGCACCGACACCACCGCGTCGGCCTTCGCCTTGTTGCCGGTACGGGCCCGCTCGTCGATGCAGGGGCCGTAGGCGCGGTCGCCGTCGTGCGTGAACGTCACCTTCGCCCCCCGCGCTTCGAGCAGCGCCCGGGCGCGCCGGGACACGTCCAGGGTGAACGCGGCCTCGGCGTACCCCGCGTTGGTCGCGGTGCCCGTGGTGTCGCACTCCTTGCGGGCGGTGCCGATGTCGACCAGGCGGTTGATCTCGGCCGTGTGACGGCTGTTGCGCGTGTTGTGGCCCGGGTCCAGCACCACGACCTTCCCCGCGAGCGGCCTCGCGGACCCGGCGGACGGTGCCGCCGAGGACGGTCCGGAGGACGCCGCCGCCGAGCGGTGCGGACGCACGCTCTGCGGGAGGTCCCCGTTGCGTCCGGGGTCGTCCGGTCCGCCCGTGGCGTCCCACACCAGCCACGCGGCCGCGCACGCCGGGACCAGCGCGGCCACGACGACCACGGTGGGGCGGCCTTTGCTCTTGAACACGTCAGCGATGCTATCCGCCGTCCCGGATCCCGGCGCACGTACGCCGGAGGACGTGCAGTGAACCGGTCACGGACAGTTCCGTGAACGCGCCCGACTCCAGCGCCCGCCGGTAGATCCGCCAGGGCGCCTGGCCGCCGTCGGCGGGGTCCGCGAAGACGTCGTGGATGACCAGGAGGCCGTCCTGCGCGAGGTGCGGCACCCAGCCCTCGTAGTCGTTGCCCGCGTGCTCGTCGGTGTGCCCGCCGTCGATGAAGACCAGGGCCAGCGGCTTCCCCCACACCGCCGCGACCTGCGGGGAACGGCCGACGACCGCGACCACGTGCTCCTCCAGCCCGGCGGCGTGCAGGGTGCGCCGGAAGGTGGGCAGGGTGTCCATCAGGCCGACCTCGGGGTCGACCAGGGTGGTGTCGTGGTACTCCCAGCCGGGCTGCTGCTCCTCGCTGCCGCGGTGGTGGTCGACGGTGACGGCGACGGTGCCGGCCTCGCGGGCGGCGGCGGCCAGCAGGATCGTGGAGCGGCCGCAGTACGTGCCGACCTCCAGCAGCGGCAGGCCCGGGAGGCGGGCGGCGGCGTCGGCGGCGGCCGCGTGCAGGGCGAGGCCCTCATCGGTGGGCATGAAGCCCTTGGCCGCCTCGAACGCGGCCAGCGCGTCCGCGGGGACCGCTGCGGGGGGTGGCGTGCTCATGCCCCCATCGTCCCGTACGGCCGCGGTGCCCTTCGGCGGGGGTGCTCCGGCGTCGCGCCCGGCGGGTGCGAGGCCGGTCCCGGATCCGGACGTTCTGGTTCAATGGTCACGTCATGACTGATCCGCTGTGGGCCGGGGCACCGCTCGACACCGAGCTGGTGCGGGCCGCGCGGTGCGGTGACGCGGGTTCCCTGGGGCTGCTGCTCGCCAGGCACCGGGCGGCCATGCACGCGGTCGCCCTCGCCGTGCTGGGCCACGGCCCGGACGCCGAGGACGCCGTGCAGGAGGCGGCGCTCATAGCGCTGCGGCGCATCGGCGACCTCCGCGACCCGGACGCCGCCGGCCCCTGGCTGCGGATGGTGGTCCGCAACGTCTGCCGAGCCCAGTTGCGCAGGAAGTCGGCGGTCCCCGTGGCCGAGATCGAGGGATTCGTCGCCATGGACCGCTCGGGCGGCCCGCCCGACCCGGCGGACGTGCTCGACGGGCACGTGCTGCGGGACTGGATCTGGGGCGCGCTGGAGGGCCTGTCGCCCGGGCTGCGGCTGGTGACGATGCTGCGCTACTTCACCGACGTCACCTCCTACGAGGAGATCGCGCTGCTGTGCGGCATCCCCGTCGGCACCGTGCGCAGCAGGCTGAGCCAGGCACGCGCCAACCTGTCCGCCGCGCTGGTGGCCGCGGGCGACCGGGTCCACGACGACTCCGCCTCCCTCACCGCGCGCCACCGCCGGCTGGCCGAGGAGACCATGCTGGCGGCGCACCGCGGCGAACTCGCCTCGGCGTGGGCCGGCTGGCGGTCCCCCGAGCTGGAGGTGACGTGGCCGACCGGCAAGCGCACCGACCTCGACTACCTGGGGTTCTCCTTCCGCCGCGACGTCTCCGAAGGCGTCCGCCAGAAGCTGCTGAACGTGGTGGCCAGCCGCGAGGTCGTCATCTGGGAGGCGGCCATCGTCAGCCCGCCGGAGGACCCGTTCCACTGCCCGCCCGGTGTGGTCTGGGTGCACTTCCTCGACGGCGGGGGCGAGGACAGGCTGCGCCTGTACCACCCGCGCCGCCGCCGGGAAGAAGCCCGCGCGAACGACCACGGGAACTGACCGAACCTTTTCGCCGCCCGCCGCATCGTGTGGGCATGAACGTCATCCCTCACGAGGCGGAGCACCCCATACGTGCCGCCGCCGAGGTGCGGACCGTCCTCGTCGACGGCGTGCGCCAGGTCTACCGGGTCAGGGGTGCCGGGCCGGTGTGCCTCGTGCACTCCGGAGGCCCCGGTGTGCACCCGGAGTACCTGCGCGTACCCGCACTGGAAAAGCACCTGACCATGGTCCACGTGGACCCCGTCGGCTCGGGCGACAGCGATCCGCTGCCGGACGGGGACTACTCCACGTCCCGCTACGCGCGCTTCGCCGCGGCCGTGCTGGACGACCTCGGGGCGCCCACCGCCTACTTCCTCGGCCACTCGCACGGCGGCTTCGTCGCGCTGCAGTTCGCCCTCGACCACCCCGGCCGCCTCGACGGGCTGATCCTCTACGACACCGCGCCCGTGTACGGGCCGGAACTGATGCAGACGGCGACCGAGGAGATGGCCGCCTTCGTCGAGCGCTGGCCCGACCGGCCCGAGGCGGCCGCGGCGGGACGGGCGTGGCGGGCCCGGGTGGCGGGGACGGCGGCGATCACCGACGACGCGTCCATGGAGCGCTACCTCGAGGCCGTGCTGCCGGCCTACTTCGCCGACCACCGCAGGACGGCGATGCGGACCGGGTCCGTTGCCGCCCTCCGGGCCACCCACGACCCGAACCGGCGCCCCTCCGCATGGGACGTCCGCGACCGGCTCGGCACGATCGTGGCGCCGGTCCTGGTGATCGTCGGCACCCACGACTTCATCTGCCCGCCGGGCTTCGCGTACGAGCTGCAGGTCGGGATACCGCAGGCGCGGCTGTGCGAGCTGACCGCGAGCGGCCACTTCGGGCACATCGAGGAGACGGAGAGGTTCGTGGCTGCGGTCCGCGACTTCGTCACCACCCAGGACAAGGAGAACGCAGCATGACGACCACGGTGCCGACCGGCCTGGCCGAGGAGACAGAGATCGCGGCGTACGCCGACTTCGTGACCGGAGCGCCGGCCGGCGTGCACGGGGCACTGGGCATCGGCACGCGGCGGTTCGGCGCGGTGCGCGCGCTGGCCGTCCGCGAGGACCCGAGCCGCTTCTTCAACCGGGCCGGGGGATTCGGCTCCGCCGGACCGGTCACGGCCGACGCCGTGGACGAGGTGTGCGGCTTCTTCCGGGCCCAGGGCGTGCCCGTCGGCTCGCTCATGATCGCGCCGTCGCTGCTGCCGTCCGACTGGGCCTCGATCGCCGGGAAGCGGGACCTCACCGAGGGCACCCGCTTCGCCAAGCTCGGCTGCGACGTCCCGGCGGCCCTGGCCGCGGTCGACGGTGCCACCGCGCTCGACCCGGGGCTGCGCGTCGGCCTCGTCGAGCCCCACCAGGCGCACGAGTGGGCGACCGTGATGATGACGACCTTCGGCTTCACCACGCCGGCCATGACCGACATGGCCGCGGCGTGCGTCGGCAGGCCGGACTGGCGGCAGTACGCGGTCTGGGAGGGCGAACGGATCGTCGCGGTGGGCAGCGTCTTCCTCAACGGCGACTGCGCCGGCATGTTCGGCGGGGCGACGCTTGCGGGATGGCGGGGCCGCGGCGCCCAGTCGGCCCTGCTCACGGCCCGCGTCCGGGCCGCCCACGACGCGGGCTGCCGCTGGCTCGTCGCCGAGACCGGCGCGGAGGGCCCGGGCGAGCACAACAGCTCCCTGCACAACATGCTGCGCGCCGGCTTCGAGCCGCTGTACGAGCGGGTCGCCTGGGTCTGGCGCGGATAGCCGTACGGCGCCGCCGGGCCGGCTCGCTTCGTGCGCCGGCCCGGCGGGGGGTGTTCCGGCGGCGGTTGGGGGCGCGGGCACAGGTGGGGTCCTTCGTCCGGTGCGGGGATGTGGGTCTTGCCGGAGATCCAGGCACCGCGACGGCTGCCGGGCACGGACGGGCTGCATCCGCCCGGAGGGGGCCTGAGCGGGCCCGGAACTGCCCGGTGCTGTGGGCCGGGTCCGCCGGGAGGGGGGCCGGCGGGGGCGTACGCAGACGGGGGCCGCGGGCCCCGGGTCAGAGCCAGCCGTTGTGGCGGGCGGTGCGGACGGCTTCCGTGCGGTTGCGGGTGCCGGTCTTGCCGATGGCGGACGACAGGTAGTTCCGCACCGTCGACTCCGACAGGTGCACCCGTGCCGCGATGTCCGCCACCGTCGCCCCGTCCGCCGCCGCGTTGAGCACGTCCTGCTCGCGCGGCGTCAGCGGGCTGGGTCCGGTGCTGAGGGCGGCCGCGGCCAGGGCGGGGTCGATCACGCGGTGACCGGCGAGGACGCGCCGGATCGCGGCGGCGAGGTCCTCGACGGGGCCGTCCTTGACCAGGAAGCCTGACGCCCCGGCCTCCATCGCGCGGCGCAGGTAGCCGGGGCGGCCGAACGTGGTGAGGATGAGCACCTTGCAGGCCGGGAGGCGCTCGCGCAGTTCCGCCGCCGCGTCGAGCCCGCTGCGGCCGGGGAGTTCGATGTCGAGCAGCGCGACGTCGGGCCGCGCCGCCAGCGCCGCGGTGACGATCCCGTCGCCCGCGGCGACCTGTGCGACGACGTCGATGTCGTCCTCCAGGTTCAGCAGCAGGGACAGCGCCCCGCGCATCATGCCCTGGTCCTCGGCCAGCAGGACCCTGATGACGCCGCTCATGCGGTCTGCTCCTCCTCCACCGGCAGTTCGGCGACGACGCGGAACCCGCCCCCGGGGCCCGGGCCCGTGCCGAGGGAGCCACCCGCCGTGGCGAGCCGTTCGGTGAGCCCCTTCAGCCCCGAGCCGGAACCCGAGCCGGAGCCCGGGCCGGATCCGGGGGCCGAGCCTACGCCGCGGCCGTCGTCGGTGATCCGCAGACGTACCCGGCCGCCGGTGCCGGCGAGCTCGATGACGCAGGTGGCGGCCCCGCTGTGCCGTACGACGTTGGTCACCCCCTCCCGCACCACCCACCCGAGCAGGGCCTCGGTCTGCGAGGGCAGCGGCGGGCCGGACTCCTTGACGACGGCCTCGATGCCCGCGGCCGCCAGGGCCGAGCGGGCGCGGTCCAGTTCGGTGGAGAGGCTGCCTTCGCGATAGCCGGTGACGGCCTCGCGGATCTCGGTGAGCGCCTGGCGTCCCACCGCCTCGATGTCGGCGACCTGGGCGAGGGCGGCCTCCAGGTCGCGCGGGGCGAGCCGGCGGGCGGCCTCCGCCTTGACGACGACCACGGAGAGCGTGTGCCCGAGCAGGTCGTGCAGGTCGCGGGAGAAGCGCAGCCGTTCCTCGGCGACGGCGTTGCGGGCCAGTTCCTGGCGGGTGGCGCGCAGTTGGGTCACCGCGTCGAAGAGGGTGAGCATGGCAGCGGTGACCAGGCCGGAGATGAGGCTGCCGTACCCGATGGAGACGCCCTCCCAGATGTCGCCGCTGCGCATCCCGGAGACGATCCCCGCGGACACCGCGAGGGCGACCAGCACGGGACCCATCCGCCGGCCGCGCACCACGATCCCGACGGCCAGCGACAGCAGCGGGAAGAACACCAGCCAGCTGCCGCCGTAGCCGATGGCGAGGGCGTAGGTGACGGCGGCCAGCGCCAGGAGGTAGCGCCGGGGCACCTTGCCGCGGGCGGTGCGCGGGTCGAAGGAGGTGAAGACGACGCCGATGTAGAGGGAGTTGAAGGCCAGCAGGCCGAGGCCGCCGAGCCAGGGGTTGGCGGCCTTGCCCTGCAGGAGGTGGGACAGGGCGCCCACGCCCATCAGCAGCCAGGGCAGGAAGGTGAACCGGGTCGGGGGCTTGAGGTCCTCGATCTCCTCGGCGAAGGGCCGGGTCACCCGCAGCTGCCGCCAGTGGTGGAGGATCCGTGCCGGCAGCGGGCGCCGGGGTTCCGTGGTGATGGCCATGGCCGTCGCCACCTCCTCTTCCACGGTGCCGGTGGGGTTCACGGGGTGCGGGCCGAGCGGCGGTAGGCGTACACGGCGTACGCGCCGAAGACGGCCGTCCACGCGGCGAGCACGGCGACGGTTCCCGTCCGCGGGACCGCGCCGTCCGCGATGCTCCAGCCGAGCTGCCCGAAGCGCTGGGACGGGGTCCACTCGGAGACCGCCCGCAGCCAGTCCGGGAAGACCGACGAGGGGATCCACAGCCCGCCGACCACGGACAGGCCCAGGTTGCAGGCCATGTTCACCACGCCTGTGGTCTGCCCGGACAGGCGGTAGCCGTTGCCGAGCCCGAGCAGGGTGAAGGGGGCGGTGCCCACCCACAGCAGCCCGCCGACGGCGGCCCACTGCCAGGGCCGCAGTTCGACGCCGTTGACGAGCCCGCCGGCCAGCAAGACGGCCAGGATGGCGGGCAGCACGGTGACGGAGCCGCTGATGCAGCGGCCGGTGACGACCAGCAGCGGCGACATGGGGGTGATCCGCAGCTGGCGCAGCCAGCCGAGGCCCTTGTCCTCGGCGACGCTCGACCCGGTGGACACCGCCGAGCCCAGCGCGCCGTACGCGGCCATGCCGATCATGGCGGCCAGCGAGGCGGCCTTGTCGTCCTCCGAGCCGGAGACGCCGAGGTTGGTGAAGAGCAGGTACATCATGACGGGCATGCCGACGCCGAAGATCACGAATCCGGCGTCGCGCAGGGTGCGGCGGATCTCCAGCGAGACGTAGGCGAGCAGCATCAGACCTTCTCCTCGGTGAGGGCGGCGGTGTCCTTGGCGGTGGTGGGCGCGTCGTCCGCGGCGGGGGACTGCGCGGTGAGGGAGAGGAACGCGTCCTCCAGGCTGGCGGCGGTCACCGTCAGGCCGCGGACCATGCCGCGGTCGGCGAGGGCGACGACGGTGGCGTCGGAGTCGGCGGAACGCAGCAGGGCGCGGTCGCCGCGGACCTCGACGGACACCACCCCGGGCAGCTGCCGCAGGCCCTCGGTGGGGGCCCCGGCCAGGTCGAAGGAGACGAGGTTGCCGCCGACGGCGCGCTTGATGCGCTCGCCGCTGTCGTCGGCGACGACCCGGCCGCGGTCGATGACCACGATGCGGTCGGCGTTCTCGTCCGCCTCCTCCAGGTAGTGGGTGGAGAACAGCACGGTGTTGCCGCGGGCCGCGTACGCGCGCATCGAGTCCCAGAAGGCGCGCCGGGCCTCGACGTCGAGGGCGGCGGTGGGCTCGTCCAGCACGATGAGCTCGGGGTTGCCGGCCAGGGCCACGGCGAAGCGGACCCGCTGCGCCTGGCCGCCGGAGAGCCGGTCGGCGCGGCGGCCGGCGACCTCGCTGAGGCCGGCCAGCTCCAGGGCCTCGGCCACGGGCAGCGGGTCGGGGTAGGTGCGCGCCACGAAGGTGATCAGCTCCCGGACGGTCACCCGGGGGATCGGCCTGCCGTCCTGCAGCATCGCGCCGACCCGGCCCGCGCGGACCGCGGTGTGCGGGGTGCCGCCGAAGAGCCGGACCTCGCCGTCGTCGGGCTCGTTGAGCCCGAGCAGCAGGCTGATCGCGGTGGACTTGCCCGCGCCGTTGCGGCCGAGCAGGGCGACGGACTCCCCCCGCCGGATCTCCAGGTCGACGCCGTCCACCGCGCGTACCGCGCCGAACGTCTTGACGGCCCTGGTGAAACTCACTGTCGTCGTCATGTCACCGACACTACGGCCAGGGTGCGCCGCGGGGTCAGTGGGGAATGTACGGACCCTGGCAGGACAAATGTCACTGGTGCGAAGGCACTCTGACGATGTGTCAGCTATTCCCAGGGCCCGGGCGATGCGTTATACATGGGCTGGCTAGAACGCGTTCTAGTACGCGCCCTGGCGGGGCCGACGGTGCGGACGGCCGCGCCAGGGCCCCCGCGCAGCGAAGGAGCCGCCGGACATGCCGATCGACGTCGCCGCCGCCACCTCGGCCGAAGCCCGCAGCGCCGAACTCGTCTGGGACCACCGGGACGTCATCCTCTACCACCTGGGCCTCGGCGCGAACGCCCTCGGCTACGCACTCGAAGGCCCCGGCCTGCAGGTCCTGCCCAGCTTCGCCACCGTCGCCGGCGGCTCCGCCGTCGCAGGGGAACCGCGGGGCGGGCTCTCCCTGCCCGGCATCGAGATCGACCTCGCCGCCGTCCTGCACGGCGCCCAGCGCATCGAGGTGCACCGCCCGGTCCCCGTCCGGGGCCGGGCGCGGCAGACCACGCGCGTCGCCGACGTGTACGACAAGGGCAAGGCCGCCGTCATCGTGCTGCGCCGCGAGGTCGCCGACGAGCAGGGCCCGCTGTGGACCTCCGACGCGCAGATCTTCGTCCGCGGCGAGGGCGGCTTCGGCGGCGACCGCGGCCCCTCCGCCCGCACAACGCCGCCCGGCACGGCCCCCGACCGCACCGTGCTGCGCGCCACCCGCGAGGACCAGGCCCTGCTCTACCGGCTCTCCGGCGACTGGAACCCGCTGCACGCCGACCCCGGGTTCGCGAAGCAGGCCGGCTTCGACCGGCCGATCCTGCACGGCCTGTGCTCCTACGGCATCACGCTCAAGGCCGTCGTCGACACCCTGCTCGGTGACGACGCGAGCCGTGTGACGTCCTGCTCCACCCGCTTCGCCGGGGTCTTCTTCCCCGGCGAGACCCTGCGCATCCGGATGTGGTCGCAGCAGGGCCGCGTCCTGGCGTCGGCCACCGCCGTCGAACGCGACGACGCGCCGGTCCTCGCCGACACCGTCGTCGAGCACTCGTAAGTCCCGGAGGGGAGAGGGGAACACGCATGCGCGCAGCACTCCTGCAGGAGATCGGCCAGGACAAGCTCGAGGTCGTCGACGACGTCGAGACGGTGGGCTTCGGCCCCGGCAAGGTACGCATCCGGCTGCGGGCGACCGGGCTGTGCCACTCCGACCTGTCCGCCATGAGCGGCGTCCTGCCGCAGCCCGCGCCCTTCGTCCCCGGCCACGAGGGCGCAGGCGAGATCACCGAGACCGGCGAGGGCGTCAGCGGCCTCACGGCCGGCGACCGCGTCCTGGTCTGCTGGCTCCCGGCCTGCGGCGCCTGCCCGGCCTGCCGGCGCGGCCAGTCCCACCTGTGCCTGGCCGGGTTCATGAACGCCGGCACCCCCAACTTCCGCCGCCCCGCCGGGGACGTGTTCGGCTTCGCCGGCACCGGGACCTTCGCCGAGGAGGTCGTGGTCCCCGCCTCCTGCGCCGTGCCCATCCCCGACGACCTGCCGTACGAGATCGCCGCCCTCATCGGCTGCGGCGTCACGACCGGCATCGGCGCCGCGCTCAACACCGCGCGGGTCACCCCCGGTTCCTCCGTCGCCGTCATCGGCTGCGGCGGCGTCGGCATCAGCGTCATCCAGGGCGCCCGCGCCTCCGGCGCCGCGGAGATCATCGCCGTCGACCCCGTGCAGACCCGCCGCGACGCGGCCCTGCGCCTCGGCGCCACCGACGCGGTCGCCCCCGGGGAACTGGCCGACGCCAAGGCCCGGATCACCGGCGGCGAGGGCTTCGACTACGTCTTCGAGGTCGTCGGCCGCAGCGCGACCGCCCGCACGGCCTACGACACCACCCGCCGCGGCGGCACCCTCTGCGTCGTCGGCGCCGGCGCGATGGACGACCTCCTGCAGGTCAACATGTTCGAGCTCTTCTTCGACGAGAAGCGCATCCTGCCCTCCCTGTACGGCGGCGGCGACGTCCTGCGCTCCTACGACCGCGTCATCCGCCTCTGGCGCGCGGGGCGCGTGGACCTGGAGGGCCTCATCACCCACCGCGTACGGCTCGACCAGATCAACGAGGCCGTCGACCAGATGCGCAGCGGCGAGGCCCTGCGCACCTGCATCGCGGTCTGACACCGGGACGGGAGGACGCATGGGCGTGCTGGACGGCAGGACCGCCGTCGTCACGGGGGCGGGACGCGGCCTCGGCCGGGCCGAGGCGCTGGAACTGGCGCGGCTGGGCGCCAACGTGGTCGTCAACGACTACGGGCAGTCCGGCCGCGACGGCTCCGGCGAGGCGTCGGCGAGCCCCGCCGACGAGGTCGTCGCCGAGATCACCGCCGCCGGCGGCCACGCGGTGGCGCACCACGGCGACGTCGCCGACCTCGACCAGGCGCGGGACCTGGTGCGGCTGGCGGTCGGCACGTACGGCGCGCTCGACGTCCTGGTCAACAACGCCGGGATCCTGCGGGACCGGATGGTGTTCTCGATGACCGAGGACGAGTGGGACTCGGTCGTCCGGGTCCACCTCAAGGGCCACTTCGCCACCACCCGGTTCGCCGCCGCCCACTGGCGCGAGCGCGCCAAGGCGACGGGCTCCCCGGTCTACGGCCGGATCGTCAACACCTCGTCCGAGGCGTTCCTCGCCGGCTCGGCCGGCCAGCCCAACTACGCGGCCGCCAAGGGCGGCATCGTCGGCCTCACCTCGTCGACGGCCGCCGCCCTCGGCAGGTACGGCGTCCGCGTCAACGCCATCTGCCCGCGGGCGCGGACCCGGATGACCGAGGACGTCTTCGCGGGCCTCGGCCGTCCCGCGGACGGGCCCGACCCGCTCGGGGTGGAGCACGTCGCCCCGCTCGTCGGCTACTTGGCCTCACCGGCGGCCGACCGGATCACCGGCCAGCTGTTCGTCGTGCACGGCGGGATGGTGGCGGTGATGGACCGCCCCCGCGTCGCGGCGAAGTTCGACACCGCCAAGGACGCGTTCACCCACGACGAGCTGGACGACCTGCTCACCCCCTACTGGGCGGGCCGTGACCCCGGTGACGGGTTCGCCGCCACCGACGTCCTGGCCCTGCGCCACGAGGGCTGAGACGGGCCCGGGCCCGTCAGATCTCCATGGCGGGGGGCCCGGAGGGGCGGCGGTGGCGGCCGTGCGGCGCCTCGACCACCTGGGTGTTGTCGTCTTGGGCGGAAGCCGTACCGCGGTGGCGGCCGGCGTGCAGGCCCTCGGCGTAACCGTCCTCGAGGCGGGCCTCGGCGGCGGTGTCGTGTCGGGCATCGGACATGAGGAGACTCTCCGTCGACTAGCTTGCAGGGTGCGCGGAACGCCGCAGGAGTTTACCCATTCAAGATCCCGTGGCCATCGGCGCCTTCTGCAACGGGAGCACGGGACTGGTCCGCGCGGCCTCCGGCAGCTCCGGGGGAGCGCCCTCCGCCGCGCTCCCCGGCGGGACCGGCACGGGCAGCGCGGGCGGCGCCTCGTACTCCACCGTGCCGCACGGACAGTGGGCGCAGGCGTACGGCAGGCGCAGCACCCCGCGGGCCGACCACAGGCCCGCCCCGGGCAGCCATCCCTCCGGCGCCGACAGCCAGGTGGCGCGGCGCTCCCCGGGCCGCCAGACCGCCAGCGACGTGCCGTGCGGGCCGTCCGCGCGGAGCGCCACCGCGCACGCCTCGGGCATCAGCACCTGCCCGGGCTGGGCCGCGAACGGGGTCAGCACCGCGTCCGGCACGCGCAGGCACTCCGCGAACCGCATGGGCCGGCGGCTGCCCAGCACGCCCCAGCCGATCCGGTCCTCGCCGGTGGCGTCGCTGCGCACTATCAGCAGCCCGCTGTCCGGTTCCGCCAGCAGCAGCCGGTCGTTGCTGTCGTCGGTGATCTGCAGCAGCGGGCTCACCGCCCCGGCGCGCTCCAGGTCGACGGCGACCGTCTTGACCGTCCCGTCCGCCTCGCGGTCCAGCGCCAGCAGCCGCCCCGCCCGGTCCAGCCACGCGCCGCCCCCGCAGCGGCCCGGGACCTCCGCTAGCCGGCGCGGCCGCAGGTCCCGGTCGTCGTGCACGAGCCACACCGCCGACACCTCCCGCGCCGGGTCGTAGGTGAGCGCGTACACCTCGCCGGAGGCGACCGGAGGCAGCAGCCGCGCCCGCGCGTCCCCGCCCGGGAGCGATCCGACGAGCAGTTCGCCGGTGCCGGGGCCGGTCGGGTAGAGCAGGGCGAGGTCGTGCCGGTCGGCGACCCGGCGGAGGATCAGCACGCGGCCGTCGGGCAGCGGCAGGACCTCGGAGCACTGTTCCTCGGGCTGGTTGCCGGGCAGCGGCACGGTGTACGGCTCCGGCCCGCCGAGCGTCCAGCGCTCGGGGTACCAGCCGTCGTCCCCGTCGGGTCCCTGGGCCAGGCAGGCGGCGTAGGAGCCGTCCGCGGCGATCGTGAACCCGGCCCGTCGCACGGTGGTGGTCTCGGTGGCGCAGGCTGTCATGGTGTGGCTCACCTCCGGGCCACGACGCTAGTTTTCGCACGCCCGGCCGCCCGACACGAGTCGGTGGTCTTCACACGTAAGGGTGGCTCTCGTCCCGTTCCGTCGGACTTCGGATGCTCGGTGTGCTCATGACCAGGCCGGGATTCCGGCCGTCCGCCACGGGCGCGGTAACCTCGACCCGTGCCGAAACTGTCCGACGTCATCGCCGCCCTCGAAGCCCTCTGGCCCCCGGCGTGGGCCGAGCAGTGGGACGCCGTCGGCCTCGTCTGCGGCGACCCGGACGCCGAGGTCGGCCGGGTGCTGTTCGCCGTCGACCCGGTCCGGGAGGTCGTCGAGGAGGCGATCACCACCGGCGCCGACCTGCTCGTCACGCACCACCCGCTCTACCTGCGCGGGACGACGACGGTCGCGGCCACCGGCTTCAAGGGCCGCGTCGTGCACACCCTGATCAGACACGACATCGCGCTGCACGTGGCGCACACCAACGCCGACCGGGCCGACCCCGGGGTCTCCGACGCCCTCGCCGAGGCCGTCGGCCTGCGCGTCACCGGACCCCTGGTGCCCGACCCCGCCGACCCGGCCGGCCGCCGCGGCCTCGGCCGGATCGGCGAGCTGCCCGAACCGCTGACGCTGGCGGAGTTCGCCCGCCGGGCGGCGGCCGGCCTGCCGGCCACCGCGACCGGGCTGCGCGTCGCCGGCGACCCCGAGCGGCCGGTCCGTACCGTCGCGGTGTGCGGCGGCTCCGGCGACGGCCTCTTCGACGACGTGCGCAGGGCCGGGGTGGACGTCTACCTCACCGCCGACCTGCGCCACCACCCGGCGTCCGAGGCGCAGCAGGCGGGACCGCCGGCGCTCGTCGACGCCGCCCACTGGGCCACCGAGTGGCCCTGGTGCGAGCAGGCCGCGCGCCGCCTCGACGAGGTCTCCGAACGGCACGGCTGGACGCTGCGCACGTACGTGTCGCGTACCGTCACCGACCCGTGGACGGCCCACGCCCCGGCACTTCCCCTCGACGAACCCACGACCTCAGGAGCCCCCCGCTGAAAGCCGCGCCCGCAGACCAGATCCGACTGCTCGAGGTCCAGTCCCTCGACTCGCGCCTCGCGCAGCTGGACCACAAGCGCAAGAACCTTCCCGAGCACGCGGAGATCGAGCGCCTGAACTCCGACGTGACCCAGCTGCGCGACCTGCTGGTCGCCGCCCAGACCGAGGAGAGCGACACCGCCCGCGAGCAGACCAAGGCCGAGCAGGACGTGGACCAGGTGCGCAAGCGCGCCGTCCGTGACCAGGAGCGGCTGGACTCCGGTGCGGTCTCCTCCCCGAAGGACCTGGAGAACCTGCAGCGCGAGCTCACCTCCCTCGCCAAGCGGCAGAGCGACCTCGAGGACGTCGTCCTGGAGGTCATGGAACGCCGCGAGGGCCTGCAGGAACGGGTCCAGGAGCTCACCGGGCGCCTGGAGTCCGTGCAGGCCAAGGCCGGCGAGTCCGGGGAGCGCCGCAACGCGGCGCTGCAGGAGATCGACGCCGAGGGCTCCACGGTCGTCAAGGAGCGCGAGATCATCGCCGGTTCGGTCCCCGCCGACCTGCTGAAGCTCTACGACAAGCTGCGCGCCCAGTCCGGCGGCGTCGGCGCCGCCCGGCTCTACCAGAAGCGCTGCGAGGGCTGCCGGCTGGAGCTGAACATCACCGAGCTCAACGAGGTGCGGGCGGCCGCCGCCGACGAGGTCGTGCGCTGCGAGAACTGCCGGCGCATCCTCGTCCGCACCCCCGAGTCGGGCCTGTAATGGCCCGTACGTTCGTGGTGGAGGCCGACGGGGGGTCCCGGGGCAACCCGGGACCGGCCGGCTACGGCGCCGTCGTCAGCGACGCCGCCACGGGCGAAGTGCTCGCCGAGGCCGCCGAGTTCATCGGCACGCACACCAACAACGTCGCCGAGTACCGGGGCCTGATCGCCGGGCTGCGCGCCGCCCACGCGATCGACCCGCAGGCCCGGGTGCGGGTGCGGATGGACTCCAAGCTGGTCGTCGAGCAGATGTCCGGCCGCTGGAAGATCAAGCACCCGGACATGCGGCCGCTGGCCGCCGAGGCGAAGACGGTCCTGCCCGCGGAGCAGGTCAGCTACGAGTGGATCCCGCGCGAGAAGAACAAGCACGCCGACCGGCTCGCCAACGAGGCGATGGACGCGGGCAAGCGCGGCAAGCAGTGGGAGCCCGGCCGTTCCGCCGCCGCGCTCGCCTCCGCGCCGGCCGCGGCCGCCGCACTGGCGGCCGAGCCGGTGGACGAGCCGGTGGACGAGGCCCCCAAGGCCCCGCCCGTCGGCTGGGCGGCGGCGGCCGACCTCGGCACGCCCACCACCTTCGTCCTGCTGCGGCACGGGGAGACCCCGCTCACCGCGGAGAAGCGCTTCTCCGGCAGCGGCGGCGACGACCCGGAACTCTCGGAGAAGGGCCGCTGGCAGGCCCAGCGCGTGGCCGACGCCCTCGCCGCCCGCGGCACCGTCCAGGCCGTCGTCACCTCGCCGCTGGCCCGCTGCCGGCAGACCGCGCAGACCGTCGCGGACCGGCTCGGGCTCGACGTACGCGTCGACGAGGGGCTGCGCGAGACCGACTTCGGCGCTTGGGAGGGGCTGACCTTCGCCGAGGTGAAGGAACGCCATCCGGCCGAACTCGACGCCTGGCTCGGCTCCGCCAAGACCGCCCCGCCCGGCGGGGAGAGCTTCGCCGCCGTCGCCCGCCGGGTCTCCCTCGCCCGGGACAAGCTCATCGCCCGCTACGCCGGCCGCACCGTGCTGGTGGTCACCCACGTCACGCCCATCAAGACCCTCGTCCGGCTCGCCCTCGGGGCCCCGCCGGAGTCGCTGTTCCGGATGGAGCTGTCGGCGGCGGCGCTGTCGGCGGTGGCGTACTACGGGGACGGGAACGCGTCGCTGAGGCTGCTCAACGACACGTCACACCTGCGCTGACGGCGCGGTGAGCGCGGCCGCCTCGCGGGCGAGCCGCTCCACCCGGTCCCAGTCACGGTCCCGCAGGGCGTCCTGCGGGACCATCCAACTGCCGCCCACGCAGGCGACGTTCGGCAGGGCGAGGTAGGCCGGCGCGCGGGCCGCGTCGATGCCGCCGGTCGGGCAGAACCGGACGTGCGGCAGCGGGGCGGCCAGCGCCTTCAGGTACGCCGGGCCGCCGGCCGCCTCCGCGGGGAAGAACTTCAGCTCCGTCACGCCGCGTTCGGCCAGGGCGAGCACCTCGGAGGCGGTCGACACCCCGGGCAGGAACGGCAGCCCCGAGTCGGCCATGGCGTCGACCAGGCCGTCCGTCCACCCCGGGCTCACCAGGAACCGTGCCCCGGCCCGCACCGCCGCCCCCACCTGCTCCGCCCGCAGCACGGTCCCGGCCCCCACGACCGCCTCCGGCACGGCCCGCACGGCCGCGGCGACGGCGTCCAGCGCGGCGGGGGTCCGCAGCGTGATCTCCACCGCGGTCAACCCGCCGCGGGCCAGGGCCCGGACGAGCGGGGGCGCGTCCGCGGGGTCCTCCAGCGTCACGACCGGGATCACGGGGGCGAGGTTCAGCACCATGCGCCGCATCGTGCCGGTCCCTTGTGCCCTCCGCAACGTGCGTTGCACGCTGCGCAACGGCTGCGCCGTGCTGCCCGGTTGTTGTTGCGTGCGGGTTGTTTGCGCCTGCGGCGGGCTGTCTCCCGCCCTCCCGCCCGATTGCCCGGCGCGGTTGGTGCGGGGCTCGCTCTGTGGGTTGGTGGGCCGGGGGCGGGGCCTCCGGGGTGGGCATTCTGTACCGCATATTTATGTGCATGGCGGGCAGCACTCGTCGGTGCCGTCGCTGCCGCACATCAAATACACGTCAGCGTCCAGAACGCCCACCCCTACGACCCCACCCCCTCCGAATCGACAGAGACCAACGGCCGGTGGGAGGTAACAAGGCGGTCCGGGGCAACCCAGATTGCCCAGCTGACCCCCACCGGGGAGGCGAGCAACGGAGCTGTGGCGGTCACAGGGCGGTCCGGGGGCACCCCGGTTGCCTCACTGACCCCCCACCGGCCGTTGTGCGCCCATACGACAGGAGGGGGTGTGTCGGGGTGCGCCCGGAAACGACGAGCGGTCAAGTGCGATGCCCAAGGATGTGGACGTAAACCGCGAGCGTTGAGGACGTGCGCCGGCGCGGCCCCGACCCCAACACGAGGTGCGAGACCCGCACCAATCGTGCCGGGCAATCGGGAGGGAGGGTGGGCGGACGCCCGCCGCAGGCGCAAACAGCCCGCACCCGACAACCGAGCCGCACCCAACAACCCGGGCACCCAACAACCCCGGGCACACAACTCAGTGGACGTCGGTGACCAGCACGTCGAGCCGCCCCGGCGCAGCCACCTCCACCGTGAAGCCCAGATCACGCAGCGCCACGACCAGCGCGCCGGGGTCCTCGGGGCGCGCCCCGGACTCGAGCAGGGCCCGCACGATCCGCCCCTTCGTCGCCTTGTTGAAGTGGCTGACGACCTTCCGCGTCTCCGCCTGCACCACCCGCACCGTCGCCGTCCGCCCCGCCAGCGCACTGCGCGGCGCCGGCTTCCACGCCGCCCCGTACGCCGACGACCGCAGGTCGAGCAGCAGGCCGCCGCCCGCGGCGTCCGCGGCGTCCGGGAGGGCCTCGGCGAGGTGCGTGCGCCAGTACGTCGCGAGGGCCCCGAGCGCCGGCAGCCGCACGCCCATCGAGCAGCGGTACGCCGGGATCGCGTCCCGGATGCCGACCGCGCCCCACAGCCCGGAGAAGACCAGCAGGGACCGGGCGGCGCGACGCCGGGCGGCGGCGCCCAGGGTGTCCAGGCCGAGCGCGTCGTAGAGCACGCCGGTGTAGATCTCGCCGGCCGGCCGGGTCCGTGCGTCGCGCAGCCCCGCGTTGCGGGCGATCTCGCCGCGCAGCCCGGGGCTGAGCCCGAGGACTTCCGCCGCCTTGTCCTCGTCGCCGCCCGCGCAGAGGCCGACCAGTTCGTCCAGCACCGTCGCGCGGGCCGTGGTGAGGCCGGGCAGGGAGAGGGAGCCCAGGTCGACGGCGGGGCCGGTGCCGTCGGTGGCCTTGCCCTCGGACGGCGGTAGCAGGACGAGCACAGTTGTTCTCCTTCACGTTTCCCCGGTGCAGTGCAGCCTACGACCGTGCGACTTAGGCTCGCCCCATGCCTCGTCGTCCCCTGCGCGTCACCACCGCCGACGGAGTCCAGCTGCGGTCCGCGCTGGACGCGCTCCGCGCCGACCTGCACGTGCGGCGGGACTTCCCGGCGGCGGTGCTCTCGGAGGCCGCGGAGGCCGCGCGCGATCCGCGGCTGCCCGCGTACGACGCCACCGATGTGCCGTTCTTCACCGTCGACCCGCCCGGGTCCCTCGACCTGGACCAGGCGATGCACATCGCCGCGCGGGAGGGCGGTCGCGGCTACCGGGTGTCGTACGCGATCGCGGACGCCGCCGCCTTCGTCGCGCCCGGCGGGGCGCTGGACGCCGAGGCGCACCGGCGGGTGCAGACCCTCTACTTCCCCGACGTCCGGGTGCCGCTGCACCCGGACGTGCTCGGTGAGGGGGCGGCCAGTCTGCTGGCCGGGCAGGACCGGCCCGCCGTGCTGTGGCGGATCGACCTCGACGCCGACGGCACGGTGACCGACGTCGACGTGCGCCGCGCGCTCGTCCGCAGTCGCGCCCGGCTCGACTACGCGGGTGTGCAGCACGCGATCGACGCCGGCATCGCGGAGGAGCCCGTGGCGCTGCTGCGCACCGTGGGGCGGCTGCGCGAGGAGCAGGAGCGGGCCCGCGGCGGCATCTCCCTCAACGTGCCCGAGCAGGAGGTCGTGGAGCTCGACGGGGGCTATGCGCTGCGGTACCGGGCGCCGCTGCCCGTCGACGCCTGGAACGCCCAGATCTCGCTGCTGACGGGCATGGTCGCGGCCGGCGTGATGCTGCGCTCCGGCACGGGCATCCTCCGTACGCTCCCGGTCGCCCCGCAGGGGGAGGTGGCGCGGCTGCGCAGGGTCGCGGCGGCGCTGCGCATCGACTGGCCGCACATGACCTCGTACGCGGAGCTCGTCCGCACCCTGGACCCGGAGCGCACCACCCACGCGGCCTTCCTGCACGAGGCCACCAGCCTGTTCCGCGGCGCCGACTACACGCCCTTCTGGCCCGGCCACCCCGCCGAGCCGGCCGTGCACGCCGCCGTCGCGGACGCGTACACGCACTGCACCGCGCCCCTGCGGCGGCTCGTCGACCGCTACGCCGCCGAGTTCTGCCTCGCCGCGGTGGCCGGCCAGGAACCGCCGGAGTGGGTCGAGGCGGCCTTCCGCGACCTGCCCCGCGACATGCGCGGCGGCTCGCACCTCGCGGGCACCCTCGAGAGCGCCTCCGTCGACCTGGTCGAGGCCGCCCTGCTCAAGGACCGGGTCGGCGAGGTCTTCGACGCCTACGTCATCGACGTCAAGGATGCCGACCCGACCGCCGGCACCGTGCACCTGCGCGACCCGGCCGTCGTCGGCCGCGTCCGCGGCGGCACCGCCCCCCTCCCGCTCGGCGAACCGCTCCCCGTCCGCCTCACCCAGGCCGACCCGGGCCGCCACACCGTGCTTTTCACCCCGGCATGATCGACCGGTAGCATGGTCGGCACGGCAGACGAGCCGAGCGGGCGGCCGCGTCAGGACCCTGGTCCTGCCGAGGAACGTCCGGGCTCCACAGGGCAGGGTGGTGGGTAACGCCCACCCGGGGTGACCCGCGGGACAGTGCCACAGAAAACAGACCGCCGGGGCCGCGAGGCTCCCGGTAAGGGTGAAACGGTGGTGTAAGAGACCACCAGTGCCCAGGGTGACCTGGGCAGCTAGGTAAACCCCACCCGGAGCAAGGTCAAGAGGGGCCGTCGCGAGACGGTCCTGCGCGGACGTTCGAGGGCTGCCCGCCCGAGTCCGCGGGTAGACCGCACGAGGCCGGCGGCAACGCCGGCCCTAGATGGATGGCCGTCGCCCGGCCGGCCGCGAGGCCGACCGGGGACAGAACCCGGCGTACAGCTCGACTCGTCTGCCTCACCCCACCGCGCCGGCCCCGCCGGCCTCCGCCAGGAGGGCCGCGCACTCCCCGGCCAGCCGGGCCATCCCGTACTCCTCCGCGACCGCGTGGGCCGGGCGCAGCACGCGCCGGGCCTCGGCGGCGGCCTCCGGGCGGCCGGAGGCGCGCAGGGCGCGGGCCTGCCAGAGGCGGAGGCGGGCGAGCTGCGGGGCGGAGGTACGGGCCGGGGTGGCCGCCAGGCGGAAGTGCGCGAGGGCGGCGTCCGGTTCCCCGGCGGTCAGGGCGAGCACACCGCAGGCCTGGGCCGTGGGCGTCACCAGCACCGTGGGCCAGCCGGCGAGGGCGATGCCGGTGCCGTTGTGCGGGGCCAGCCGTTCGCGCAGCCGGGTCACGAGGGGCCGCAGTCCGGCGTGGTCGCCGATCGCGGCGCAGGCCTCGGCGAGCAGGGCGAGCGTGGGCACCGCCCAGCCGTGCGGCGGCAGGGCGCGGAAGCCGTCGGTGTCGTCGGCGAAGGCCTGCAGCTGGTCGGCGGCCTGGTCCAGGGCGCCGGTCTCGCACAGCGCGAGGACGAGCCCGGCCCGCCAGACCGGGAAGTAGCCGTGCTCCTGGACGTCGTCGGCGAGGCCGCCCGCGAACAGCTCGTGCATCCGGCCCTGCTCGCGCAGCAGCCAGTACGCCTGTCCCATGCGGGTCTGCCGGAAGTTGCCGGCCGGTACGTCGAGGTCGGCGGCGAGCCGGTCGGCGTACTCGGCGGACTCCCGCAGGATCCAGTTGGCCGCGGCCGCGAACCGGCCGCGCCACAGGTCGAGCGTGGTGTCGAGGGTGCGCTGCTGCCAGCGGGCCAGTTCGCTGCGGCTCGCGGCGGCGTGCCGGCGCTGCTCCTGCGCCGTGGACAGCGCCGGGTAGACCCGGCCCATGCGCAGTTGGTCGACGGCCAGCGCCATCAGCGCCTCGCCCCGGAAGTGTGCGGAGCCCTGGCGCACGGCGGCGTCGCGCAGCCGCTCCGACAGCGTCAGCGAGGCGGCGGCGGGCGCGAAGTCGTACAGGCCCCAGCGGCACTCGGTCAGCACCTCGCAGCGCACCTCCTCACCGACACCGCCGGCGGCCGCGGAGTCCGCCCGGTCCAGGCCGTGCAGAGTGTGCCGGGCCAGGGCCGCGCCGCTGTCCGGGCCCGCCTGGGCCACCGCGGTGTCGGCGCTGACCGCCATCGACAGCTTCTTCGCCCGGTGGGCGTTGAGCTGCAGGCGCAGTGCCCCGGCCTCGGGAGCGGGGTCGTCGCGCAGGGCGGCCAGGCTGTCGCCGATCAGGTGCAGCAGCTCCCGGTCGACCTGGCCCGGGTCGGACCAGCGGCGGCAGATCCGCACCACGGCCAGGGCCTGGGCGCGCGGCTGCCCGCCGGCCAGCCGGTGCGCCTCCCGGTAGCAGCGGTCCGCCTCGCGCATCCGGCCCGCGGCGTGCCGCAGGTCGCCGCGCCGGACCAGCCGGTCGAACTCCTCGCCGTACCCGGAGGCCGGGGCGGGGGCGTCGGGTGGCGCGGCGGCGGTGCGGTCGACCAGCTTGGACGCCGTACGGGCCGGACCGCGGACGCCGTCCCGCTCCTTGCTGCCGCCCCGGGGCCCGCGGGCCGGCCGCGGCAGCGGGGCGAGGCTGAGGAGTTCGCCCCCGGCCTGGAGGAAGTCGTCGCACCTCTCGGCCAGTTCGTACGTCGGGCGGCGCTGGCCGTTCTCGACCCGGCTCAGGAAGCTGCGGCTGCACGGCACGCGTTCCGCCAGATCGCCCAGCGACCTCCCGGCCGCCTGGCGCCTGCGGCGCAACTCCTGCCCGAAGCCGTTCTGTTGCGCCTGCAAGGGCCGCCTCCGTCTTCCGTCGCCCGGTGCCTGCCCGGCCACTGTTGCCAAATATGCCCTGGCAACACCCGAGCGCTCCGGATAACTACGGAATTGGGGGAGCCTGTCAGGTGCGGGGCGGGTACGGACGCCCCTCGACCGGGGGGAGTTGACCGATGAGCGGTTTCGGGACGCCAGGGGCGGCGGCCAGGCCGAAGGTGGTGGCGGCCGTCGACTTCGGCACGCACGGCACCGGCTTCGCCTGGTCGGTGGTGACCCCGCTGAACGACGATCCGCAGTCCCGGCGGATCACCTTCTACAGCCGGTTCCCCGAGCACCGTGTGGACTACCCGAAGAACCTGACCGCGCTGCTGGTCGACGCGGAGGGCACCACGGTGGCCTGGGGCCACAAGGCCCGCAAGCAGTGGTCGGAGGCCTCCGACGCGGGCCGCACGGACGGCCTGGGCTACGCCTACGCGTTCAAGATGGCGCTCAAGGACGACGGCGGCCCGGTGGACATGCCGACCACCGGCGGCATCGTCGACCTCGGCGACCGCGGCCGGGTGCGCGAGCTGATCACGGCCTACCTGCGGGAGATCAGGGAACTGGCCGTCGCCCAGGTCAAGGACGCGGGCTACGCCGAGCGGGAGATCCGCTGGTGCATCACCGTCCCGGCGATCTGGGACGACGAGGACCGGGCCGCGATGCGGCGCGCCGCGGTGGAGGCCGGCTTCCCCGACGACCCGGAGCGGCTGCTGCCGTCCATCGAGCCGGAGGCCGCGGCGCTCTACTGCTACCTGCGGATGGCCGACCTGACCGACGGCACGGGCCTGCGCGACCGGCTGCAGCTGAACGTGGACGGCTTCCGCTTCATGGTCGTCGACTGCGGCGGCGGCACCGTGGACATCACGGCGTACGAGACCTCCAGCGACGCGGCGGAGCTCATCGCGCTCCGCGAGATCGGGGTGGCCACCGGCGGCCGGCTGGGCTCGGAGTACGTCAACCAGGCCTTCCGCGAGCAGGCCCTCGGCAAGCGGCTGGGTCCCGAGCTGCTCAAGCGGCTGGAGCGGGAGCACTCGGGGGACCTGCTGGAGCTGTCCGAGCAGTGGGAGCGGGCCAAGACCACCGCGGAGGTGGAGTGGGACGAGGACGGCACCCCGCACATCATGGACACCGTCCGGATCGACCTGCCCGTCACCGTGTGGCAGTTGCTGGACGAGGGGACCAGGGCCCGGCTGACGGAGGAGGCGGGCGGCCGTCCGCAGCGGCTGGTGCTGGCGCCGGAGGAGGTGGAGGTCCTCCTGGACAGCGTGGTCGAGGGCATCCTGGACAAGGTGGAGGAGCAGCTCGCCGCCATCCGCCGCACCAGCGGGGAGGCCGCGGGGGCGGGCGCCACGGGGTCGGAGACGCTGGTCCTGGTCGGCGGGTTCGCCAAGTCCCAGTGGCTGCGGGAGCGCATGCACCGGCACTTCGGGTCCCGGCACCGCATCCTGGTGCCGCCGGACCCGGCGCTGGCGGTGCTGGAGGGCGCCACGCACTTCGCCTACAACCCGCGGGTGTTCCTGTCGCGGCAGGCCAAGTACACCTACGGCTTCGAGACCTCGAAGCTGTTCGAGGAGAGCGTCGACTCGCCGATGCGGATGTTCCGCGACGACGACGGCGACATCCTCTGCGTGGGCCGCTTCGCGGTGGCCGTGCGGCGGCTGGACAGCGTGCGGGTGAAGGACGCGTTCCCGTTCACCATCCTCCCCACCCGGGAGGACCAGACCCAGATCGAGCTGCGGATCCACCGCACCGTCAAGGCCGAGCCCCGTTACGTGGACGAGGACGGCTGCGAGGAGATCGGCCGGCTCACCGTCGACATCGGGGAGACCGTGGGGCGGCCGCTGCGGGAGCGGCCGATCCGGCTGCTGTTCTACTTCGGCCGCTCCGAGATCGAGGTGGAGGCCTTCGACCCGGCGACCGGCGGCAGCCACAAGGTCCGTGTCGACTTCGACCGTATGTAGGGACGACGGCAGATGAGCGGTGCGGACGACAGCGAGGAACGCGCCGAGGAGGAGGGGGACAGCATGCGCGGTTGGTTCCGGAAGCCGGAGCCGGCGACACCCGCCGGCGACCGTGGGGACGGCGAGGGCACCGGCGCCGGGCACGGTGGTGGTGGCCGTGACGGCGGTGCCGGTACGGCGGAGCGGCGGACCCCGCCGAGGACGCCACCACGGCAGGACCAGGGGCCGGACCACGAACAGGACCGGAGGCAGGGGCAGGGGCAGGGACAGGGGCCGGGACAGGGACAGCGGCAGCCGCTGCCGCAGCGGCAGGGGGCGGGCTCCGGCACGGCACCCGCCAGGACCCCCGCGACGGTGGCGGTGCCGCGCGCCGACTGGGAGCGGCTGTCCGCACTGCTGGACCGGATCGCCGAACTGGACAAGCTGGAGGTCCGGCTGACCGCGCTGGAGCAGGACACCGCCCGCCGCGAGGCCCGCCTCGGGGCCCGGATCGGCGCCCTGACGGGGCTCCCCGCCCGCGCCGAGGCCGCCGAGGCCGCACTGGAGGAGCTGGCCGGGCGCGTGGAGTCGGCGCTCAGCCGGATCGACGGGCTGTCGCGCCTGCACGACTCCCTCTCCGCACGCATCGGGGCCGGCGAGGCGGCGGCCGAGGCAGCGGCGCGCAGGCTCGCCGAGCACGACGAGGTGCTGGACCTCATGCGGGCCGGCCAGGTCAGCGAGCGCACCGACCTGACCGACGAACGGGCCCTGAGCCACTACGCGTTCGCCGACCGGCTCAAGGCGCTGTTCACCCAGCGCCTCCCCGAGGTGATCGGCCCGCGCACCGCCGCCGACGGCGGCGGCGACGTGGTGCTGCGGGAGGCCGAACTGGTACGGCAGATGTGCGGCGCGCTCTTCGGCACCGGCACGGGCGAGCCGGACCTGGCGGAGCTGAACCGGATCGTCACCGACGGCGGCCGGATCGAGCCGGACCGGCGCGGCCGCAGGCTGCTGGACCGGGTCGGGCAGGAGGCGGGCGACCTGCTGCGGGCCATGGCCGCCACCGGCCACCCCGTCGAGTTCGTCTTCGACCTCCCCGCCGGCACCACGGCCGACCCCGACCACCACATCCTGTGGCCCACCTGCGAGCCGGGGCGGCCCGTCGCGTTCGTGGTGTGCCCCGCGTACCGGGCGGCCGGACTGCGCGTCCTGGAGCCCACGGTGTTCGCCCTGCGCGGCGGGAAGGGCTGATCCGCCGTGCGCGACGTCGACCTGCGGGAACTGCGCAGGCGCATCCCGATCGCGGGCAACCGGGCACTGGCCGAGATCGTCGACGGCCTGGAGACGGCCGAGAACCTGACCGCGGCCCGGGTCGAGCACGGCTTCTTCAGCCGGGTCATCCTGGGCTGGAACCGCAAGGACCGGCAGCGCGCCCTGGAGTCGCAGGCCGCGCTCGCCCTCACCCAGCGCCGGATGGTGGCCTGGGCCCAGGAGACCGCCCGGCACCTCGCGTTCACCGACCTCACGGTGGGCCTGCTCGCCATGGAGGTCGAGCAGTTGCAGGACAGCGTGCTGGAACTGCGCGAGGCCAACCGTCAGGCGTTCCGGGAGATCCGGGAACTGGCGGCCGTGCTGGCCGAGTTCATCGACGCCGTGGACCGCAGGTTCGCCGAGATCGACGAACGCCTCGACGGCCACGAGCGGATCCTGGACACCCACGCCCGCGCCCTGCTGGAGCTGGACCGGCGGGTGCTCGCCACCGAACTGTGGCAGTCCGCCTGGGCCGACGGCGACACGGCGGTACGGCGCTGGCGCCACCAGGGCGCCTACGCCGGGCTGCCGTGGCCGTGCCAGGTGCTGCTGCTGGCCCGGGAGTGCGCGACCGGGCGGCAGGGGCTGCACGAGTTCGTCACGGGCGACGAGGGCTGGCGCGAGCGCCTGGCCGACGACATCCTCGCCGACCCCCGCGCGGCGGCGGGGGCGGAGGCGTACTGGCCGGCCAGGCCCGTGGCCGAACCCGGGCCGCCCACGCCCCCGGCGCCGGCCTACCGGGTGGCGGAGGAGACCGCACGCGGCGCCCGGGGCCCACGGCCGGCCCCGGGCGGCCGCACCCCGGCCGCCGATCCGCTCCCCGTGCCGCACCGCAGGCCGGTGCGGTCCCTGCTGGAGCGGATCATCGCCGACATGCCGGACCCCGACGAGCGGCGGATGGTCGCCGAGGTCGCCGGCATCGGCCTGTCCGCCCGGCTCCGGCCGCCGCACCGGCCGATCGGCTACGCCGTCGCCCGCGCGCTGGACCTGTCCACCCGGCCGCCCGCGCGCCGTCCGGACGACCCGGCCCGGGCTGCCGTCGAGGACGCCCGGCGCGACTGCGGCCACGTACCGGCGGTGACCCACGAGGAGTTCGTCCGCGGCGTCGTCCACGAACAGGCCGACGCCGCCCGCCAGGCGCGCGCCGCGCTGCGCACCGAGACCGAGAAGCGACGGGGGACGGGGGAAGGGGGAGGGCCCGATGCCTGAGCACCAGGGGGAGGTCCGGGGGGCGGGGGGCACGGGGCCCGCCGGACCCGGTCCGGGCATCGGGCCCCACGACGGGGGCGGTCCGCGGCCGGACCGCTTCGGGGACCTGCGGCGCCGCGCCGCGGGCATCGGGTCGGCGCCGCTGCCGGAGTACGGCACGGCGGCGGGCCCGGGCACGGGGGTGGTACCGGCGCCGGACCGGTGGGAGACCGCACAGGGGACGGCCTCGCACCGGTTCGGGCTGGTACTGGCGGGCGGCGCCGCCAAGGGCGCCTACCAGGTGGGCGCGGTCGAGTGCCTGGCCCACCACGGCGCACGGATCACCGCCATCGCCGGGACCAGCATCGGCGCGCTCAACGGGGTCGCGCTGGCCGGCGCGCCGTCCCTGCGGGAGGGGGCGGCGCGGCTGGCGGCACTCTGGCGGGACTTCACCTCCCGCATGGGCGACGCCCCGTTCGGTTCCGGCGCCGGCCCGGACGGGCCCGTCCCCGAGTCGCTGCTGCAGAGGTTCGGCAACCTCGCGCCCCGGGTGGCCCGCCTCCTCGGCGCCCACGGCGACCTGGAACGGCTCGCCGACGACGCCATCGACGCGGCCGCGCTGCGGCACCCCGCGGCCGTCACGATGCGGGTCGCGGCGTACCCCGTCCTGGCCCCGCACCCGCTGCCGCACCTGCGGGCCGGCCAGATGGCCGCCGAGTGGCTGGCCGGCCTCCTCGGCAGCCGTTCGCGCATCCTGCACCTCAACGGCCTGGAGCACGCGCAGATCAAGGAGGCCGTGCTGGGCAGCGCCGCGCTGCCGTTCCTGTTCGCGCCGCGCCAGGTCGCGGGGGAGTACTACCGCGACGGCATGCTCGGCCGGGACAACACGCCGATCCGGGCGCTGGCCGACCTCGACCACTGCGACATCGTCATCGTCGTGCAGCTCGCCCCGGGCGAGACGGTCCGGCAGATCGAGCACCCCGGGCTGACCCTGCTGCGCGTCCGCCCGTCCCGCCCGCTCACCCCCGAGGGCGCCCTGGGCACCCCCAGCGGGCTGCTGGACTTCTCACCCGCGACCTTCGAACGGCTGCGGGCCCGCGGCTACGAGGACACCGAACGCCTCCTCGCCAGGACCGCGGGCCTGCTCGGCGCGGCCCACGAGGTGCGCGCGGCCGAGGAGTTCATGGCGGACGCCGTCCAGCGCGTCGTCGACAAGGGCCGCCGGCTGCGCGGCGGCCCGTGAGGCGCGGGGTCACGGGGGCCCTGCCCGCAGGTTCCGCGGTGGGTGCCCGGAAGCCGGGGCAGGCGGTCACCGGGCGGTGGACGCCGTCGGCGACGTGCGCAGGCCGGTCCGTGCGCCGGGGCCGGTCCGGGCGCCGTTCGCCGCCGATCCGGCGTCGGACGCGCGAGAACACTGCCGGGAACGGGCAATGCCCGCGGGCCCGCGGACCTGCCACCCTCGCCGTGGCGGTGGCGCAGGGGGCGGTGGCGCAGGGGGAGGAGTCCATATGGCAGACGGCGGTGTCGGCGGCGCGTTCTTCTCGGTGGTCTGGGGGCTCGGAGCGAGCGGCTTCGGCTGGATCGTCGCGACCGACTTCCGCGGTGCGGCGCGTCGCTTCCACGCGATGTCCGCACGGTCGGTGCCCTTCGGTGGAGACCGGCCCCCGGTCGTGGGCGTCGGGTTCGTCCGCTTCGTCGCCGGGGTGTTCGCCCTCGTCGGACCGCTGGACCTGGTCACCGGCCTGCTCGACCTCGTCCGGGACCCGGCTGCGCCGGAGCCGATGCCCCGGACGCCCCTTCCCTTGGCCGCGTTCGCAGTCCTCGGTGCCGGGGTGGGGCTGTGGACCTGCTGGCGGCGCTCCGGCGTGCTCCGCGCCGAATGGGCGGAGGGCGGAACCGTCCGGCGGGCGGCGGCGGTCGTGCTCACGGGGACGCTCGTCGCCTTCCCGGCCCTGCTCGTGCTCGGCCGGACGACGCCGATGCTCCTGGTCTGGCTGCTCGGCGGAGCCGCGGGCGTCGTCCTGCTGCCCGGCCGGCGGGACCGGACGGGTTCCGGTCCCGGTACGGACGACGTCCGGGCGCCGAGCTGACTCAGCGGGCCCCGGCGGCGCGGCCGCGGGCGCGCCGGCCGCGCCTGCCACCACGCTTTCCGCCGCGCTTCCCGGCGCCCGCCGGCCACAGGCGCGCGCGGCGCCGGGAGGCGAGGTCCTCGGTCCAGCCGACCAGGACGACGGCCGCGCCGATCAGCGGCCAGACGACGAGGAACTGGAACCAGGTCGCGTCCAGCGGGAGATGGGCCTCGAAGAAGGGCACGTCCCACATCAGGTCGATCAGCGGGACGCTGGCGAACAGCGCGACCTCGTGCCACAGGTAGACGGTGACGGCGCGGGCGTTGAGCAGTCCGACCGCTCCGTCGGCGCCGGGCACCCGGCTCATCCGGCGCGGCCGGAAGCGCAGCAGCAGGAGGACGAAACCGGCCGACCACAGCGCCTGGGCCAGCGGGATCTCACCGAGGTCGATGCCCTCGTCGGTGGGGTGGGCGTACGCGAACCAGCCGCCCGCGAGGAGGCAGAGCGCGGCCGCGCCGACCACCGTGCGGGCCCGCAGGGCGTCCAGCAGGCCGTCCCGGTGCGCGAAGCCCAGCAGCCAGCAGGCGGCGAAGGTGACGAGGTCGACCACCGGGGTGAGGGCGGGTTCGGCGATCGGCAGCCGGTCGTACTGCGCGAGGACGACCAGTGCGCCGCACGCCGCGAGGCAGGAGCGCGGCGCCGCGCGGAATGCCTTGAGCAGCCACGGGGACAGCAGCACGAGCCACAGGTAGGTGCGGATGTACCAGAGCGGGGCGATGATCTGCTCGGCCCAGGCGGTGCCGGGCGGGTCCGCCAGCGGCAGGATCCACAGCAGCATCCGGTGCCAGGAGTGCGGCCGCCAGCCGTGCAGCAGCATCAGGACGGTCACGGCCGCGGCGAACAGCCAGAAGGGCACCAGCAGCCGCCGCAGCCGGCCGCGCACCACGGACAGCGCGGGCCGCTGCAGCGAGTGCGCCGCCAGGGACCCGGCCAGGGCGAACATGATGCCGATGGAGGGGAAGAGCAGGGTCAGCCAGGCCCAGCCGAAGGTGTGGTAGACGACCACCCGCACCAGGGCGAGGGCGCGGAGCAGGTCGAGGTAGCGGTCCCGGCCCCCGCCCCCGCCCCCTGTGGGGGCGGCGGCGGGAGCGGCGGAGGCGGAGCCCCGCGGACCCGGTACGTGCGTCCCGGTGCCGGTGCCGTTGCCGGCATCGG